>NZ_JAYGIH010000027.1:0-2333 GCF_034932455.1 Leptolyngbya sp. CCNP1308 | reverse complement strand
CTACAACATTGGCGATCGCAAGCGCAGCGAGATTGCCCTGCGGCAGCTCAACCAGTCTCTAGAGGCCAAGGTGGCCGAGCGCACCGCCGAATTGGCCGATCGCAATGCCGAGCTAGAGGCCAGCAACCAGGCCCTGCACCTGAGCAACCAGCGCTTTCGCAACGCCTTTGACTATGCCGGCATTGGCATGGCCCTGGTCAGCCTAGAGGGCTACTGGCTAGAGGTCAACCGCTCCCTGTGCGAAATCACGGGCTATAGCGAGGACGAGCTGCTCGCCACCACCTTTCAGGCCATTACCCACCCCGACGACCTAGACACCGATCTAGATCTGATGAGGCAGCTGCTCAACCAGGAGATTCGCCACTACAACCTCGAAAAGCGCTACCGCCACAAGCAGGGCCACTGGATTTGGATCCTGCTCAGCGTATCGATTGTGACCGACGAGCAGCAGGTGCCGCTCTATTTTGTGTCTCAAATTCAAGATATCAACGAGCGCAAACAGTCAGAACTGGCGCTGCACAGGAGCCAGGCCATGCTGCTAGAAGCTCAGGAGGTGGGCCACGTTGGCAGCTGGGAGTACGACATCGCTACCCAAAAAGTGACCTGGTCCGCCGAAAAATTTCGGATTTTGGGGCGCGACCCAGCCCTGGGCGCACCCAGCTTCGACGAGCTGCTGCGGCTCTACCATCCCGAGGATGGCGACCGGCTGCGCCAGGCGGTGGAGCACACCCTGACCACGGGCGAGCCCTACAGCATCCGGCTCAAATACACCCGTGACGACGGGGCAATGCGCTATCTCGAAGACCGGGGCCAGGCCGAACGCAATGCCCAGGGCGATATCGTGCGCCTGTTTGGCATCGCCCAAGATATTACCGAGCGGATGCAGGCCGAGGGCGAGCTGAGAGAAATGAGCACCGCCCTTGCCCTTGCCGTAGAGGGCATCTCTCGTCTCGATGCGGCTGGTTGCTACACCAGTGTCAACCAGGCCTATGCCGCCATGGTGGGCTACACCCCCGACGAGCTCGTCGGCCAGCCCTGGGAGAGTACCGTCCATCCTGACGATCTAGAACAGGTCATCCGGGCCTACGAGCACATGCTGGTCGAGGGCAAGGTCAACGTTCAAGCCCGAGGAGTCCGCAAAGATGGCTCAATTTTCCACAAGCAGTTGTTTATGGTGACGGCCTACGACGACCAGCAGCAGAGCCCCAGCCACTACTGCTTTATGAAAGACATCAGTGAAAAAGTGCGGCTTGAGGCCGAGCGCAAGCAGTCTGAAATCGCCCTGCAACAAGAATTAGAGCGTCTGTCTAAGGTTGTAGAGACCCAGCTAGAGGTGACGCTGGTCACCCCCCACCTAGAGCTGGTGATGGAGGTGATCGTCGAACGGGCTTTGCAGATCACCCGCGCCGATGGGGCCGCCGTGGAACTGTTAGAGGGCCAAGAGCTGGTGTGCCAGGCTACCAGCGGCGTGGCACAGGCCCGTCGGGGCTGGCGGCTGCCCATAGCCGATAGCCTGAGCGGGCGCTGCCTGACGGAGAGCGAGGTGCTGTACTGCGCCGATGGCGATCGCGATCGGCGGGTCAATCGCTCCCTGGCCGAAACCTTGGGGCTGCGATCAATGATGGTAGTGCCCCTCACCACTCAAACCGAGCCAGTCGGCGTGATCAAGGTGTTTTCAACCCAGGCCTACGCCTTTACTGAGTCAGACCGGCAGACCCTCAAGCTGATGGCGGGTCTGCTGGTGGCCAGCCTGCACCTGGCCAAGGAATTTGAGGCCAAAACCACCCTGCTGCAAGACCTGCAAGACAGTGAAGAGCGCTACCGTTCGGTGGTGGCGGCCCTCTCCGAGGGGGTGGCCGTGGTGCAGGCCGATGGCACCTTGCTCACCTGCAATGCCAGCGCCACCAAGATCGTAGGCCTGCCAAGCTGGCAAATTGTGGGGCGATCGCTGGCTGATATGCCCCTAACCTTCATCCAAGACGATGGTTCCCCCTGCCCCGACGACGACCACCCAGCCTGGGTCACCCTGCGCACTGGGCAGTCGGTCGACAATCGGGTGCTGGGCCTGGTTAAACCCGACGGCACCACCTGGATTTCCTGCAACACTCGCCCCTTGCAGCATCCCCACGAGCCCCTGCCCTACGCGGTGGTGATGTCGTTTACGGATATTACCGAACTCAGGCGCTCGGAGGTGGCGGCCCTGCGGCGGCGGGCCGCGCAAGAGCGGCTGCTGAGTGAGATTGCCCAGCGCATTCGCCAGACCCTCAACCTGGAGGCAATTCTCACTACCACCGTCACCGAGGTGCAGCAGTTTTTGCACACTGACCGGGTGA
>NZ_JAYGIH010000026.1:0-5405 GCF_034932455.1 Leptolyngbya sp. CCNP1308 | reverse complement strand
TCGTCCACCAGGCTTGGCGGCAGGCAGTAAATCACTCAGAAGCTCGTACTGGTCTCGGGTTAGGTTGCTGGGGTAGTCTTTACTCATCGTCTCACTCCGGCATTGCTGACATTCATCTGCAACTTATGCGGAGTGAGCTTTTTTACTCAAGCCCTAACTTTTCAAACACCCTCTTAGGGAAAACACTAACATCTTATACTTCTCTAGGCCATTGCCCAAGATCATGGCAATGGTCTTTTAAGAGGAGATAAATCTCCATAGCCCTTATTCAGCAACGGTTTGAGCCAATTCGCACTGGAATCTTCAAAGGGCATGTGTGGTGAGGCTTTCAGCCATTCATCCCCTTTTAGCGAACCAGTGTCCATCATTGCCATCCCAGGTGAATTCGAACCGCTCAGTGTCACCATCTCTTACAAATTCTCCATCAAGACCTCCGGCAACCAGTCCAAATTGAAAATCTCCAGTCCTCCTTTGATTTACCATGATGTAGGCCTGCACCTCCATATTGAAATAGTCCTCATCCCATTGTTCCATTTCGTAAATGTGCTATGTTTCAACGACAGCCGCCGTCTTTTTTTCGCCATGATCCATTCCTTCAACCGGTAATGCTTTCATTAGGGTAGTGTTTAAAGTCAGCGAAGGCTTTGTAAAGCTATGGCTTTGTATCCACCAACTTCTGAGCTATTTGACAACTGGATCAACAACAAACCAGAAAGCAAACTGGAGTTGATTAACGGTCAGCTGATTGTGGGCAATTCCCTAATCGGGAGTCGGCTTTTGCTGAGGCAGATTCTCCAGGGTTGGAGAGCAGAGGCAGCCGTTGCCCTTGCTCCCGTCGAAACCTGGCTCCAGGCCCTTGCCGCAGGCTATGACCTCACCCTTCCTCCAACGGGTTCTCACCTTGAAATCCTCAATCAGCTAGAGGAGCAAGTCACTGACGTGGAGTTCGTTGCAGAAGACTTGCAGGCCGGTCGGGCCGAGAAAACCTGGGTTCATCACCGCCTTCAGCAGCAGTTGACAATGGATTCATTTCGGCTGGCGAATCAGGCCGGGTGCGAATCGCTGGGGCGAGATTTTGTTATGCGTCTGGGCGATAACGGCTTTACCCCAGATCTCATCATTTACAAAAGCCAGGGGCTCAATCAGCTCTTTTCCTATTTCTTGAGTGGCCCAGCAGACTTGGTGATTGAAATTCTGATGCCGGGGCATGAAGCGGCTGACCGCAGCACCAAGTTCGACTACTACCAGGCGGCAGGCGTTCAAGAATACTGGCTGATTGATCCTGAGAAGCAGCAGGTTGAGTTCTACCGACTCGTCGAAGGTCAGTATCAACTTCATCAGCCTGACAGCGAGAGTCACTACCGCCCCATCAGCGTTCCTGGATTGGCCTTTCGACCGGATGCCCTCTGGCAAGAGGATGGGGACTACAATCCCCTGGAACCCAGGACGCTTAAGGTCGAGCAGCCGATGGATAACTTTCAGCGATCGCCCGCCGAAGAAGGCCCCCAGTGGGGCTCCCTGCTGTTTATTCCCAATATCCAGCCGTCACCCGTCACCATCGCCTTTGAGCAGTACATTAGCTGGTGCCCGAGAGCCAAGTTTGAGTTTATCGAAGGCAAACTGCTGATTAACTCGACCCCAGGCACCCGCAATGTTTTGGCCATGCTGCTCATGACCTTTGGCCTGGAGAGTGCGGTCAAACTGTTGCCACCCCAAACCTGGATAGAGGGATTGCGCCAGCGGCTGGAGTGGGAACAGCACGATGGGGAGCGCAAAGCCGAATGGTGGCAGTTGGCCCGCCAGGCCGCAGAGCGACTGCGTGCCCACTTTTCCCTGGGGCGATTGGGAGTAATTGGGGATCTGACGATGCCTCAACCGTTGAACTACTGGTCAGACATCACCCTGGTCTATTGGGAAAAATTTGATGATTCTTGGAAAGCGTTCGATGTGCTGCGGGACATTGACCCAGACTGCCGCATCGACCTACTTCAGTTTCAGCCGGAGTGGCTGACGGCGGATCAGCTCTGGCAAATTGAACGGCACTTGGTTGAGTTATGACCAATCAGGACGATACCGCGTCGGTGTTCCCTGTTCGGTAAACGCCCAAATATCGCGTTTGTGCTGGGGGCCGTAGCTAATGTGAATGGGGCGGTTTGGACTATAGAAATACAGCGAGTCGAAGGGCAGTCCCTGGGCCACAATCCAGTTCACTAGAGCATCGCTGGGCATGTCGAGAATTATTAAATCGCAGGCGGCACCGAGGCGATCGCAGTAGTACCGCCCATGCCGATTCACCTCGTGGGCCATGTGCTGGTCCAGGCTGGGGGTAGCGATGCCGTGCTTCTTCCCCGTAACAGGGTCTTTCTGCGCCAGCCACCGCTTCAAGTCCACCGAGCAAAAGCCATAGGTGAGTAGAAAGCGATCGCGCCCAAACCTATCCACCACCGGGTCAATGATGTACTGACACAGCACCTCTAGGGCTGGCAATGTCTCCTCCAGATTTTTGGGAAACGGCTCTATCTGGTCAGCAAACCGCTGGTAGGTCTGCGTGCAGGTGCAGAACTCCTCCAGCGTCAAATACTTCCCCAGCCGACGTTCCGCCATTCCCTAGGCTTCCATACCCCTGTTGCGAGTCGGCATCCGCCTCGGCTGCCCTACCTGGAGTGCTTGAATCGCCTGCACCTGAGCCACCGTCCCTCGGGCATACTGCTCAATCGTTTGCGGGGCCACCCCCTGCACATCCTGCTGAAATCGGGCATATGGCCCCTGGTGTAGCAGCGTCGCTACAGATTCTCCCGATTCCCCGGCCCCCAGCGCCGCCGCCGTCACCTTCTGATCCAACTGAATGCCGGTGAGATCGCTGCTCACATAATCTCTATAGAGATCAGGATAGCTCTGGATTTTCCCCGTCACCGAGCAGGCATACTCCAGGTAGCGCTGCTGTTGAAGGCTGTCCACGGTCGTCTGGGCGTACTGAATCAATTTGGGCAACGCCGCCTTCTTTTCTTCATCAGACAACCCCAAAATCTGCTGCTGGGTAAATGGCCCCTGGGCCAGCAGCTGAATTACCTGTCGGGGAGCCTTGCCGGTCTGTAGCGCCGCTCTGGCTACCTCCTGATCTAGTCCCTGGGCTGACATGGGGTTATCACTGTAGCGGGTGTAGAGACTCTCGTAGTCCTTGGCATCCTTGAGCGAAGCCTTGGCCAGCGCCAGGTATTGCTGACGCATCAATCGTCCTTTCTCGGACTCTGGCTCCTTCGGCAACTGTGGCTCTCTCATAGGGCGTCCGTGAACTCGTCGAGCAAGTCAGCCGATGGAGTGGCAACGGTCACGGGCTGTACCAGCACAGTGCCTGCCTCTGCGGGTAGATTCTCCGCATCAGGCGTTCTTACTAATTCGGTGCTACCGGATCGAGCCATCCCCAAATCAAATTCCTCGCGTAGGTGCTGAATTTGGGCTTCCATCTGCCAGATCGATTGCTGGGCCAGATCGCGTAGCTCTCCCTCGGAGTGATTTCCCGATTGCCGGTAGGCGAAGGGCAGCCAGAAGGCACGGGTCGCCGTGGCCGCTTTCTCTTTGCCGTTGTAGGTCTCGTGGATCAGCCAGGAGTAGGTGATGCCGTTGGGAGAGGTACGATCGGGCTCAAAAATGAAGCGCACCCTGGATTTTTTATCAGGGTTTGCAGGATCAGGGCTTGGGGAAGGGCTTCGTCCTCGGGGCATGGGTCAAAATCAGCCTATAAGGTTCAATCGTGATCAGCGCCTTTGGTAGATAACTATGATTAGTCACCTATCAAGACAATTTTACACTGCAACACCAGTACATGCTGATCTAATGCCCGTTAGATCTAGAATGCATTCTTACTATCGACCATGTTCCAGCATTGCTGATTGCTGAAGGCTTTTCTTTCAGGGACAACAATCTAAAAGCTCTAGCCGTGCGCTTCTACTATTAACTTTTATGAATTAGTCAGCATAGAGTCAGCTAACAGCGAATAATTCATCGTAAGATGCTCTCATCAAGGTGTGTGTCTATCAAATTCTTTGCCTTTTGACCGTCGGAAAGCCAACTTCGGGCGGCTGGGATCGATTTGCCCAGGCGGCTAAGAGCTTTGTGTGGATCGGTTTTGGAGATGCAACGATGGACACCCATGACCTTTTGGAAGCGTTATTTGAACGGCTTAACGCCCGCCTTGACTTGATCGAAGGCAATCTTCGAGAGCTACGGCAACGCCTGAATGGAGAGGTGGATATGCCTAAGCTGGTAAAGCTCAATAAGGCTTGGCAAATTCTCGGTTACCAGAATTACGATGCCTGTCTCTACAAGGTGCGGTCTGGCCACTATCGGGTAAATAAAGAGATTGTCGATCGCCGATCGCCGGATTCCCGCCGCCCAGACTGGTATGCCGATATCGAGAAGTGTCAGCTGCGCGATCGCACTATGGCCAGCAAGCGAGGTTGATCAGCCCTTAACCAGCCTGCTTTTTCTTCAGAGCCGCAAAATAGGTCTGGGCCGCTCGTTCCTTAGAAATGTGCTTTTGATAGGTACCCAGGTTGACGTTGGGGTTGTGCCTCATGAATTGGGAGGCTACCGCCGTTGGTAGCTCTAGCCACAGGGCAGCTCTCAAACTCCAGGCGTGGCGAAGGCTATAGGGTGGAAAGGGCATTTTAGCCCGCTGAAAAGCCGTGGACGTGCGATCGCCGTAGTCTTTATTCATGCGAGCTGTCACGGCGGGTCGGCGCACCTCCCACAGTTGCCAGCGGTCAACCCACTCTGGTGGCAGTGGAAAGGTTTCGCGCTTGCCAGTTTTTGTTCCATCGGGCACCAGGGCCACCAGCCACCGCTGACCGTCATACTCACGCCATTCCACCTCACAGAGAAAGGCCTCGTGATCCCTGAGGTTGTAGGTGGCCATCATCGCAGCGACCCACTGCCACGATTTGTTTTTCATCCCGTCGATGGCGGCAATAATCTCGTCGTCGTTAGGGATAATGCGCTCGACGTTGCTCAGCCGGTAATCGCCCTGACGGTCGCGCACCTTAGACTCAATACCGGCAAAGTCGGCCAACCGCTGGAACTTTTGGCAGGCTACCTGACGACTGCGGCTATTGGGCTTCCACCGATCCACCACGTCATCCAAAAGATGGGATGTTAATTTCGCCGCTGGTGGCAGCCATTTGAAGGCCGGGTACCAAAACTGTTCTCGCCAGCGCAGGGCAATGGCGTCTTCATCGCCCTCCTGTTGCTTTTGCCAATCCTGCTGAAAGCGATCAATCCACAGGGCAAACGCATACTCGGTGAGTAGGGATACTAGTGGATACGTTTGACATCAAGGCTATCCATGTCCCATTCAGTGCCCCCGACGGATTCACTGTTAAGCCACTTTGAGAACCTAGAGGATCCTC
>NZ_JAYGIH010000025.1:0-5954 GCF_034932455.1 Leptolyngbya sp. CCNP1308 | reverse complement strand
CCGTAGTGGTGATATCGAGGTGGCTACCCACCATGCGCACCACCTGGCCCTCAGCATTTTTGCGATGAGTCATGCGGGTGAAAATATGCACTGTAGATCCGTCTTTGTGGCGGTGGCGATACACGGTGCTCAGACCGTCAATTTTGCCGCTGTTGTAGTCGTCCACCAGCTGCCACCCGGCCAATCTGTCTTCCTCAAAGACAGTCGAGTTCCACATCTCAATGGAGTTCTCAAGTTCGTGGTCGACGTAGCCCAGCATGGCTTTCCACTGGGGTGAAAAATAGATCTCATCGGTGGTCAGGTTCCAATCTGAGAACCCCTCTGAGGAGGCCTCCAGCACCAGCTCTAGCTGTTCCTTAGTTGTTTCCAGCTCTAGGGTCATCTCCTGGCTGTCGGTGACATCTCTAGCAGCGGCGTAGATCAGCCCATCCATCGGCACCGATGCTCGCCACTCTAGCCAGCGATAGCTGCCGTCTAGGCAGCGATAGCGGTTGGTGAAAGAGACAATTTCTTGGTCGTTGATCAGAGCTGAAACAGCGTCGGTGGTGGCGGCGACGTCATCGAGATGGACATAGCTTATAAAAGGAGTGTTTTCTAGGTCAGCCAGCCTATAGCCCAGAGTCTTTTCCCAGGCGCTGTTGAGGCGACGAAAATAGCCTCCGGTGTCGGCAATGCACAGCAGGTCTATTGACACCGAGAAGAACCGAGCCAGTTCCTCAATTTTGGCCCCTAGCTCTAGCTCTATCTGCTTGCGCTGGGTGATATCGCGCACGATCACCAGACACTCATCGCTACTGTACGGCGCCAGGCGCACCTCTTCGTGGCACAGCTGCCCCCGCTTGACCAGCTGCTGCTCCCACACCTGCAAATCGCCTGTGGTCAAGGCCTGCTCAATATGCCGCAGCTGGTCTGCCAGCAGGTCGGGGGGCAATACCTCCGCCAGATGGTGCTCAACGGGTAGAAAAAGGCTCGAGTTGTCAGAGCTGGGGGGCAAAAAGCTAAAGCAGGTGCCGTCGCGCCCTATGCGCATTAGCAGGTCAGGAATTGCCCTAATAATCGCCTGGTTAGTCGCTTCGCTGTCGCTGAGGGCAGTCTCTATCTGCTGGAGATTGGGAGGGGCCTGCGATCGCTCTAGCTCAGCCTGCAGGCTCTGATTGACCTGCCGCAGGGACGCCACCTGCTGCTGCAAACGGGTGTTTTCTGCCTGTAGCTGCTGCACCAAACTTGTTAAGTCATCCACGTCAGATCTAGCTCCACTGGATGTTCTGTATTCAAAGGCCGCAGGCGATTAAAGACCCTACTAACTCTGTCTTGTGGTGACCATCCCTCAACGAACCTTTAAAACTTAAGGAGAGAGGCTCATGTCAGCTCACTCTTTCTCCTTCGCTTAACGAACTTTTAAGCCTTTCACCCACTTGTGTCAGGCCGTCATATTCCCATCACTTAATCCTACGATTCATCGATGTTTAACCTTAGTATTCCCAATCAGAGTTGCAACCGTCCCCGTGAACTTTCAAGCTAGAAAGAGGCTCAGGGCGATTTGATAGCGGAGCGATTGGCAACCCCTTAGGCCACCAGCATGAGGGAGGTATCTCTGACGTTGAGAAAGCGGGACTCAATGTCTGCTGCGGGGAGGGGTTTAGAAAATAGATAGCCCTGCCCCAGTTCGCAGTTGAGCTGTTGCAGTCGCGCTAGCTGGGGTTGAGTCTCAATGCCCTCGGCGGTGACTGTTAAGCCCAACTGCTTGCCCAGGGTAATAATGGTATCGACGACCTTGTATTTAGAGGTCAAGACTTGGATTTGGCTGGTAAACGATCGATCAATTTTGAGGTCGTTGACCAAAAACTGGTGCAGATAGCCCAGGGACGAATAGCCCGTGCCAAAGTCGTCGATGCTGATCTGAATCTGCCGCGATCGCAGGGCATCCACCAGGGCAATGGCGGTTTCAGCATTGTCCATGATGGCGCTTTCGGTAATTTCTAGCTTGAGCCGGGCGGGGTTGATGCCAGTGGCGGCCAGAATCTGGTCAATATCGTCGAGCAGGGTGGGGCAGGCAAACTGCCGCACCGATAGGTTGACGCTCATGGTCAGATGGGTCCAGCCCTGCTGCTGCCAGCGGCGCAGCTGTTGACAGGCCAGCTTGAGAATGAGCAAGCCCACCGGCACCACCAGCCCGGTGGTTTCCATCAGGGGAATAAACTCGCCGGGGGCAACCAGGCCACGGGTGGGGTGCTGCCAGCGCACCAGCGCCTCTAGACCGGCAATTTTGAGGGTTTTGAGGTGAACAATGGGCTGGTAATACACCACAAATTCCTGGCGATCGAGGGCGCGCTTGAGGTCATTTTCGAGGGCCAGGCGATCCACCATGGTTTGGTGCATTTGCGGGTCAAAAAATTGATAGCTGCCGGCTCCCTGCTGCTTGGCCCGGTACATGGCAATGCCAGCATCCTGAAGGAGTTGCTCAGAGCAGGGGTAGTCGCTGTGACCTAGAACAACTCCTAGACAGGCGGTGATAAAAATATCCAGCCCTGACGCGGTAAAAGGGGTCTTAAAGCTGTCTAAAATGGTCTGGATGAGCAATTTGATCCGCTCTATATCGCTGGTCTGGCGCAGCAAAATACAGAACTCGTTGCCCCCCAGACAGGCCAGCAGATCGCCGCTGGGCACCAGCTGCTGAAGCCGCTCGGCGATCGCCTTAAGCAGCTGATTGCTCAGGGTGTAGCCAAAGGAACCGTTGATCAGCTTGAACTGGTCGCAGTCGATGTAAATCACCGCAAAGGCCGAATTCTCAGTCTGAAGCAGCTCTGTCAGGGTTTGGTTTAGGGCGGCCCGGCTGGGCAACTGGGTTAAGGCATCGCGGGAAATGATCGTCTGGAGTTGGGCCGTACGCTCTAGCACCTTGGTTTCGAGCTGGGCGTTAAAGGTTTCTAGCTGCCGATACTGCTCCCGCAGCAGCAGCATCGATCGCACTCTGGCGATCAGCTCTAATCGGTTGATCGGCTTGCTAATAAAGTCGTCGGCACCAGCGCTAAAGCAGCGGGCAAGGTCCTGTTTTTCGCTCAGAGCCGTCACCATAATGACCGGCACGGTGGCCCAGGCGGGCGAAGACTTGATCCGTTGGCAAACCTCAAACCCATCGAGGCCGGGCATCATCACGTCGAGCAAAATCAGGTCGGGGGCCAGGTAGTCGAGGGCGGCGATCGCCGCTTCCCCCGTGCTGATGTAGTGCAGCTGATAACCCTGGGCGTCGAGCAGGGCCTCGATGACATCAAAGTTATTGGGATCGTCGTCAACGATCAAGATAAAGGCGGATGGCATAGGTCTGCTGGTGAACTACAGGGTGGATGGAGCGAGGGGGGTAAGCAGGTGCTGAATAGTGGCGGCCAGCTGCTTGAGTTTTAGCGGTTTGCCCAGGTGCTGGTTAGCCCCGGCTGCCAGGCAGCGCTCGCTCACCGCACTGTAGGCGGTGAGCGCAATGATTGGGCGATCGGCCAGGTGCGGCTCGTCGCGGATGCGGCGAATCGCCTCCAGTCCATCTATCCCCGGCAACTGCATATCCATCACAATCAGATCGGGGTTTTCTGCCAGGGCCAGAGCTATGGCCGCTTCGCCCTGACGGGCCAGCAGCAGGCGGTAACCCTTAGCGGTTAGGTAGTTAGCCACGGTGCTGATCGTGGCCGCCTGGTCTTCCGCCAGCAGAATTAGGGGCTTTTGGTTAGGGATAGCCGGGGCCTCTGGGGCACTGGCGACGGCGGTAGCCGGACTGGCTGTCCATCGACCTGCCCCAAGCTCGTAGGGCAGGTCGATGGTGAAGCTGCTGCCGACACCGACCTCACTGGTCAACCCCACCTGGCCACCGTGGAGCTCGGTGAACTGTTTCACCAGGGTGAGGCCTAACCCTGTGCCTTCGTACTGGCGGTTGAGGGCGCTGTCGATTTGAATGAAGGGTTGAAACAGTCTTTGCTGGTCGTCGGGGGCAATGCCAATGCCCGTATCCTTGACGGTAAAACGCATCACGGCCTGGATCTCGTCGCCGTCTTGGCACAACTTTGGCACGACTGTCAGGCTAACGCAGCCTCCCTCGGGCGTAAATTTGACCGCGTTGGCGAGCAGGTTGATCAAAATCTGGCGCACGCGCCGCTCATCGATTACCAGGTCAGGCAGATTGGGGGGAATGCAATCTATCAGCTGAATGCGTTTTCTGTCGGCCTGCTGCTGCACAAAGGTCAGGCTTGAATAGCAGAGGGGAGCGATCGCCGTGGGGGTTAGGTGCAGGGTAATTTGGCCCGACTCAATTTTGGCCATATCGAGAATGTCGTTGATCAGCGCGAGCAGGTGGGAGGCGCTGGTCTCGACGGTGGTGAGAGCCTTGAGCTGTCGCTCGTTGATAGCGCCAAACACCTGCTCTTGCAGCCCCTCAGTCATGCCCAAAATGGCGTTGAGGGGGGTGCGCAGTTCGTGGCTCATGTTGGCGAGAAATTCGCCCTTGGCCTGATTGG
The DNA here is from genome assembly GCF_034932455.1 of Leptolyngbya sp. CCNP1308. Lineage (NCBI taxonomy): Bacteria > Bacillati > Cyanobacteriota > Cyanophyceae > Leptolyngbyales > Leptolyngbyaceae > Leptolyngbya > Leptolyngbya sp. CCNP1308. The sequence goes on along the minus strand of NZ_JAYGIH010000025.1, from coordinate 1,455 downwards.
CCGCCTCGGCGGCGTGGCGGGCTTCTTCTAGGTCGTGCATATGCTGGTGCAGCTGGGCCTCCACCCGCTTGCGATCGCTAATATCGGTCTGAATGCCAACAAAATGGGTGAGCTGGCCCTCGGGGTCATAAATGGGCGAAATGCTGAGGTCGTTCCAAAATGGCTCGCCATTCTTGCGGTAGTTAATCACCTCTACGGTACAGTCTTCGCCAGCAGCAATAGCTTGACGCAGAGTATGCAGGCTAGGCTGCTCCAATTGATTACTCTGCAAGAAGCGGCAGTTATGCCCTATGGCTTCGGCCGAAGAAAAGCCAGTAATGCGCTCAAAGGCGGGGTTGACGTAGATGATCGGGTTGCTGGGTTGGCGGGCATCGGTAATCACAATGCCATGGCGGCTGGCGGCGATCGCCCGCTCCCGCAGGCGCAGAGTTTCTTCCAGCCGCTGGCGATCGCTGACATCGCGAAAAATACCCTGCACCACCCGGGTTGTCCCCAGGGTGATGGTCGTCGCGGTAATATCCACCGGAATATGTCGGCCATCGGCGTGCCGGATGGGGATGTTCAAAGCCTGAAAATGGGGGATATCAATAGATCCCTGAAAGAGGGCAATCAGCTCTGCCTGGTGGTCTGGTGGATACAGTTGGGATTGGTGCATCTGGGTCAGCTGATCGCGCCCGTGGCCAAACAGCTCCTCCGCGCGGCGATTTACCTCCAGAATATTGCCCTCCATATCGGCCACCACGATGGCATCACTGGCCCCCTCCATCAGGCCCCGGTAGCGCACCTCGCGCTCCTCCAGGGCAGCGGTGCGCGCGGCCACCTGCCGCTCTAGCGATTGGTTGAGTTCCTTGAGCTGACGTTCGGCCTGTTTGCGTTCCCGGAGAGCAGCTTTCTGAACGCTGATGTCCCGCACCAGAGCCAGTACCTCATCGTCCCGGTAGGGCACCACGCGGACTTCTTCAATCTGCATTTTCTCTGCCGTAGACAAATCGTGCTCATAAAACTGGATGGTTTGAGTGGCTAGGGCTAGGGCAATCGCATCGAGACGCTGCTGGGCCGCAACCGGGGGCAACGACTCGGTCACATGGGTGCCGACCAACTCTGGCAAACCGCCCACTACATGAAACGCGGGGTTAGCAACAAACTCCAGGTAGATGCCATCTTTGCTCAACCGCGCCAGCAAATCGGGCAGAGCCTCGACCAGCGCCCGCTGGTGGGCTTCACTCCGCTGCAGGGCTAGCTCGGTGCGCTTGCGCTCGCTGATGTCGCGAATTAAAAACAGCACCTCATCGTCGCTGCACTGCACTGCCCGCAGTTCTTCTTGCTGTAGGCGATCTCCCACCAAAATCTGCTGTTCGTGGGTTTGCACCTCATGGGTCGCCAGGGCCTGGCTGATGGCCTGAAGATTGAGCTCAACCACGTCGGCGGGCAAAATCTCCGACACGTGGCGACCAA
>NZ_JAYGIH010000024.1:0-6361 GCF_034932455.1 Leptolyngbya sp. CCNP1308 | reverse complement strand
CGGCATCCCGTCCAACAGTTGGTAAATTAGCTCTTGGGCGTGGGCAAGAATCTTCATGGTCCTTGCTGTCTATACGTTTCACGCCCTTTTCTCTCATCCCCCCAGCCAAGGTGCAAGATCTGAGTCTGGGTCGAAGCTCTCTGTATCCATGAGTGGTGCTTGTTCAGCGGCAGAGTCAGTGACCACGATAGAGGCTACATCTACGGCCTGCTGACCGCCCGCCCGGACAACCGCCGCCCGCTGACCTGGGAACGCAACCAAATCGACATCTTGATTATGGAAGGCACTACCTTTACCTGCCCCTGGACTGAGAAGCCCATCAATCAGGGCATCGACTACGACCTCGACCACATCTTGCCGATATCGGTCTATCCCACCAACGAACTATGGAACCTGGTGCCGTCGGATCCTGCCTTCAACTCTCATAAGAAACGCGATCGGTTGCCCAAGGCTGAGCGGTTGGTGGTGGCTACCCCCCACCTGGAGCAAACCTATCTGAGCTATGGCGCATCACAACCATTGATAGAAGTGCTGCGCGAGGATGTGGCTCTGCGGTTTACCACGGTTGAGGCAGGTGCTTTCTCAGAAAGTTTGGCGGTGGCTGGTTTAGTTGAGGAAGTGGCTGAGGCGCGCAATCTAGTCAGATTTTGAGAGTGTCGATACTGGCTGCCTGACAAATCTCCAAAAGTTTGAAGAATGTTTTACCTCATAGCTAAGACCTAAAGCTTGTGATTTAATAATAAAAGCTTGGGTTTAAGGGGTCTTCGGGCAATGCCTGTGAGGAAACCAGAGACTTTTAGAGGGATATTAGACAGGCCAGTCCCTGCTCTGCTAGCATTACCTTCATTCGCGACAGGCTAGCCTTCTTGCAGTAATCGACTACGTTTTCCAGGAGATAATTGTTGCTACCTTAAGCATTCAATTCCACTCGTTATTTTTGCAGATGGTTAATTACAAGAAACTCTAGCACTAAATTTTCCTGCTAAATTTTGATGATATTGGGAATGTAAAATCAGAATGATTAATTTAGATTAATCATTCTGAAAAAGCTAGCTTGAATTTAGATTTTTCGGCACAAAAATGCTCAAAATATCACCGCTGACCAGTATTAATGCCTTACTAACAATTTCTATTATTAGTGGCTCATTGGGTGTCCTAACATTAAAGGTAGCCTGGCCAACCTCTGAGGGAGTAGAGGCTTTTAGAAACACTTCAGCCTTTCTCGCCTGGATGTCCGTTGTCAGCGTTCTATTTGCAGTTTCTCCCATAGCCGCAGCCTATGGCATGAGTGTTTTCTTAAAGCTTGGAAAAACATTGCCCAAAATAGAATTCATCAATTTAACTTGGTTTTTGATAGCATTAATGTTATCTCTTGGAGTTCAATTCTACTTTTTTAGAGAATTTGATTTTATTTTTCCTTCCCAGGAGGTAGCCACACTTAGAGTTCGTGTAGATGCTATAGTTATTTCTTCCATATTAGCATTTATACCACTTGCTATTGCTTTAGGTTATTTAGCTATCTCCGTTGATAAACTTAACCCCAACGCAGTTTTGTTCACCGAAAAATACTTTTTATTTAGGGACTATTTGTTTCTAATAACCTTCTTCATAAGCCTACTCATTGGCCTTGGCACTCTTGCGACAGGTGCATATCAGCATACTTTACAAGTTCATGCTGATGCAGGATTCATTAAAGATCCTTTCCCGCCAGGCCTTACAGTAATATATGGTGCATATTTTAGCTTAATTTTAATAATTTTGTACCTCCCTATAGAACTCATGCTTTCTCAGAAGGGGTGGGAATATATTCATCTGAATTTCCCTATACCGTCAGAAAAACCAGAAGAATGGGCAAATTCCTACGATTGTAGAGCTAAAGCAGAAGAGTGGCTCAACTTAAAGAAACAACCATTTTCCAGCTTGTCATCAAATTTAGTTATCCTTACACCATTACTTAGTGGTTTAACTTCCTATTTACTGCCTGTTAGATAGCTTCTGCTAGTACATTAAGATTGAAAACTTTTCCAGTGCTAGAGCTATTGGCATATTTTATAAAATACTATTGAAGCTGATCTCCTACCACTGAATTCGGTCAAACCGCCTGGGGTTCGCTGCCGTATACCTCACTGTGTGCTGAATGTTCTTGTGCCCCAGGTACGCCTGGATGTCGCGGGTCGGCATCCCCTGCTCAGCCAAGTGGTAGCCACAGCTATGCCTCAGCATGTAGGGATGAACCGGCAACGGCAACTGAGCCAACCGCTCAGCCCGGTCTACGATTTTGGCGATCGCATCCGTGCTCAGCTTCGCCCCCCCGCTCACTCGCAAAAACATAGACACTCTCCGGGTATTTCTCTCTCAATTCTCCCAGCGCTTTGAGTTCATCTTCCTGCAGCCGATGGACTCCACTTTCGCCACGCTTCAGTCGCTTAATGCTGATGGCCCCAGCGTCAAACATGATCGCATCCCATCGCAGGATGATCGCTTCCCCAGCTCGAAGGCCGTGGCGAAACATCAATAGTAATAGAGTGCGATCGCGCAGGCGATGACGACCCCGTTCACTAGCCGCTTCGATCAGTCGCGTCACCTCTTCCAAAGTCAGATGCTCTCGACTCCGGTAAACCTCATTTTTGGCTCGAACTGGGGTGTACATAGGTACCATTCTACAAACTGTCAGTAATATGGTCAAAAATCCGACAGTTTTGGGGCCTCAAACCCTCATTCTCTCGTTGACCAAGCTTTTCAGTCTTCCTTATTGAGAATGAGTCTTACAAAATTCTCCGCACATTTTCGGATCTGACTCACCCGAATCTGGTCAAGCCCCCAGAAACCATTGTTCACAAAGTCAACCCGTTTAGGTTTGGGCCTATCACCCGGTTAGGTGGGTGGTAGTCACCCGGTTAGGTGGCATCTGGTTGTCGCCCGATTCTAGGCAAATTAGGAGACAACCCGATCCGGTGAAGAGAGATGTATTCCAGTACCTTGAGTGCGATCGCCAACGCCGCAGATTTCCTCACCTATTTCCGCAAGTTGCCGCGCAACCAGCAGGACATGATCGCGCCCCACCTCGATGCCCCTCAGCGTATGGCTCTGCGGGTATTGAACTGCTGTAGTGAGTTGGAGGGGCAGAGTGTGGGGGCGATCGCAAACCTAGCCGAGCTGCATCAGGAATCGACCCGAGCCATTTTGAAATCTTTAGAAGGAAGGATGGTGGCCGCTGAAGTGACGGCTCATGGGAAGCTGTGGAAGCTTAGTTAAAAAATATTGGTTAAGTACAAGTAGTTGACATCCTAATTCTGATCAAGTCACTATCCTTAAAGACATAGCTATCTTAGAGGTCAAGGCAATGGCTGATTTGACTGCTGATGAGTGGGCAAAGATAAATTCTCTTTTGGCCAGCGATCCCTATAAATATGGCATTCCTCAGCGCACCTATGGTTCTGCTATATTAGGATCTTTCAATATCCGCAAGCTCGGCAAGGCAAACAGTCGAAGCACGAACACTTGGAACTTTCTTGCCCATATTTGTAGACACTTCGATCTACTATCCGTTCAGGAAATTATGGGCGACCTTGAGGGCTTTGAGAAGTTGGTAAGCCTGATGGGGCCTGATTATAACGCTATTGTTTCCGATAAAACTGGGCAGTTCCCTGGCGAACAGGGCCTCGGTGAGCGTCTGGGGTTTATCTATAACCAAAACCTCATTCGTCGGGGCAACATTGTCTCTGATATCTCCTATGACCGCACAAAAGTACTAAAGACTATCGTTGATAATTACAAAGTGCTGGTAGAAACGGCTACACCTTACGTAAAGTATCTTCAAGCCCGTGATGCATGGCAAGAAAATCCTGTTGGCCCTGAACCGAAGGCACCAAAAGTTCAGATTCCCGTCTTTTTGAACTTTATCCGCCAACCCTTCTGTGCCAGCTTTGAGATAGTCGGACATCCTGAAACAAAGCCCTATAAAATCATGGCAGTCAATGCCCATCTTTACTTTGGCGATTCTGTTGACGATCGCCGCCAAGAATTTGATGCTCTAATGGAGTGGATAATAGGTGGAGTACAGGAGAAGGATAATTCAAGTTTCCCAAATTTTATTCTCATGGGAGACCTCAACCTAAGCTTTGGCAATCCAGAACGAGATAGGCCCCGAATTGAGAGACATATTAAAACCTTTAATCAAGATATGCAGGCATCTGGCAGCAGTGTCAATGTCAATTTCCCATTTTTAGATGTCCACAAAGGCTTTACCGAACCGTTCCGCACTAATGCACGTTTGAGTGAGACATTTGACCAAATTGGCTTATTCAGCCATGACCCACGCCTTCCCTCCTACGACAAAAACCCAGAGATGGGGTCTGAGCCACCCCAAGGCCCAGATTATGGTGTCGTGAATTTTGTTGAATTGTTTCGTGAGGCTTTGGATCTACCGCCTATCGAAGAATTAACTAGCCAGGAGAAGAAAGAGTTCTATAAAAAATTTGAGCATGAAGTTAGCGATCATCTTCCCATTTGGTTGCGCCTGCCATTACCTGAGGTTTAACCAAGCAGACTTTTTGGTGTGCTTATGATGTGTCTGCTAGGCTTTGCCTCTGTTCTGGGGATAACTAGACATAGCAGACCATCCAGACATCTATGGCTCTCACCATCCCCGAAACCATTCCCTCCATCGCCAGTCAGGGCGAACAGCGCCTCTTCAATATCCTCAAAACTAAGCTGACAGAGGATTTCATCGTTTGGTATGAGCCACGCCTACAGCGCAACCTCTATCCCGATTTCACCATTCTGAGCCCTACCTTTGGCCTGCTGATCATTGAGGTGAAAGGCTGGTATGCCGGGAACATCGAGGAAGCTGGAGAGCAGTTCTTCAAAGTCAAAGACAAACATGGGGTGAGCGAGAGTCATCAGTCCCCCCTGCGCCAAGCCCACGGCTACTTCTGTGAAGCGGCAGAGCGCTTCAAAGGCTACCCCATCCTGCGCCAGCCCGAAGGCAACTACCAGGGCAAGCTAGTCTTCCCCATGGGCACAGCTGCTGTGATGAGCAACATCAACGAACCCCAGGCCCATGAGGAAAACCTCTACAACTTCCTCCAGCGGCCCCAGGTCGCCTACCGAGATGAACTGCTGGAGTGGGAGAACTACAGCTCAGAGATGCTAGTGCAGCGGCTGCGGGACATGTTCAAGGTCTACTTCGACTTTCCGGCGTTGACTGTAGACCAGGTGAACACGATTAAGGGCTGCCTGCACCCCGAAACCGTCATCAAACAAAAGCTTGCTGGGCCTAAGAGCGTGCTCACTGAAGCTAACCTGCCCGAAGGCAGCACTGTGATTGTCCCCCTCGACCTCGACCAGGAACGCATGGCCCGCAACATGAAGGATGGCCACCGCCTGATCTCTGGCGTAGCTGGTTCTGGCAAAACCCTGATCCTGCTGGCCCGCGCCAAAGTCCTGGCCAACCGCCTACTCGACCAGCGCATCCTGATCCTGTGCTTCAACATCACACTGGCTGCCCACCTGCGATCGCTCCTGCATGGCGACACCATGAATCCCCAGTACAAAGACCGCATTGAGGTCATGCACTTTCACGACTGGGCCAAAAGCTTGATTAAGTGGTTGCCCAGCTATAACAGCTTTAAGACTGAGGAAGAGTGCAATGTCCACATCGGCCAAAAGGTTCTAGCTGCCCTCCAGCAGCTACCTCCAGAGCACTGCTGGGATTCCATTCTGGTGGATGAGGCCCATACCTTTACCCGCGAATGGTTTGAGTGCTGTGTCGCTGGCCTTAAAGACTCAAAGAACGGCGATCTGGTGGTAGTCTCCGATGGCAACTAGAGCCTCTACAAACGGGCTCAGTTCACATGGAAGTCCGTAGGCATCAAAGCTCAGGGCCGCACGATGAAGTTGGCCCAAAACTACCGCAACACCCGCGAGATTCTAGAAGCCGCCTGGACAGTAGTGAAGAAGACGGAGCAAGACCTCACAGACGATGCTACATTCCCCACTGTTGAGCCGGAAGCTGCCCTTAGAAGTGGGCCTCGACCAATCCTCTACCAAGCGGGCACTAAAGCTAAGGCTGTAGATGTCGCTGTCGAGCAGGTGCAGCGCCTGGTGATGCTGAGCTACAGCCCCTCAGAGATTGCCATCCTCTACCGCTTTAAGAGCGAGCAGGACGATGCCCTATTCCGCTCCATGCTCCAGCGCCTGCAAGACCTGGGCATGCCTGTCTATTGTATCTTTGGTAGTGGATTAACGTAAAGGATAGAGGGAAATAAGGTAACGCCGACGTATTCCTAGATTCTGAGGGAGTAGGCTCCATGACAATCGAGATGACCTGTCCAACTTGTGGGTCTCACGACATCTCCAA
>NZ_JAYGIH010000023.1:0-7898 GCF_034932455.1 Leptolyngbya sp. CCNP1308 | reverse complement strand
AGGCTAGTTGCCCGCGCCGCAACCATGCCGCAGCTGAATCTCCTGCGAAAACCCTCTCTATACAAAGCATCTACGCCAATTGAGAGCTTTAGCTATGACTATTAGGTAAAACGGCAAAACCAGGCTTTGAGACAACTGGCACAGACCAGCATAGGCCAAACTTAGTCCACCTTGTAGCCTTACTGGCACAGAGTAGATGTGCTTAGCTAAACACCTTGGAGACAACATCGCCAAATCCGCTCTGCTGTGCACCGACCTCTCCTTAAAATATAAGCCCGCCCAGGGTATCCTGGACGGGCTGTTTAGGAGAAACCTACAAGCAAGGGATGAGTGCTTTATTCCCCCTTATTATTTGCAGAATTCGGACGGGCGTGGGGATTATAGCTCTTCCACCAGCCCTTAGCCTTCTGGGCAATCCGCCAAGATTGCACCTTCTTATAGAAATGCTCGGCCGTTGATAAAGAGTGGCCCATCATCTCTGCGAGCGCTTCTCTCTGATTAGGATCCCCATGCTCGCGCTGGTGGGTTACTGCAATGTGTCGGAACAGATGAGGGTTTACCTTAAAACCCTTGCCAAACACAGCAGAGGTCGCGCGGTACATAGAGTAGGTGATGATCGAATACAGATTGTTGTGCTTAAAGGGTTGACCCAGCATCTCAAGACTCGAGTTTGACCCTAGAGAACAAAACACCAGATTCGGGTTGTGCTCATTTTGGGGATATTTTTCAGCCACCATTGCCGCAATCTTAGGCCGCCAAACCATCAGCCACTCATCGAGATCAGCCGTCAACAAGTCAGGAATGGGGTATTCTCGCGACTTCCCAGTCTTAGAACCGTTCTTGTGATCGTCGGGCCCTAAAACAATCCAATAGGCGTCTTCCCGCCGAAATAAAGTACGCCCTAATTCAAGCTCTCGAAGCTCCCGCTGGCGCATCGCACAGTAAAGCAGCAAAGCACACATTAAATAACGGAGCCACGACCGGGCGATCGCACTGTCCTTGCGCCGATAGGTCCAGAACGCTTCTTTTTTCTGGCGGCGGGTCCGGGGAACGCCGCGGCGGACCCGGGGAGCGCAGCTTTCTCTGAGCCACTCAACAGCCATCGCACATTGCGAAAACGAAGGTAGGATTTCCTCTTTTTTAGAGCTTTCTCCCTTCATTCGCTGCCGATAGCGCTTTAGCAATCGACTCAGAACTTTAACCGCTCCCGCCTCGTCGTAATCCTCCATAAACCGATTAAGCCACTGGGCAATCTTCTTTGCTGTGGACACTATCCCTTGCACCCACCTATAACTATTGGGGGGATACCCTGTCCCCGCCCAACGATCATTGAGGCCCCACTCGGTGAACCGCTGAAGAAGCTTAACTTCGGTCATTAACGACAGAGAAAGATTCGCCTTTGTAATCTTAAGACTAGGAAGTGGGGTCTTCAAATCTTCCAAAGTAATTCCAAGGGTAGCCAAGTCCCCCTTTAACACATTGATCAGAAATCCAAAGAAATTCTCGATATTGCGGGTGTGCCTTTCCATGCTGACAGCTCTAATAGGTGGGGTTTGCCGGTTTCCAACCTCGCGTCGGGTCCAAAAATCAGCCATAGCAGTGTGCTCTTTTTGGGCTGTTTCAGACCACTGATCAATTGACAAGGAATAGGGAGCCAACTTAGGGTTCTTGCCTTTACCCCGCCGTACTCCATAAAAAGTTTCTCCACTTCGAGCGGATGGCGCATATTTGCGGTTCGAGTGTTCTACGTTTAGCCGGAAGTACTCCTGCTGCTTAGTGAACTTTAGAAAACCGGCAAAGTCTGACTTGATGTTGCTAGCCGAGCGCGCCGACAACTGGCCGTCCTTGACACACTCATCCAAATATAGAGCCAGGACTACGTCAGAATCTTGGAGACATGACAGAGGAACCCGCTCCAAGGCACCTTCAAAATCGGACTTAATCTCCTGTTTAGATACTCCCCGAGCTCGGAGGAAGTGTTTAAAGGCCGTTTTAGCATTCAAAATTCGCTTCTGCTTTTCGCAGATACCATCGCTGGCCAAGTAATCGGCTACAGCGTAGCCTGATGTTGTCGTCATTCGTTAATGTCTCCTTTTTTCCTGAAAATTAGGTGTTTGATCAAACGGTTCATGGGATCAAGTTATGTGAAACAGCTTTTTAGTCGGTTTTTGACAGAAACTTAGGGTGCCTAAGACAGCAAACAGCAAATCGACGCAAATCTCTGCAAACCTTGAAAAACAAAGGCTGTAGCGATTTACAGCGATAGTTTAAATCCATGAAATTGGTCTTCAGGATTCTGTTTTCCTGACGCAGGAAAACAGAATCCTGAAGTTTTGTTAAGAGTGTGAACCGATCCAACAAAACACAGTTTGGCCGAGCCTGTTTGATAATTCCAGTGGCAAAGCCATCTAGATGTAGGCAGTTAGGTGGTCTGAGTAGATATAAATGACTCATCCAAAAAGACATTTGAACCTCCGTTTTTGCTGGATTTCAGCAGAAATTCAGGGAGCCTAAAGTAGGCAAGCAAAAATCGCTGCAATCTCTAAAGACCCTAAGAAATAAGGGCTGAAACGATTTGCGAAAATTTTTGAAATCCCTAAAATTGTTTTCAGCAAAGACAAAAACTAACTGGCTTTAGGCAGCCAGTTTAATGCTGTAGATATTGATGATCTTAGGCAAGCAGATCTACGGAAAGCCTTTGAGTTCATTAATCGAATCAAAGGCATGGGTTCCTTGCCCCTGTCACTTGCTTGAATTAATTAAGCAATGAGGAAGCAAGGATATTCAGTTTTTCTTAGCTTAGCGAAGCTTTCCAAAAGCGACCACCCTAAATTTATTCAGATTGCTGAATGGCAGCATTTAGCCAGTCTTCGCCAAAGCTACTTTCACTCAAGTGAAACTAATTGAAACTACTTTCATTTAATTGAAACTAATTGAAACTACTTTTTTTACTAAAAACAATTCGGTACGACATCTTCAACACTCATGCCGTATCCTCAACCACATCCCGTTAAGGCAATGACGTTCTGGTAGCGGATCCGTTTTAAAGTTTTCGCAACTCTCAACACGGGGACTCTATTCTCAATAAGCATCAATATTTTGAGCCCTTTCAATTCCAAATCGCTAAAACCCTTGTTATTCCGATAAACTGTACTTGCTGAAATATCAAAAAGAGCAAGTCAAGGGTTGCGAGGGTAGTTTGGATCCAATTCTGAGGTGAATCGGTGCCGAAGCAAAATCGCCACGACCAGGCGGAAATTTGGTCGGCGGATCAGTTTGAACAGGTGATGGAGGAATTGAGCCTCAAGATGCGATCGCTCTTCTCCATCTGCTACTACACCGGCTGTCGGGTGAGCGAGGCGCGGCAGCTGCGGGCGGAGGATGTGGTGGGGGAGACGCTGGTCCTGCGCAAGGCGACGACAAAGACAAAACGCACAAGGGCGGTGCCGATCCATCCCAATCTGAAGGCAGTGCTGGCGGCGGCAGAGTTGCCAAACCGGGGGTATCTGTTTCCGGGGCGGAGTGGGGAGGGGCCGATTACGCGGCAAGCTTGTGATTTAGCGCTGCGCAAGGCGTGCGACCGCCTCGGCCTGCGCGGGTACAGCACTCACAGCAATCGGCGCACCTGGGCAACGCGGTTAGATAAGGCGGGGGTGCGACTAAAGGCAATTCAAGACCTGGGCGGGTGGTCGTCGATGGCGGCGCTGCAACGGTACCTGGATGTGTCGGAGGAGGAGAAGGTGGAGGCGATCGCTCAGTTGTAGAGACCAGGCAAACTATTCTTAATGCTGTAGAGAGCACAAAGCCCCTGTTTGCTGCTAAACAGGGGCTTGAGCGCGTTAAGTAATCGGTTGAACTAGTTGATTATCATTAGGCTGCAGGCCGAGAGAGGGAAACCACCTTGCGGTCTACCTCTGCCAAGTAGCCTTGCTCGGGGTAGTACCCAATCCGAGAAACAGTCATTTGGCCGTTGGTCATCTGCACATCCAAAAAGGCTCCGGTGCGGGTACAGCCTGCGATGTAGGTGGGAATCATGTCTGGGCCAGCGGCGCTGCCATCGGGACGGGTCCAGGGAATATACCAACCACCTTCGGGAGTGGGATGCAGATGCCCAGTGAAGATAGCAGCCACGTTGTAGGGTGCGATCGCATCCCAATAGGCCTTACGCTGGGCCTCGGTCCACCATTCCTCCTTCTGTTCGCTCTTCCCTATGGAAAAGTCGTCAAAGCCGCAGTGCTGCACCAGAACCACCGGGCGGCCCGAGTTACCCACGTAGCGCTGCAAGTCGTTTTTCAAGAAAGACAAGCTGCCATAGGGGTCGTTTTGGGGGTACTGGGGCGAGGTAGTATCGCTGGGAAAGAGGTTGAGCTGCACAAAGTGAACGTCCTGCCAGTCCCAGGAATAATGTGGATTCTTGGTGTTGGTAACGGGCGTACCGCGCTTGCGGTCAGTCATCGCCGCTTTGATTTGGCCGGGGTTGATGCACTCTGACCGACCCAGGTCACAGGCCGCTTTCTTAAGCCAATCCCCTGGCGTGTAATAGTCGTGATTGCCTAGGCCGTCGTAGACAAAACGAGAGATTCCATCAATGCTGCGCTTGTACTGCGACCACTGGGTACCGCGTGTGTAGTCGGTAAGGTCGCCCGCGATCAAAATTCCTCGGATGTTGCCGCCGGTTTGCAGACGTTGGCGCATCTGCGCAGTTGTGTTTTCAGCCTTTTTGTCCCAGTCGTTGTTGCTGTTTTCATACTGGGGATCGGCGGTGGCTAAAAAGCGCACGTCTCGCTGAGATATAGGCAAATCGGTACCGTAAGGCGCAGTGTCGATTACCTTTTCATTCCAGTCACGGGACTGACAGTAGCGATCGGGCGGCAGGCCTAGGTTGGAGCGATCCCGCGAGACCAGCATGGCGTATCCGCCCGCAGGCATTTTGACGACGCAGGTAAAGTTATCAGTCTCGATTTGGGCTGTCAGCATTGCATCCCGCTTGCCTGATGGGTTGCAGTCTTTGTTTTTCCAGTTGCAGGCCTCGCCGCCGCCAGGGCTGATATTGGTTCTAAAATCGCCTTCGATGACTTTGGCATGCATCGGCGCGTTGTCGCCAGTGCGGTGGTAGATCGCAAAGGCATGGGCTTTTTCGGGTGCGATCGCACTCAAGCCAATTAAGCAAATCACTAGCGCCACTACCTTGAGCGCAGCCCGCCGCAGAGCCGCTGATCGATTCCAGAGGGCTCGTAGATTGTTTGGGGGCAATAAATTCATGTCACTGGCTCCTTGTCCTTGGGGGAAGTTGACAAGGTACAAATTCAGCCGTTTCAGAAGTCATTCCCGCCTGTGCCACGTGTTTAACCGTAGGTAAACAGGTGATATGGATTACGGTTGTTCAGGGTTGCGGAGACTATAGCTGTTCCGTAAGGGCTCCCCTAGCGGTGGGTTAATCCACTAGGGGGAGTTCTCTCGGCATTAACAACAGGCGATCGCCATGCTTATCAGCCCAAGTCGTTACTCTGAGAAAATTACACCCATACCCCCGTTGGGAAACCAGCGGGCTTTTTATTGCCGCGAAAAAGAGCCCCTCCGTGGTTACTAGGTTTGGCGGGGCTCTATCAGGGTGTATCTATGCCTGAGTTTAGGTTGCCCGGTTATTGGGCAGGTGCTTACCGGGTATCAATCGCAGGCGTATGTAAGCTGCATCAGTGAGCTTTCCATGGGTTTTTCCCGATGTGTAGGACAGCCCAGAGGCCAGGCTCTCCCCTGGCCTAGTCCCGGTGTTTGCCTCGTCGCGCAACTACTCAAATGAAGGCGTATTTAAATCTTGTGTCAAGCCCGCGTACTTTACGGACTAAGGTGCGGGCACTTTGGAAATGTAGTGAGTAGCGGGCAAGAGCCCTCGGCTTAGAGGAGCCCCCAGTATGGCTAAATCCAAATCTACCAGGATAAAGCGCCCCAACTTCAATGCAGTTAGGGGCAAAGTTCGGGAGTTGGCATCAGCGCATGATTACGACGAGCAGGTGCTCCTCGGCTTGGCCGAGTTCGTCAACGGGGGGCCATTCAAGCAGGCTGAGCTTACCCTGCCGGAGCTAAAAGCCGGGGTCACTCAAGCCTTGGGATGCAAAAGCTACGACGAGCTTAAGAAAAATGCGACCTTCAAGCTTTATGTCGCTGACGCCAAGCTAAAGCTCAACAACAAAGCAGCATGGCAGCAAATTTATCGGGAATGGGTTGAACTACCAGAGTCTGAGCGTGATGCCATTGGCAAGGACTGCATCAACGGGATCGATATATTCCGCAACTTCCGCCCTTGGGAAGTATTTCAGCTAGACCCAAGCAAGGCTACGGCAGACGACATCAAAGGAGCTTTTCGGCAGTTATCCCTCCAACACCATCCTGATCAGGGTGGTGACGGGAAGGTGTTTAACCGACTGAAGCTTATGAGAGACAGTTTACTGGCGGCATACTCCTAGAAAGAAAATGGCTGAGAAATGCACTATTCGAGACAATGAACTCTCTCAAGCTTTAGAGGTGTCGCTACAGCGAATCTACGACATCTGCGAGCTTTTCGATAAAGTTCCCGATGATAAGTGGGAGCTAATTGAAGGAGAGCATTTTTCTTGGGCAAACCAGTCTTTGGGTCAAAGACGGTTTAGCCCTGAGGGAGCCTACGAGATATGCAAGTACATTAATGAAAACGAGGGCCGTCAACTGATCCGTCGCTTTCGTCGGTGGCTGAGTGGTCGAGACAAAAAACTAAAGCAGCTCTTAGTGGAGAAAAAGTTTATTGAGGTCGTTGACAGTAAGGACGCACTAATATTCGTCCATGATCGTGCCTACATGCGGCCTCGTTACACTCGTCAGCTTTTAGGTCTGGGGAATCGCCAGGATGTCTTAAATAAGGCTTTTCAGGGAGAGATTAAAGCTACTAAGGCTGAGCCGCTGCAGCTCGAGAAGCACTTTATCAAAGATGGAGACGCCGTCTGCTTGAGCGGCATGGGCATTGCGCGAGTATCAGCCAACCTGGGAGCAACTCTGACCAATCATCATCGCCGGGCCTGGTGTGAATTGGTATCCCAGCGTGTTACTGCAGCATTGCAAGATATAGTAGAAGACCGCAAAAATCGCAAAAAACTGATTCAACAGGCAGAGGAAAGGGCTAAAAAAGCTGCCGACAAAACTTGTCAAATAACAGGCGAAAGGCGCGGCCCTGCAAATCCCATTAACCTAGCAGTTCATCATGTCTATGACCGTCAAAATTATCCACATCTAGCAGATCATCCATACAACCTTATTGTTATCCAGGAAAGTGTTCACAAGGACTTTCATCAGTGGCTCGGAGGTAATGGTAGGGGTTGCACAGTTGACGACCTTGAGCGGTATATCGACACGTTTTCAGCAAGTCTGTTCCCCGACTCAACAACCGGTAGGAAACACATGAGTAAGGCCTTGAGGCGAATCGAGAAGATCCGCCGGATGGTACGACCTCTGGCTTAACTCCCAATCGGGAGCTTCACTCTAGATTCTATGGCTGCCTCACACTCCAAACCGCCTACACGCTGCCTCAAACAGTGCAGCAGCCCCAGCGGCGGATCGTTTGCACAAGCTTGAGACCCCCACCAGGGAGGGCACCATAGGCTCACAGCCGACACAACAGAGGCTCAGCTAGGAAGAGATCATATGGGCATTCTTTTCATAGACTATAAGCACATATGCTCTGTGCCAGTAGCGCTGAAAAATGGACTAGGTTTGGCCTGTGCTGGCTTGTGCCAGTTGTCTCAAAGCCTGATTTTGCCGTTCTACCTAAAAGTCGTAGCTAAACCGCTTGATTGGCTTGCATGCCTCATGTAGAGAGGGTTCTATAAGAAATTCAGCTGTGGAGTGGTTGCGGCGCGGGCAACTAGCCT
>NZ_JAYGIH010000022.1:0-8903 GCF_034932455.1 Leptolyngbya sp. CCNP1308 | reverse complement strand
GCGGATCCTCTAGATTCTCAAAGTGTCTTAGCAGTGAATCGGTCGGCGGCACTGAAGGGGACATGGATAGCCTCAATGTCAAACTTATCCATTAGTATCCCTACTCACCGAGTATGCGTTTGCCCTGGTACAGACCCTTTCCAATACAGATCCTCAGGCTGTGTGGCAACTGGGCGACCCAATTGTAGAACCGACTGGGGCATTTGCCTTGTCTGATGGTCGTCTGGTATGAGCGCGGCGCTGCAATGAAAATTAAAACCTCAGGATTTTCAACAATCCTGAGGTTTATGGCTGAAGACAATAAGGGCGACAGATCAATTGAACACACTTTAACTGCTTTGTTGAGATCTTATCTTGTTCTGATGCCTGCCTCCAAATATCTAATCAACGCTTCTCCTAGCTGCCTTTCTTCTGATGGCACCTCTGGGGAGTTTGCAAAAAAGCTTCTGGTAAAGAGTAGGAAAGCAAATCCTATTGCGATTAGTGGTTCCATAGAAATCTCCTAAGTGGCGATAAATGGTGCTATACAGAAGCTCTATTTCTCTTCAATATCATGGAGAGATTTAGAGTTGGGGCATATATCCTTTGCTAATCAGCCAGATTTTCAAACCACCTGCGGGATAAGAAGCACCTTCTAAAGCAAAAGATTGCTTTAAAGAAGTGCTAGATTGCATTTGAAATAAACTAAAAAGAGCAGTTTTGATTCCAGTCGCTTGGCTTAGAGTTTAAGCAAAGTTTTAAGGTTTCATAGTGTCCTTTCTGATCTAAAGCTCAACACCACAACTCTAAGTTTTTTTATTGTTAAATCCATGATCTATGTCTGCAAAACTATTCGCTAAAAGTTGCAGATTTGATTGTAGAAAAATGCAAATTTAGATCTAGATTGAGTTGATTGCAAATGAAAATTTTGCCTCAGTGCTAATTTTGTTGGCCAGTACGTTAAGCCCTAGCGCCAAATATTGAATTGGCTAGATCGCTTAGGACAGGGCAAGCGCTAATAGCAAAAACCAGGTTTACGAACGGTTTTATAGTCATCATCTCAGAGTCAATGAGGTCTCCCAACTAGCCTGGCAATGCCCTAGCGCTCAAGATTGAAACAGTGTCCCCATTCTATTAACTACAGCAATCTAGCCCAAAAAAGGCGCAGCTTAGCTGCGCCTTTAGGATGTACAACCACTTGAATTAAAGCGATCGCTCTGCCTATGCCTATGCCGTAACGAAATCGAAGGCAGGGACAACATTAGTGTTGTCTTCTACTACCCCAATTAAATCGCTGCCGAAGTAAATGAGGGTGTCTAAAGCTAAACCACCAGAAAAACTCTGGGCAGACAGGCTGTAGTTACCAATCCCACCAGCAACCTGGATTTTGTCACCCTCCAAGAAATTGAAGTCAGTAATAGTGGCATAGCCATAGCCTTGATAATAAACATTGGCTGTATCTCCTAGGGCAAAGACATCTGCCCCAGACCCACCAGAGAGAACGTCATACTCGCTCAGGTCAAACCCATAGCCGACTAGAACGTCATTGCCAGATTCACCTGCTAAGAAATCGCTGCCACTACCGCCAAATAGGGCATCGTTGTTGCTGCCGCCAAACAGAGTATCATTGCCAGCCTCACCAAAGAGAGAGTCACTTCCCGTTGAGCCGTCTAGGGTGTCATTGCCCGTGAATCCTAAGATTTGATCGTTTCCATCACCACCAAAGATATAGTCATCACCACCCCAACCATCAAGCACATTGTTTTGAAAATCACCAATAATGGTATCTCCCTGACTTGTTCCGATAACGTCAATAAAGTTTTGGACAACGAAGCTCAGCGTTCCTAGACCAAATATATCGTTAATCGTCAGGCTGTTGATAGATAAATCTACGGTTAATGAAACGAGGCCGCTATCTCCTAAGGAGCCATCGATAGTGTTGATCTGATCAAAAGCTCCGATGATATTTTCAACAGAAAATAGACTGTCAAAACCTGCGGTTCCTTTGCTAACAAAACTGCCGGTATTGAGAGAGATGCCTTGCCCTAAAAAACTGTAATCTATCGTGTCAAAACCAGAGCCACCACTAATAACATCATTGCCAAAGCCACCATAGATATAGTCATCGCCGCCAAAGGTTTTAATAGTGTCGTTGCCTAGCGTATCAACAACAACATCGCTGAAGATGGAACCATTTAAGTTTGCCATGACTGACTCCTAGTAACAATTTAGGTTGTAGAAAGCAATTTTCTCGCTTCAATAAAGAAGTGAATTTCTTGATTACTTCCTATGGCCTTAGATTAAATAGTTCCTCAGTTGAATTCACTTGTGCTTTCTGACTTGCCAATTGCCAAAATGGAGTGGATTGGTTGCAGAAAACTGCAAGGTAACTAGTAAAACCCTGGGATTCACTTGAGATTTGACATTACCTATCAATTTCTTCTTTAGGTTGACTCAGTGGCAATCTTGCCGGATAGTTTGAGCAGCCTGAGGCTTAAACAGCTATTGCGGCAAGCCTCTATTAGCAAGATTGATGTTCTCGACCCATCATCCCTTGAGCGATGCATCTACTCCGTTCTGTGCCAGGTGCCTTGGTTTTCGTAGCTCAGCTCGCCTGCTTGGCCAGTGCCCAAACCGAGGTGTCTCCCAGTCTGCCATTTCCCGATCCTACCGAGCCGACCCGCCCGGCCTCCCCAAATCCCCCTGTACCAGAGCCGCTGCCACCAGAGGTGCCTTTAGATGTTCCAGAAGACCCGGACTCAGAATGGCCAGTGTTACCGCCCGCGCTGGAAGAAGAGCGCTTTGCCGTCGATCGCATTGATGTCTTGGGCAACACTGTTTTAGACGCAGAAATTGCCGCTCTAGTGGAGCCCCTGGAGGGGCAGGAACTTTCCCTCAGTCAGCTCTTAGACCTGCGGACAGCGATCACAGACCTATATATTCGCAACGGCTACCGCACCTCGGGAGCCTTTTTGCCCAGTGGCCAAAATTTGAGCAGTAGGATCGTTCAAATTCAAGTGATTGAGGGCAGCGTTGAGTCAATTCAGGTCAATGGGTTAGGTCATTTGCGAGAAGGTTATGTGCGCAAACGAGTCTCCCTCGCCACCCAACCGCCCCTTAACATTCCCCGACTCGAAGACGCCCTGCGGCTCTTGCAGATTGACCCCCTGCTAAACCGGGTTGATGCCGAGCTCACGGCGGGCAGCAGCCCTGGCCAAAACCTGCTGATTCTAGATCTGACCGAAGCCGATCCCTTTTCTTTGGCGTTGACTGTAGATAACCTGCGCTCGGTCAGCATTGGTTCTATACAGGGAGAAGCGCTGGCTCTGCACCGCAATGTGCTGGGCTTTGGGGACTTTGCCAGTGCTCGATACGGCCATACCCAGGGGTTAGATCTTTATGAATTGCGCTACGGGTTTCCCCTCAATGCCTATGACGGGACGCTGCAGGTGCGCTACGAAAGCGCTAACAGCCGCATCATTACACCTCAGTTTGTCGATGCGGGCATTCGCAACGAAAGCGAAACCTTCTCACTTTATTATCGCCAGCCTTTGACCCGCTCTATCAACCAGGAGTGGGCCTTGGGCCTGGCCCTAGATCTGCGCGAGAGCCGCAGCTTTATTCTCAACGACATTCCCTTTTCTTTTTCTGTTGGGCCAGAAAATGGGGTGGCCAAAGTCAGTGCCCTGAGGTTTTCCCAAGAGTGGCTATTGCGAGACATTCGTCGAGTGCTGGCGGCGCGATCGCAGTTTAGCCTCGGCCTCAACCTTTTTGACGCCACCGTTAACGATACGGGCACTGATGGTCAATTTTTTGCCTGGTTAGGGCAGTTTCAGTGGGTACAACAGGTCTCGCCCAGATGGCTGATGGTCGCTCGGTTCAATGCCCAGCTCACCCCCGACTCGCTGCTGCCGCTGGAGCGCTTTAGCGTCGGTGGGTCAGACACGGTGCGAGGCTATGCCCAAAACCAGTTAGTGACCGACAATGCTGTACTGGGCTCGGTCGAGCTGCGTATACCCCTATCGGCGGTTCCCAATCAGCTGGAGCTGATTCCATTTATTGATGCTGGTACTGGCTGGAATAACCAAACCGAGAATCCTAATCCTTCGGTGCTGCTGGGGACGGGCTTAGGGGTGCAGTGGCAACCAATACCCGAGACCAATATGCGCCTGACCTACGGCATTCCTCTCATTGGATTGCCTAACCGAGGCAGCTCGCTGCAAGAGAATGGCTTCTATTTCTCGTTTACCTATCAGCCGTTTTGAGCACATTGCACAAAAGTGCAATGGGGCTGGCTGCAAAGTGCGGTTCAATTCTCCTAAAGCAACGCTAGAGTCTAGAACTGGGGTGTTTATTCTGAACTGTTGGGGATAGTTTTTAACCTGGAGACGTGGAGAATTGGGATTGACTGAGCTACCCAACCCAACCAGCCAGTCAGCGCAGCTATTGCGCTGGTGGCACCAGCACCAGACCCAGTGGCTTATCGATGAGGCCGACACTATTCGCAATGGTCTTCTACAGGACTTGTTTGCTATTCGCCGTCAGATGGAGCTAGTTGCTGGTGAAGAATGTGCTGGCCTGGCCACGGTGGAGCAGTTGTACGGTGCCCTAGAGCAATTATGCGATCGGCTCAGTTCTCCCTATCTAGAAGAATCGTTACCCCTGGCCCTACAGCATGGTTTGAACGATTGGCCAGCGCAGGTAATCCTCAAGGTCGAGTTACCTACCCACTGGTCGCCTGAGCCGATTGAAACCGTCTCGCTTTTAATCTCGATGATCGACTACCTAGGACAAACCCTGGCGACCTTACCGACGCCACCCCAGAGCTGTATGGTGCAGATGGCAGAGAGTGGAGGGGCAAAACGGCTAACGCTGACAATCAGCGATCATCTTGACCTGCCCTCATCGTCAATAGATCTCTGCCAGACAGAAGACTGGAGCAACTACCTAGCCACCTTTGAGGTCTTAACCAGAGGTAAGGCAGGCTGCACCTGCGATCGCACCGCTGTGGTGTTGCAATTGGTTTGGTAACGTTGGCCGCTTACGCTGTTAGTACTGCACTACCTACACGCCATGACTACGTCTCAACTCCGCCAGCAGATGCTGGTCGTCGATGACCATGATGCTGTGCTCAACGGCACGGTTACCGCCCTACAGCAAGACTATCCCGAGACCGATATTCGCTCGGCCCGAACTGCACAGGAGGCCGCCGCTAGCCTGGCGGCAGCGCAGCCAGCGCTGCTAGTTATGGATTTGTCTATTCCTGAACAGCCTGGCACCCCTTCGCAGACCGAAACGGGGATTCGCCTGCTGCGATCGCTGATGCAGCAGTACCCTGAACTCAACATTGTGGTGCAGAGTGCCCATGTCAAAGCGCTGGTACGGCTTAAACCGGCGATCGCCAACCATCAGGGTGGGTTCACCATCGTCGATAAAAATTTGCCCCTGAAGGAAATGCTGATCAAGGTTGACTGGGCACTCCAGGGCATTATCTACACGCCAAAAGATATGCGCACCGAGCTGGAGGTCAAGCCAGAGTGGCTGCAGGTGTTGCAGCTAGCGTTTCAAGAAGGGCTACAGGACAAAGCGATCGCCGAACAGATGAATGTCTCGGAACGCACCGTGCGCCACTATTGGACCAAGGTGCAAGACGCGCTGGATGTCTACCCCGACCCCGGCAAAAACATTCGCATTCAGACCCAGATCCGCGCTCGTGAAGAGGGCCTAATCGATTAGTGCAGTTGGCTTTTCCGTTAGGGTTGCAGTTCCTCAATCACCCGGCCAGGGCTGACGAAGGACATGCCCTGCTGGGAGGCAGTGCTAATCATGATCGCTTCGATGACGGGATCGCTGACGGGGGCGACGGATTGCCAGGCGACGATGAAGTTGGCCCCGACACCGCCGGACACATTGGTGCGATCTACAACAACTTCGGTAGAGGCGAGGGGGCCAAGCTGAATGGGCTCGTCGAGGTAGGTGATGATGCGATCGCCCCCTGAGTTGTAGTAATCGAGCGCGGTAATGGTGATGGGCTGGCTGCGATCGCTGTTGCGCAAACTCAGCGTCACCGTTAGCTGAAAGGCGCGGTTGGCCTCGGAGTCAAAAATTTCGGAATACACCGGCACGTAGAGGGTTTGCCCCTGTACCGCCGGGGCTGGGGCAGCGGCTAAGACAGTGACGCCGGGGTGATCGCTAAATCGCTCTTGGGCAGGCACCGTGGGCGCAGGGCTCGTCGCCGGGGTTTGAGTCGCGCAGGCCGACAGCATCCCCAGGCTCAACCCAATTAGCACTAATCTCAAGCTCACCATTAGACGTTATCCCTCGATTAATTCGCCCAGCTACGCGCCCAACGGCATCGCTACCTGTCCAGTCCACTACTGTTGATCGGCAACCGCAACATACGCGCCCAGGCCAATCATGGTGCAGCCCGATGCCATACGCTGGCTCCGCCTAAATCGATAACTTCCCCGCAGTTTTTGTCCAATCGGCCCAGCAAAAGACGCCACAAAAACATCCACTGCCAAATTCAAACAATCGGTGATCAGACCCAGCACCAAAAACTGCGTGAAGACGCTGCCGTTTTCAACATTGATAAACTGCGGAATAAAAGCCAGGAAAAACAGCGCCGTTTTAGGATTTAACACTTCAGTAATCACCCCCTGATGAAATGCGCTGCCTTGTTTGGGCGGCGGCACAGCGGCATCGGCATTGACCAACAGCGTGTCTTGGCTCAGCAGGGTGCGCAGCCCTAGATAAATCAGGTAGGCGGCTCCGGCATACTTCACTAGAGAGAACGCCACAGCAGAGGTCATCAGCAGGCTAGAAATGCCAACGGCTGCGGCAACCACATGCACCAGCCCGCCCACAAACAAGCCCAGGGCCGACAAAATGCCCTCAGATTTGCCGCCGTTAAGGCTGCGGGCCAGCGTGTAGAGAATCCCCGGCCCCGGCGTAATGCTGAGAATAAAAGCGGCGGTAAAAAACAAGCTTAGGGTCGCTAAATCAGGCATATCAATCTCCGTGAATACGTCTATTGTCAACTATCTACCGTGGGGGACACAGCAGGCTGTGCCCCTACTCCCCAAACCTCGCCGTTCGTCGCTTGGTGCCAAACATGTGGGCGTACACAAACGAAAATTCGCAGCCCGCAAAGAAAATTTGGCAGGCCAAAAAAATCCACAGCATCAAGATCATCACGCTGCCGATAACGCCGTAGGAAACAAATCGGCTGCCCAGGCTAATCACGCTGTTGCTGACTAGCCACTGCAACCCCGCCAGCAGCAGGGTGGTGAGCAGTGCACCGGGCCAGATGTCTTTCCAAGAAAGTTTGATGCTGGGGAGGATGCGGAACAGGCCAGCGATCGCGACCCCCAGGGCAAAAAACGACCAGCCCGCCTCAAGCCCTTTGCTGAGCAGCTCTTGGTCGATGGTTAAGAAGGCAAAGGTTTCTTGAAAGTTGTTGACCAGCGCCAGAATAATTTTGATCACAATGTTTGACAGCAGCGAGGCCAGCAGCAGCAGCGCCGTGGCCAGCACCAGCACAAAGGCCGACAGTTTGTTGATCACAAAAAAAAGCGCCATGCGAGCGGGCGACCCGGCTTCGCTGACGCGACTGGGGGATTCCCAAATTTTGTTCACCGATCGCTTGAGAATAGCAAAGATGGTGCTGGCGGCAAACATCAAAATGCCAAAGCCAATCAGCCCTGCCCCAACGCTGTTTTCGTTGAGAGAAATAATGGTGTCTCTAATTAATTCGTGCACTTCGGGGGGCAGGTAGCGCACAATCACATCCTGAATAGCCTCAAATACTTCGGTGTTTGGCCCCACCAGCGCCCCGATGATGCTCAGTACCACCAGCAGCAGCGGAAACAGGGAAAACAGCGCGTAGTACGACAGCGCCGCCGCCATACCGGGGACGTTGTCGCGATCCCACTTGAGCCAGGTTTGAATGAGCAGCTGGGCGGGTTTGGAGGGGAGAACCTGGGTGCGCAGGTAGGGGAGGAAGCGCGATCGCACGTAGTTGAGCATGGGTGGGTGCAGAGAAACCGAGGGTATTATCGCCCACCCTTGGGCCAGGTGCGGAAAGGATAAGTACAACAAGCCAATAGGCGAGTTGTGCATCCGCTGAACTCTAGGATTGTTTTACTGGTGATTGACCATTTTTACAGTTGATCGGAAAGGTGTCGGCAACACAATCATGGGGTGCTAGGGGACTGTTGCTGGCGGAGCTGGCGCAAGGTGGTGCGATCGCGCTCTAAATCAGCCGTGTCGTAGTGAAGATCGGCGTTGTGCTGTTTCAAAAAGGCATCAATGGCCCAGCGAGAGGGTAGACCTAAGATGCGCCCGACTTCGGCACTGGTAATTTTTTCGACCTGGTAGGCTTGCGCTACAAGGGCTTCTAAAATTTCACGAGCCAAGTGCTCAGAGTTAAAGTGCTGGGCAAGTTCATCGGGCAAATCGAGCGTAATTTGCATGGTGGGCCACATCTCCCAGAGTCTGCTTCTATCGTATCTTGCTCTACTGGAGGCTGTTTACGTTGTAGGGCTGGAAAGTAATGGGTAGAGCAGGACGGGGGCCAGTGCAAAAGGGAACAGCACAACAGGTCACCAATCTCGACACAAAAATTGATGATTGGCATAATGGACGCAACGGAACCAGCGGGTCTTGTGGACGTGGTGCGAAGAATTGGCGCAGTGCGATTGTTAGAGGGTGTTTGAAAAGTCCGATGGGGTCAAAAATCATGCCAATCGCCTGACCATGATCCGTATCATGGCAAGGTAGATGAGGGTTTCTGACATTTCCGGTAGCCGTTCGTAGTCTCGCACCAAGCGTCGGCACCCCATCAACCATCCGAAGGTACGCTCGACGACCCAGCGTTTCTTCAGCAGGACAAATCCTTTGGTCTGCTGCGGTCGTAAGACGAC
>NZ_JAYGIH010000021.1:0-14859 GCF_034932455.1 Leptolyngbya sp. CCNP1308 | reverse complement strand
CTGATTCACAAAGCCTGTCACAATCACAGACATGTACATGGGCGAAGGCTTGAGCCGGATGATGGGTAACTGTCAAGTCCGGTTCTTTGGGGGGAGGGATGCGGCGACGTATGCCCTCCTACCCGACCATCTGGAGTTTTTGCCCCTGGGTAAGAAATTTCAGGAGCGGGAACTGGAGAACGCCCTGGTCGCCCACATCCGAGACTTCCTCATGGAGTTGGGAGTTGGCTTCGCGTTTGTTGGCAGCCAACACTATCTCAACATCGGTGGCGAAGATTTCTATCTCGACCTGCTGTTCTACCATCTAGAACTACGCTGCTTCATCATCATCGACCTCAAGATGGGTGAGTTCAAGGCCGAGTATTCCGGCAAAATGAACCTCTATGTCTCAGCAGTCGATGACCAACTTCGCAAGGAACACGATAATCCAACGATCGGTATCATCCTGTGCAAGTCAAAGAACAAGACGATTGCTGAATACGCCCTGCGCAACGTCAACACGCCGATTGCTGTGTCGACCCACAAGCTACCCAAACAACTACAGGAAAACTTGCCAACTGCCGAGCAGCTGGAAATGGAGTTGGAAGCCGCTGTGAAAGAGCTCGGAGACGATCAGCCGGATGAGCTGTGAAATCCTATGACTTTACCTATACCCCTCCTTGATGGCCCTAAAGTAGCGAACGTGCGATTTAGAGCCAATTAAAGCTAAAAGCATCGGTACATAAGTCTTTCAGAGATTAACAACTTGGGGAACAACCCGGTCGACTGAAAATACATATAAGGCCTCAAACCCTCATGATTTCGTCGAGAAAGACGTAGTGTGACCATGGCAACGGGAATTGTCCAGACAATGTCTGGATTATTGAGGCTCACTCCTCAGAGGCAGTTGGTTGTATCCGGGGTTGAGTGAGTAATCGTACAGAAAGTTACGCTAAGGCTGAAAGCCTCGCGGGGAGTGCTTTTCAAAGCCCGTTTTTTTGACGTTCTTTATCAGACGCCCTTGTACCAGTTGAACAGTGCCCTAATTGGTACAGAAAAATAGAACGGTATATCAAGGGTTTCAGCCCCTTTCTGCCAGAAGGGTTCAATTGGTACAGAAATTAGAAGTGCTTAGCGCGGGTTTCTGTTCCATTACTACTCAAACCCCGACACCGCGAAAGCGCACTAATACTGATGAACCTGTGGCACAATTAGGGCTATTGGCCACTTCTGTATGAGAAGTAGCTCACCGGTACGAGCCATGTACCAGTGAGCTTTGAGCTGACGACCGATCCCTTACAAGAGGAAATTACCGTGGATTACGGCAAAATGATACGCCAGCTACGTCGATTGTTTCGGAACCTAACGCCCAAGTTACCTCCGGGGCTCAAGGTGTTAGCGGGTGCTCTAGTTGTAGAGCTAGCAGCGGAGGTCATCGTAAGAGCCTTCACTGCATCCCTTCCGTTCTAGAAAGGCATTAGCCTTTCTGTTAAAAGACCTCTGTTCTTGTTCTAGCAGGAGCAGGGGTCTTTGTCTTTTGACTAGACAGTTGAAGCGGTATGCTCCAACCCTCGTCCAATGAAGGAATACATTGAATGCAATCCGTCTTAAAGTATTATAGCAAGCTAGGTTGAAAATTCCACTTTGAGGTTGAAAATTCCAAACCCTTGCAGCTATAGGGTTTCAGCTATCTGATAACGCTTAGTCAGCAGGAGTAAACACACAGAAAATCCTCAGGAGTAAACACAAAACCCCTACGGGCGGGGCTGTGCTACGTTCGGATTAACTGTTGTACCTCTCAACCCCATTCGGCGCGGGCGGGCTTGCCCGACTCCCTCGACATAATCCAAGTTTGAACGCGCTGGCTGTCCTCTCGCTTGTAGGCCCGCTTCAGCATGGTGCAGGCCTGGGCGTAGACACCTTCAGCGGCAAACCAGGAAAGAAAGTCGAAATCCATCACGCGTAGGCTTACGGAGCTTGCCGGGGTTCTTAGCCCAGTCAAGGGCCAGGGCAATCCAGTCGGAGGCTTCCACCAGCAGGTAATTATTGCCGTCTTACGCGTCGATTTCAGACACCCTATCGGAAAGGGTTTGACGAGGGATGCCGATATGTCTGTCCATGCCATGGATCCCCATGCCAATGGAGAGTTTATCTGGCCCCAGGCCGTTGGGGTCAATGATGATGGCGTTGATTTCCCGGCTCTTGTAGCGCAGGGGAATGATTTGACCGGCGCGAAATTCAGGCATAGCGGCACTCTTGAAGAAGAAACTATTGGTTATTGGGTGAGGATTCCTGATTAGTCGCGTTAACAGGCTCTCCAGCATCGAGAGAATCAAGCCCACGCAGATGATAGAGCAGTAGCAACCGCTCATCTTCCGCCAGCTCAAACCAGCGCTTGCCTTCAAATCGGTCGGCAATAAACTGGCGAATCACCTCCATAGACCAGCCCAAGCTCCTAATCTGGTGTTGAATCTGCTCATGCAGGGCTGGGTCATAGGTCGCAGGCTCAGCATCCTGTGGAAAAGCAGGCTCATCCCCCCGCACCCCCCTTTCCGGAGAAAAAGAATTTAAATCCGATCGCAAATCACCGGCGCGAAGCGCCTCACCCTTCATATATCTTTCCGAGGGGTGTAATTCCTTGATTTCTCGGGGTTCTAGCGATTCTGGCATTGCTTCAGAACTCATCTCTTCAGGAGCTAGAAGGCTTGCCAGTTGGGCTATTACACCCTCTTGGTGCTCGGGGTGCCAGAGGCTGAGGTGCTTATAGAGGGTCTGCTGGCTGACTTTGGCGGCTAGGGCGATCGCCTTGGCTCTTGCCGTAATCTGCTCAGGCAGCTCCCCCGCCTGCTCTAGCTCGGCGTAGACAGCACAGATGCGGTGCTGGGCATCTTCGGCCTGCTGCTGGTTGAAGGGCACCAGGTTGTTCTTGGGCTGGCTGGTGTCACGGCTAGGGGTGGTGCCCAGGGGCCAGTAGTAGCCTTCGACGGCTCTGGCCCAGGCGATGACTTTGCGCTCGATGTCGTGTTGGTGGCGGCAGTATTGTTCGTAGCCGGGGCAGTTGAGGGCGATGCGCAGGGTGTAGTCGATTAAGGCTTGGCCCTGGAGGCCCTCGAAGACGCGACCGTAGCAGGCGATGGTTTTCAGCAGGTGGTTGGTTTGGCCGTAGTCGGTCCAGCCTTCGGTGATCTCAATGTCGAGGTCGTGTCGCCAGCTCTCGACGGGGTGGCTGCGGCGCTTGGGCTTTTTGCGGTGGTTGTCGCGGCCAATTTTCATCGCATGGAGCAGGGTGTCCATGTCTTGGTGGCTAGCTGCGCCATCCCAGAGCCAAAAGAACCGGGCCAGGCTGCTGCCGATGGGGTTGAGGGCATCGTCGAGCAGGCAGGAGCCGCTACCAGGCTGGAGGGGCAGGCGGTGCCCCATGTATTCGATGAAGGTCTGAACGCCGTAGGCTTTAACGTTGGGAAAGATTTCGAGCTGCCCGGCCTGGAGTCGAAACCCCTGGGTCTGGAGGCATTCCTTGAGGGTGACGGCCAGGTTAAAGGTGTTGACCAGCTCGGCAAAGGGGAGGTACAGGTGCAGGCCACCGCTCCAGCTGGAGCGAATCAGCAGGGTGCGGGTAATACCAATGGTCTCTAGGGCAGCGCGGATCTGGGCGACGCCTTCGGGGGTGCAGTAGTCACCACCGGCATCGAGGTCGAGCAGGGCATAGCGGGTGTCGTGGGTGAAGCGGACGCCGATTAACTGGTTGGCATCTTGCCACTGGTTCCAGAGAACGCGGGGCCGCAGCGGGTAGGTGTTAACGGTCGTCCAGGCGGCTTTGGCGGTGGCGTCATCCGGCAGGTCGGCGCGGATGAAGCTCCAGGGGTAGTGGCCAAAAATTTCACACAGTCGCTGGCCGGTGGGGTCAGCGGGTAGGGGTTCGGAACGGGGAGTCTTACGCGACTCCTCGCCCCATCCTATGGATGCGGTCATGGGGGCCTCTCTCTCCTAAAAAAGAGCAATGAGTATTGCCCCGAGAGAGATCCGGTGTTACCATAGCCGCATAAGTAATTAGTGCGCGACTCGGGACTGGTCCTCTCGGGTTTTCGCTTTTTAAAGAGCCGGTGGCATTCGCTGCCGGTTCTTTTTGCGTATTAAGGGTCTGGTCAGGACGCTTAACACTGATTCACGCGATCACTAGGTGGTCAGCCCAGCGGGGCGTCAATCATTGCCGGATCATAGTACAGGTGTCTAAACCGGGCAAGCCGACTCTAGATATTTGATTTCATCGGGGTTTTGGGGTTGGTATCGGCCTCCTAACGTGCAACAAAAGACTGTGGTTACCGCTCGCTCTGCGGTAGTTGCCAGGGCTCTAGACCAGCGTCGCGGAGTTGCTGTTCCAGTCGGGCCACCTGTTCGCGCAGGTCATCGGGTTCTGCGTAGGCCTCGCCCAATGCGGATAAATCTGACTGGAGCCGTTGGGTGAGCAGGGCATCTCGATCACTCTCACTACGCTCAACTCCAAAGGCAGCATCAAAACGGCGTTCTAGGGTTTCGGTAGCCAGAGCTATGCAGAGTTGCAGCGCCTGCTTATTACCCCGATGCGATTGCCAATTCCAGTAGACAATGACCACATCGAGGGGGAGAGCCCTGATTCTAGTCTGCCCCGTCAACTGGTCGTTAGATTCCACTTCCACTTCAGAAATCCGAGGCGTGGAGTCATTGCCCAGTAAAGCTTTGATGGCCTTTGAGCGCAAAAAATCCGAGGCGTTCGACACGGTTAACGAAACCGATTCAGCAGCGCCGGTAATACTCATCCGATAGGAGCCGTCGGGCATCTGGAACCCATCAACCGACAGCGTGCCGATCGCTACCGTAGCGCGTTTGGCTTTGTCGCCGGTGGTGCTCACTTGCTGCCCTCTCCTGACTGAGCATCGCCATGCTCCCTCACAGCTTTTGCCGCTAGATAAACAAGCAGGTTAGGTATGGTGCGCTGCTCTGATGCTGCCAGCGCCTCAACTTGTGCATAAAGCTCATCTTCAAAAGTGACAGTAGTTCGCTTAACCATGTCCTGCGGTGCCGTGGGATCTCCAATGCCCATCATCTTATTCCTACTTAAGAGTTTCAGCTTACAACTATGCAATATTAGCTCAAATGATGCTGATTTATGCCGATTTATGCTAACACTGTAACTATCCGTGGAACGTGGCTGGAACAACCGGGTTCCACTGAACCGCCTAAAGCATTGATGTACCGAAGTTTCGAGCTGTAACTAAGAGGTGTAACGACGTGGAACGTCAACCACTATCAATTCGCAAGTTTGCCGAGGTCTGTGGGGTGTCCCATACCGAAATCGGGCGCAAGATGACCGCTCTGGGTATCTCAGGAACGCCTCAGGGCAAGGGTTTACCCACATTACTGAGTCCGGCTGAACAGGACAGAATCGCTCAAACCCTGTTTATTCCGGCAGAACCGCCCACCGAGCCTGCGCAACACGTTGAGGTTCTGGGCAGTGGTTTATCGGTTTACACGCCGCCGCCGCTGGCAACTCGGGGCGTCAACAGCGAGTTAAGCCGCTACCTGCAACAGCAACAGCTCACCCAGGCGCTGGGGGCGTTTAAGGGCAATCAGGCCAGTTTTAGGAACGCCCTGCTGGGCCTAGCGGCTGAGTCGGGTCGCCAGTTGGGCCACGAAATGGCCGTTGCCGAGATGAACTCCGCCCTGGCCACCCACGCTCAACTTCAACAAAACGTGGGAAAGGAACTGGGCGTCGTTGTAGACACGCCCGATACCGCTGCTGCTGGTTAGGGGGTTTAGCCCTGATAACCGCCGTTTTCATCCTGTTAATGCCGTAACTCTGGTCATAACGCCATGGAAGCCAAATTCACTCCCCCTGCCGTCCCCCTCGCGTACCGTCGCGAGGTCGTTGGCGGTGCATCGCCGATTCAAAACATCTACCTAGCCCCCGTTCCCTGGTGGCAAAACCGCCGTTACTGGGCTGCTGGTGGCATCGCGGTGGCCGCTCTCTCTGGGATTGCCTTCGCCTTGGCTCAGTCTGGCCGTACGGGCGACGAGGGCACCTACCAAAGCGAACTGCCCGCCCCTAACTACGAGAACGTGCTGGCGGCGGCCCAAGACCGGCTCTCGGGCAACTACGAAGACAGTCGTTTGGTGTTGGCCGACGTTGGTCGGTCGGTGCTCAACAATGAGGCCTATCGCTACCGCCAGCAGGCGGAACAAGACGTTCTAAAGTCCACTGACCCCTGCTATCAGCAGCAGATCATTTGCCCTCTCAACCGCTACCAGCGCGATGCCCAGGTGATGTTGGATACCGCCAAGGGCGATCGCGATTGGCGACAGGCTAATGCGGCGCTCTTCCGAGTCGAGGCCGTGGAGGTGGCGCGGTCAATGGCGGCGCTGCCCCAAGACCCGCCGACCAACTTGGCTGTGGTCGCGATTGAAAACCTGGTGCAGTACCACGACCGCCAACACTCTTTGTCTGAAGAGGTGCAGGCCCATGAAGTTAGAGACTAACCATCTGCTCTATGGCTCCATTGGGGCAGCGGCCCTGGGGCTGTTCTGTGGCCTGCAACGGCCTGCCAGCAACCTTACTCCTGCCGATCTGGAAGCCTTTGCCAATGGGGCTCAGATTCGCTACGAGAAAACCTACCCCTATCTGCCTGCGGCGATTGCCTTTGGAGCTGTGGCCGTGGGCTGTGGGGTGGCGTGGGCGTTGGGGGGGGAGCAGCCCAAAGTTGCTATTGCAGGCCCCCCGATTCAACCCGAGCCACAGAACTGGAACGGGCAGGTGCCTTTCGCTGGAGCGACTGAGTCTTTCCGGGTGGGCAACCCTGCCGCTATTCTCGCGGCTCGTATGCGGCCTACCTTGATCTCGGCTAATCCTCGGGTCGGCAAGGGGCTCACGGTGGCCCACGCCTATCGTCAAGCCCAGGTGAAACAGGGCGCGGTGGTGTGGGTGATTCAGCCCAAGTACCACCCCAAGGAGCATGGCTATTGGGAAAAGGCCGACAACGTGCTGGGCTTCATGGCTGACTCGTTGGAGTCCAAGGAGGATATCGACGACATCTGCGACCAGATGCAGAAGTTCATCTTTGCCTGGCGGCAGCTGCCTCAGCGGCCCAAGGTGCTGATCATCGACGAGCTGGCAATGATGAAGACGGCTTTCAAGGCCTGGTACGACGGGTTCCTCAAGTCGCAGCTCACGATGGAGCTGTCGTCGGGGGAGACGGACGACCGGGCGCTGTGGGCGATTACTCAGTCGTCGCTGGTGGGCGATATCGGAGTCAGCGGTGGCATGAGAGCCACGTTTGACCTGCTGACCATTCAGACGCCCAGCAGCCAGAGCCATCTGGAGAGCCTGCGCAAGTCTGACACCAGCATTCCGCCAATCGAGGATGAGGTGATTTTTGAGCGATCGTTCTCGCCCAAGCAGGCGGTCTTCTACCACTCAGAAATCAAGGAATGGCTGCCGATGGTGGCCTATGAAGTGCCGAAACCGAGTTACGCCCCTGCAACGGCGGGTGCAACGGACGGAAACGAAGACGGGGTACGGCTTTCACCTCTGGGTGAAACGAAAGTTTCTGCGTTTCCAGACCCCTCTTTAGCCCCGGATCTGCCCCTGATCATCGCGGTAACCAACGCTTTGGCCCAGGGAATGCCCCGCTCCCAAGTCATCAAAGAGGTGTTGGGTTGCACGGGCAAGAAGTACCAGGAGGGTTGTGATTTATTTGACCGCATCAAATCCATCATTGAGGAAAATTCCTAATGGCTAGCTCCAAGAACAATCAACTCGCCAACGGCAACAACGGCCCTGAGATCATCGACGGGCAAATCATCGACATCACACCCCAGCTGTCATCTCCAGGTCGGGGCAGCGGTGTCCAGCTCGCGCCGCGCAATGCCATGCGCTCTAACGTGCAGGATGGTGGCTGGTTCGATGCCACCAGCGGCAAGCGCAAGCCGATTTTTGTCATCACGCCCACTACCGATCCCTGGAGCATTTTCCCGGTGATTCGCAGCGGCCTCAGCTGTTTGCGGAACCACCCGTTACAGACGATGGGTGGAGCTTTTATTTCGGTGTGGGGTGGGCTGTTTGTGCTCTCGGCTGGGCTGAATGTCCTCCAGGGTTCGGCGGTTAAGGCCGGGGGCGACATCTGGAATCCGGTGGTAGCGGGGACTAACTTTGGGGCGATGTTGGTGGTGCCGACGCAGAGCCTTGCGGGCAGTGCCCACAAGGTCTTGACCGGGGAAGAGCGGGTAGGGCAACCGATTGAAACGCGTCCCTACACTCGCGCTGTGAAGGTCGGGGAGTAGCAATGCTGTTCTGGCAAATCAGAACCCGGTACCTGCTGGCCCTGGCGGCGTTGTTCGTCGGGGCCGCGTTTTTAGACCTCAAGCAGCCGGGCCGGGGGCAGTTCTACAACCCGGTCTATGGGGTGAGGTCTTGGGTCAACATCCATCAGCCTGCGGCGTGGCAGCTGGTGACCAGGGTGCAGGGTAACGATGGTCGTCTGCAAGCCTGCGTGGCGATGGCTCCTGATCCGGTGGCCCTCGATGCGACTAAGGCGGAGCTGCGCAAGGCGCTGGTGGGGGAGTCGGAGGCGATCGCTCTGGATTGGTTGGGGCAGCCTGCCTGCGCCTTGGGTAACGGGGTCTACCGCTGGGCCTTGGACAACGGATTGGCCCTCGATGTGACGGTGACGGAGGGGGAGGTGACCCACAGTGAACTCAACCGTTAAACATATCAAGCCCCACTGGTCGGAGTTGCCGCCAACCTGGCGCTACGTGATTGGCACGGCGATGCAGGCAGGCGAGCTGGTGCTCAAGCTGGGCTGCGTGGGGGCGATCGCCACTTCGCTGTGGGTGATGGTCGATCAGGAGACGAATGAATCCTGGGGGGCTCGCTTCAGGAAAGTCAGCGCTGTGGCGGAGGCAGTAGTTGGGTTCTACGACGATGACTTTAAAGCCCTGATCAGCAAGGGCGATGTGATTGCGGGCTACACGGTCAACTCGGGCTTTGGCCTGCGGATGCACCCCATCCACCAAGAGATGAGGATGCACTCGGGTATTGATTTGCCGACGCCGGAGGGGGTGCAGGTTCATGCGATTGGCTACGCGGGGGATCGGGTGTCGGTGCGCTGCTGGAGTGACCCGAAGGGTTATGGCACGGTGGCGGACATGACCAGCAGTGCCTTTCCTGAGATCACCTTTAGGGCGGCTCACCTGTCCCACTGTAAGGGGGGTGAGCATCGGGCCGGGGCGGTGGTGGCCAAGACGGGCAATACGGGCGGCAGCACGGGCGCTCACCTGCACTGGGAACAGCGACAAGGCGGTGTGGCCCAGGCTCCACAGAAGGGCTATCTGGTCTGGGCGCTGAATGGTCGCAAGCCCAATGAGCGGCTAGGGGATACGATTGCCCTCTACCAGGCGATCGTTGCTAAGGAGTCAGGTGGTGACCCCAGGGCCGTCAACCCTGACACGGGGGCGCTGGGTCTGGGGCAGGTGATGCCGCAGAACCTTAATTGCTCCTGGGACGGCAAGCCGAAGAGCAACTGCGGCTGGGATTACGATGTGCTGGGTCGCGATGTGTCACCCCAGGAGTTTTTGCAGAACCCCGAGATTCAGCAGCAGATCGTGGGGGTCAAGCTGGAGAGTGCGCTACAGCGGCAGATTCAGGCGGGCCACGATATGAATACGGCGGTGAAGCGGGTGGCGGCGGAGTGGTATTCGGGCAATCCTGAGCTGACTCACGATACTCGCCCGCAGGATGGCTATGAGTCCATCAAGAGCTATGCCGACAGTGCGGCGGAGAAGTTTCACCGGCTTCGGCAGGAGAACTTGGAGAAATAGGCACTCACTGAGGGATGGTTTTGGATAGGCCATCGTTGCTATGCCCCTACTCGGGGCGATCTCGCAGGGGCCACAGAGTACGCCAGAGCTAGGGTAAAAATCCGCAGGCCAGCAGCAACGCCGGGGCCAGGTCGATGGGATAGTTCAGGTTAGATCACTCCAGCGAGGTATCAAATGGACGCCGACATTCAGACCCTAGAGCAAATCCTCAACCGCATCCTGCACGCCGAACCCACAGACAAAGCCCAGGCCGCACTATTGGATCAGGCTTACAAGGGCATCCAAAGCGCGATCACTGCCCTGGAGCAGCTTGAGGCGCAATAGCCCCAGTGGAATTTCACACCAGCCTCTGGCCGTAGTCATTGTTTTCGGGGTGGAAAGGTGCGCCCCCTACTCCGTAACCCAGCTTCCAAAATTATCCGCAGGTGGAATCGAATTTAATAACCCCCCGATGCACGGGGCACCAGGGGGCGGGTTTGTTATAAGAGTTCGGGTTTATGGGGAGTCGAGAGGCAGTAGGTCTGCTCTCGACTCTAGAGTGCCCTGAACCGGCTGGTTCAGGGCACTCAAAGCTGGCATGTTTACAGGATGCTGGCCGAGCGCGTCAAACCCGTTAACGTTCGTCGAAATGTAGCCCAGTTTCTTTACTTTCTTCCCCGAGTCGTGTTGTTTGCCAGGGAGCAGCCCATAACCAATGCCTCAAGTTCACCGCCATCGATATCGCGCCTGGACAGAGCACATCAGCAATCAGCAGGCTATTCCCCAGAGTCCATAGCACCACCCACGCGACCAGGCGATGGTGCCCAAACAAAACCCCCACGGCCAGCAGTACCGGTGGGGGTTTGTTCTCAGACTGCATCTACGATTCAGGACTCCTGCCCGTTGTCTAACCCAGGGTGCCCTTGTCGGTGGGGGCGGTAGCAGGGGTAAGCTGTTTGGCGTAAATGGAATTTCACCTCTGCCCCTGGCGATCGCTGGGGGTCTTTTGTTGGCTATTGCCACCGCCATCCGCCCCTCACAACCCATCAAAGGGGCCTTGGCCGGTGGGGCAGTGGCAGAGGGTCTATTGCGATCACCTTGCCCCCGAAAATCGTTAAAACGCCTGGTGGGTGGAGTTTAGGGGCATTTCACCCCGCCAGGGATGGCGTAATGTCTGTACGGTTCGGAAGCGTAGCCCTCTTAGGGCGTAGCCACCCTCACCGCTAGGGCTGCTGCGCCGTTTGACGCTCGGTGTCGCCCCATGCCGCCCCATGTCGCCCAGGGAGTCAGAGTCAGAGAGCCATGGCGGGGGAAAGCGGCAAGTGGCGGTAACTGGCGTCAAACCGACCCAAAACAAAACCCCCACAGGCCAGCGGTGCCTGTAGGGGCTATACCAGGCGTTGCTGAATGGCAGTATGAATTTGCGAAATCCGGAAGGAGTTTTCAAAGATTTGAGCCGTCGCTTCATACCCTGAATCAGCAACGCCCTATACCAAGTTGTGCATCTACCGCAGTCGGTAGCACTCTCGTCTGCTGCCACGCAGATGCTCGTGCATTGCACCTAGCTACAGTTACCATCTAGAGAGGTTAGGAATTTATCTGACATGTGTGGAACTGAAGACGTTAATGAGTCGGCTCGGATTCGCCCTGAAGATGTAGAGATTGAAGTTTATGTTGATGATTCTCAAGTTGTAGAGCGAATTAGGGCATTGGTAAAGCGCGACGACAGGTTTGTTATTTTTCCTAACGGCTACAAGATCGAGGCTGCTTCCTTGGTTGAAGGGCAGATGCCAAACATATACGATCCTGAAGGTAATAAAGTTGTGCCAGATCAACAAACTACTCGGTCTTCAGGGTGGCAGAGAGTAGATAACCTAGATGAGTGGATTGCTAATTATGATCCCCTTGAAGAATTCTATAAGTAGAGTTTCTAGATTTAGAGCGGTTTCTATAGCTTCATCGGGTTTTGTAATTGGCCTATCGGTTATAACTCGAATTTCCTACCAATCCGTCAAAACTTATACTCAGGCGGCGAGGGCTGTACAGCCATTTGTCTCTTCGATCTTCAAAGCTTTACAGCGATAGCCGTTCGCAGATGAAGAATATATTCTCCTAATTTTAGAATCGGCGCTTTGCCAACACACAAAAGGTGATCGTTCAGGGGGGTTAGACCACCAAAGAGATTTCAGCCGCTTCAGGAGTCGTCGGGAGCAACGGCGGTGGAGTCTGGCCAAAGCGAGCGCTCGACAGGCTTGGGTGAGGAAGTCCAAGACATCGCACTGTTGAGCCTTGAGGGACGTGACGACCGTTATCATCCGAGCGACAAATTCACTGCCCGCCTGGGACTGAGGCCAAGACTGGTGCGCCGCCAAATCACTGTTAGACGCAACGCCCGCCCCGCCGCATTGTTGGTCGGCTCCACCCCCGAGTGCTGCACAAACGTCCAGAAGGCCGGTTCTACTAACAGTAGGAGACTTCTAGGAAATACTTTCCCTTGGCAGTAAGGTTAGAGCAAGCCTTATCTGCGAAGTACGCTATGGCTTCTCTGACAATGCATATCATTCGAATAGGGCTACTCGCATCTCTGGCGCTACCCCTGTCTATGCTGCCTCACATTCAACTCAACAGTTCTAGTGCCTTGAACACCGTATCTCTCACAACAGTTGTAGACAACCTCTACAAACAAAACTTTCTCTCAGAGGCCACTTACCAGGAAATCAAACGGTTGATAGAACTGGGTGAGGTACACAGTCGGTCAAGCTTACTTCACCATGTGATAGCAGATTCGGCCCAGCGTTGGTTAGAACCTTACGGACTTGGTGAATCTGTTGTCTACGGTCCCGATGTAGTAATCTCTGGCGAGATGCCCGTTACGGAACTTCAACAGTTACTTCAGCAGCTAAATGATACGGGTGCACTAAGTCCCCCTGTTTATGAGCAGTTACAAGAGGAACTTGCGGCAGGTCGTATCAGACTAGATATTACGCTGTTTGAGCAAGCCGAAACCCGAATGGAGCAGTATGAGCAGCTTCAGCCAGAGGCGGTCGCTCCCCATCTCCGAGAACTAAATGCATTAGGTATCCTCTCAGATGAGAACCTTGCCCGGTTGTTGCAAGATCTCGGCACTGGACAGATTGACAGTAAAACTGATTTTGTCAACTACTTTGATCGTGCCCTGCTAATTAATCTGCAAGACTACTCCTCTGACCCTAATGATTACTTTTTAGAGATTCATCAGGCGATCGCCCAAATGCTTGCCGAAACGGACATAGCAGACATTAGACTTGAAGATTTTAGGCTTGAGGT
The DNA here is from genome assembly GCF_034932455.1 of Leptolyngbya sp. CCNP1308. Classification (NCBI taxonomy): domain Bacteria; kingdom Bacillati; phylum Cyanobacteriota; class Cyanophyceae; order Leptolyngbyales; family Leptolyngbyaceae; genus Leptolyngbya; species Leptolyngbya sp. CCNP1308. The sequence continues at coordinate 1,746 of NZ_JAYGIH010000021.1, read as the reverse complement.
TCTTCAAGAATCAGATCTATACCACCTAAATGAAGACCATAATTTGATTGTTTCTGCTCGCGTGAACGGTCGGCTGTACCAGCAGGGCAGTTATTACTTTTCTTCGCCTCGCGACAATAGCTTGTTAGGGCAGATAACCGAAGGTAGTTCTTACAGGCGGATAGATATTGAAGAAGCCATTCATCTTTTCAACAAAATTTTGCGGGATCAAGCTTCTCCTTATCGGGTTTACGCTGTGGCTAATGAGGGCGCTCGCTGTGGCATTCTTGCTCTTACTGAACAGCAATTTAAGCGGTATTCTGGCATGGGCTATAGCTCATACGGGCAGAGCCATGATAATTCTTTGACGAGCGATCGCATTGAAGAAGCTCTCACTCTCTATGAACAAATTGGACTGTTGAATCATCTGACTCCAGCGCAAATTGATAGGGGACGACAGCGTATAGCCCAAACTTTAATTACCCGTCCCTACGAATTGCTAATGGCGTTCGATAATACAGTCGTCGTAATTGAGGACTGGGAATCTGGCAATGTAGATAATCCATATCAGGAGTTTACCCGTGAGTTTGCCGCAGCTTCTCATGGCGCATTTGCTCCAACTGATATTTCAAATGAGTATGACTGGGAAAGTGAAACAGCCGGACAATCTTTCACTATTAACGGAACGCGCTACAGCACAGAGCTTGATTTTCAGGGCGATTGGTTAGATCCAAACTTCTTCACTTTCATTCAAGGCGTGGTCGAAGAAACATCTCCTGAAAGCAGACTTTATCCACTCTATGGTGACTATGAGCTGGTCGGCTACCTGTTTCTGACGGAGCAGCAGCGCAGAACTCTTGAAGCGGAAAAATTAGTCACTTTAGAGTCGCCGCCAGCCCCCCACAGAAATACTGTAGACGGTCAAAATTCAACAGTGCCGCCAAACTACGCCCCTGTTCAACCTCAACAAACTAATGAGCGACCAAACGAAGAATGGGAGGGGTGGATCTATATCGGCTCTATGAACCGAGCGCAGCAGGCATACTATGCGGAACATGAGGAATTTGCTACAACGCTGAGACAATTGGAATTAAGCATCTCAGAAGAAACAGGATCCTATCGATACACCATTGCAACACCGTCTGATCTGAGCCGAGGAGTAATCATGATGGCGCAAGCCAAACGTGAAGAATTGAGGAGTTTTGCTAGTGCCGTATGGTTAGTTGAGATGAGATCAGGCGGTTTTATTGTGGAAAGGAGAACGATGGCGGAAACTTGTGAGACAGAACAACCCTCGACCACTTCACCTGAGCTAATTCTCCCTACCGACATCACTCAAACCAGTATTTCTTGCTCTCCTGGTTCTCGACAAGTTAATCGCCTCGAATGACTTACCAAAGCTGCTGGTTATCAAACTTCATCTTGGAAAACAGAAAACTTGGCAACTAGGAATCAATAATTCTTGATCATCAACTCCTTGTCCTTAGCGACAAATTCTTGAATACAAACCCAGTGAGCGGTGCTGAACCTAGCTAGGAAACCTTTTGGAATGGTGTGCTGCTCACCATCGTTGACAAGGCGGTCCGATGGGCGGCGGCCAATTGTGCTCTGCATCTAATTGCAGAGATGGGCAACCTGCTTAGTTGCGCGCGCAGGCAACTATTCAACCCGCAAGCATCCAGTAGGTTAATGGCATTGAGGTGGTTAGCCTTCGCTATAGCTCCTAACGGTTCCTTGTAGAATTTGCTTGGGGTGTCTCAATCTGAT
>NZ_JAYGIH010000020.1:0-16715 GCF_034932455.1 Leptolyngbya sp. CCNP1308 | reverse complement strand
TGTGAAATTCCATTTACGCCAAACAGCTTACCCCTGCTACCGCCCCCACCGATGAGGGCACCCTAGGTAGGCAGCAGGCGGGCGTTCTGAAGCGTAGATACATCCTGAGAACTAACCCCCATCGGCAGCGGTGCCGATGGGGGGGGGTGTTTGGTCTCTGCGCAGGCACTACCCTACCGTCCATCCCTTAGTTTTTTCTGCCCTAACGGCGTCACTGCAGCGGTATTTGGAGGTGAGGCCGGAGCAGGTGGCGGGGGCGATCGCCGCATTGAACTACTAAACCTTAGTAGAAAGATTACGCCAATCTGCTGAAGGAGGTCAATTTATACATCAAAGTCATAGCTTCTATCCGTACTAAGGTTACGATGTTTGTAGCATCTAATACGTTTGAGTGTAAGCATAGGTAGCCTGTTATCGGGACTACGCTCGACGATGGTTGACTCATCAAGACGTTAAGAGGGAGAGAGGATGCCAACTATCGAGGGTGATTATGAAGCGGCTCGGTTAGCCGCGTTAGCTCGATATAATCTCCTTGATACGGCCCCAGAAGCGGCTTTTGATGATTTAGTTCAACTCGCCACTACGATCAGCCAAACCCCGATCGCGCTGATGAGTCTGATTGATGACCACCGCCAGTGGTTTAAGGCAAAGGTTGGACTAACCACAACGGAAACTCCCCGTGAGTGGGCTTTTTGCGCTCACGCGATTTTACAGTCGCAGCCTTTCATCATCGAAAATGCCCTGCTTGACGAGCGCTTCGCGCAGAATCCGCTAGTCGTCGGGGAGCCCCACATTCGTTTCTACGCCGGCTTTCCCCTCGTTATTGCCGATGGTTATCCGCTAGGGACGCTGTGCGTCATTGACCAGCAACCGCGCCAACTAGACTCAGAGCAACTCGAAGCGTTGCGCATCCTGAGCCGTCAGGTCGTGGCACAACTGGATCTAAGATACGGGCACCGGGTGCTTAAGCAAACCCTAAAAGACTGCACAGATATTGAGTTTACGTTAGACCAGTCTTCCATTGTGGTGATTGCAGATGCCCAAGGGTTGATTACCTATGCCAATGATAAGTTCTGCGAAATCTCTCACTATTCAGCGGTAGAACTGATTGGCAACAAACATCTTTTAGTGGAGGAAGGCGAACATTCTCCGACTGATTTAGAAGCCATCTGGCAGACCCTTAATCTTGGGCAAGTCTGGCGGGGAGAAATCCAAAAACGTGCTCGGGACGGTAGCTTGTATTGGGTTCATACTACTATTGTCCCTTTTCTTGAGGGGGATAACATGGCCTATCAATACATCGCCATCGGTCACGATATTACGGCTCAAAAGCAGCTAGAGGCGAAACTGCGGCGACAATCCGCTCAGGAACGCCTGGTTAGGCAAATGGCTGAGCGCATTCATGTTCAAGGTGAGCTAGATCTAACCGCGATTTTGCAGACCACCGCCGCTGAAGTACGTCATCTATTAGAGTCCGACCGAGTCCTGATCTACCAACTTAACGCTGACCACAGTGGCTGTGTCGTAGCGGAATCGGTGGACGCTCAGTGGCGCACCATTATGGGCACCCAGATTTACGACGACCATTTTGCCCGACATTACTTACAGCTCTATGCCCAGGGGCGGGTGCAAGCGATCTCAGATATTGAGACCGCCGATTTGACCCCTTGCCATCGTGACTTGCTAGCCGATTTTCAAGTACGGGCCAATCTAGTCGTGCCCATTGTCGATGCGGTTAAGCTCTGGGGCTTGCTGGTGGTGCAACAATGCTCTGGTGCGAGGGTATGGCAAGCAGATGAGATTGATTTGCTCAAGCAACTCACCACCCAAACGGCGATTGCGATTCATCAGTCAGAGCTGTATCAGCAGTCTCAAGCTGAACTGGAGAAGCGCCAACAGGCTGAGACTGTGTTGCGGCAGCAATTTGAGCGGGAGCGTTTAATTACGGCCGTAGCGCACCGCATTCGTGAGTCGTTAGACCTCAATCAGATTTTGAATACGACGGTGGCTGAGGTTAGGCAACTGTTGCAGGCTGATCGGGTACTGACCTATCGCATCAATTCTGCCGGTACCGGTTCAGTGACGAATGAAGCCGTTGCTCCGGGATGTTTTCCGTTAATGGATCAACCGCTACCAGAAAAGGTTTTTCCGGTTGAAAGTCACCGCCTTTACCAACAGGGCCGGGTCCGCGCCATTGCTGATGTTAGGCAAGACGATATCTCAGCCTGTTTGGTAGAAACCCTCCATCAACTTGGCGTGAAGTCAAAGCTAGTGGTTCCAATTCTCCACAATCAAGAGCTTTGGGGGTTGTTAATTGCTCACCAGTGCCACCATCATCGTGAATGGCAATCTTGGGAACTGGACTTTCTCAAAGAACTTTCGGCCCATATCGGCATTGCGATCGCCCAAGCAACCCTGTTAAAGCAAGCGTCTCAGCAAGCCCAGGCGGAAGCCACCATCAATCGCCTCACCCGCCTGTTGCATACTCCTGGAGATGCCATGCGAGTGATGCAGCAAGTCATGGATGCTACCGTTACCGCCTTGGGTTGCATTGGTGGACAGCTCTATATCTCCGCCGATACCGAAGCGCAGAGTGACCAGCTTTACCGTTCAGGAGTGCAACCCGCCTTAACCCTGGAGGTTGAAAGATATCTTTGGCGTCGTTTGGCCCAGAGCGCGAATGGTGGAAGGCATCGGACAAAGAGTAGTAGAGAGGATCCAACTTGCCATTTCTACACCCTGCAGGACTTCAGGCAAGATCCACACCTGCGGGCGTTGGGAGCGGCTTTCGAAGCGGTCGCCATTCATTCTGTACTGATTGTGCCCCTGCAATATCAGCAACAAGCCATCGGGTGGTTCAGCCTGTTTCGTCGCGAACCAGGTGTGAGTTTGTTTGCGGCGGGTGGGCTTCTAAACCGCCAACAGACGACTGCCGATGCCAATCCATTCTCTCAAGACTTAGCGGATACGCCCTTTGCCTTAGGTTGGAACGCAGAAGACATCAAACTGTCGCAAACCCTTGCCACCCATCTATACATCACTGTGATGCAGCGGCGGATTGAGGCCACGATTCGCCATCAAGCTTGTCATGACCGGCTCACTGGATTACCCAATCGACTGCTGTTTGAAGAAAAATTGGTCCAAGCTTTAGAACAACTCAAACTCCTCAATAGCCGACTGGATAGTAGGATGCTAGCGGTTTGCTTTGTGGATCTCGATCATTTCAAGGCGATTAATGACACCCTGGGCCATGCCGTGGGGGATCAGCTACTGCAGCAAGTGGCACGGCGAATTTCAGGCTGTTTAAAGGAGGGCGATGTTGTGGCGCGTTGGGGTGGGGATGAATTTACCCTGATGCTCCAAAATATTCAGTCCACCGAAGATGTTACGAAAGTGGCTCAACGGGTTCTTAATAGCCTGCGTGAGCCGTTTGTGTTCAATCGCCAAGCCTTTCGAGTTACCACTAGCATTGGCATTGCTCTCACCCCCAGCCACGGTCAAGATGTTGAGACCCTGCTGAAAAATGCGGATGCCGCCATGTATGACGCCAAGCATCAGGGGCGCAATAACTTTAAACTCTACTCCTCTGTCACGATAGGGAATGCCCTGGATCAACTGATTTTGACCCATGATCTTCATGAGGCCGTGGAGCAGAGTGAGTTTGTGCTGCACTATCAGCCCCAGTTAGACTTGCAGACAGGCCGGGTGACTGTCGCTGAGGCTTTAATTCGTTGGCAGCATCCTCACAAAGGGTTGCTGATGCCGGGAGAGTTTATACCAACAGCCGAAGTGACCGGGCAAATCAGCGCGATCGATGAGTGGGTAATTGGGGCCGCCTGTGCTCAGATTCGCTCATGGCAAAACCTCGGGAACCCACCACTGCGTATTGCTGTTAATCTTTCTGCTCAAACGATTCAGCAAAAAAACTTGCCCCAAAAGATTGCTCAAATCTTGCTAGATTATCAGCTTGATCCCAGCCAGCTAGAGGTCGAAATTACGGAAAGAGTAGTGATGCAGGATATCCCTGCTGCGATCTCTACCTTGCAAGAACTGAAAGATATGGGGATTTACATCTCAATGGATGACTTTGGCACAGGGCACTCTTCCCTTGCTGCCTTGAAACAATTTCCGCTCCATTCCCTCAAAATTGCCCGCGAGTTTATTCAAGATCTGTCCCTTGAATCGAGGGAGATGGCTGTTGTGCAAGCGGTGATCGCTCTGGGCCACGGGCTAAACCTGGAAACGGTTGCTGAAGGGGTCGAAAAAGTAGAACAGTTGGAGATATTGCAAACCCTACGCTGCAGTAGTGTTCAAGGTTACTTACTGAGTAAACCGCTCCCAGCCAAGCAATTTCAGCAATTTATTCAGACTCACAATAACCCAGAGGAGTTGTGTAAGGCGGTTACAGAACATTAGTGATCAACCGCAATCGTTAAAGGACCAGTCAGTCGTACCCAGAAAGACCTAAAGGCACTGCGTCAATTGGCTTCGTTAAAGACCTGAAGTGTTAGCTGAGTTATGGTGATTTCTGGTGTATGGAGGGAAAAGAAGGAAGGGCGTATCCTGCTGGATGAAGCAAAGCACCAGACAAGGAATACACCATGAATAGCGACAATCTTATTTCGGCGTTGCTGAATTAAGGTATGAACCGTGGAAGGACAGGGACATCACCGAACGTGAGGTAGTGAAGTAGCAAACGAACCGAGTGCTTCAGCATGTCTACGGACTTGGAATAGCACAAGGTCTTACGATGCAGACGAGCGAGATAATGTCGCAAGCGGCTATTCTCCCCTTCAACCCGCGTCATATAGGTTTTGCTGACGATCTGGTCACCTTCTGGGATGAACTGAGGATAAACTGGATAGCCATCGGTGACCCAGAAGTAACAGGCCCAGTCCTGGATTCGATTCCAAAGGGGCGCAAAGGTGGCCGCACTGTGGTCACCGATGACCCAATCTAAAATCCCTGGTACAACGTGATTCACCGTTGTCCACAGCCAGACTTTGTTCTTTTTGCCCCGACAAAGGTTTCCAATTCATCGAGTTCTCCGACCTCAGGCGGGGTATCGGGAGCGTAGGCATCGGGCAGTAGCTCACCCACCTGTTTAACCCAGGTGATGGTAGCGGTGTGATGCACTCCGGTCATTCGCTCGATGGCCCGGAAGCCCGTTCTATTGACGTACCGTCGAAGGCAATCGCGTTTGACGGCGTCTGGATAGCCGCGTTGGGGTTCATAGTGGTCGATAAATTGGCGGCCACAGGCGACGCAAATGTGATTTTGCTTACCCTGCTTTTTCCCATTCTTACGGATATGGGTACCACCGCACTCAGGACACTGCATCACTAGGCCTCCTTGACTCATACCCTAATTGTGCAACGCCTGGAATAAATCAGTGTGCTATCTCTAGGCTGAGGAGGATCCAGGCCCTTCGCCACTTTTGTCGCGGGCACTGTAAACCACCACCATGTTGCGTCCCCTGGTTTTAGCCTGATAGAGAGCCACATCGGCGGCTTTTACCACGTTAATGCCCTTGGCCCCGTGGTCAGGAAAGCTCGCCACTCCCAGCGAGGCCGACAGTCGTTCCAGCGTCATGCCGTTGTAGCTTACCCGAAGCTGGCCAATGGCGTAGCGAATGGCTTCAGCCCGCGCCAGAGTTACATCTGGGGGCGATTCAGGCAGCACCAGGGTCATCTCTTCCCCGCCGTAGCGGCAGGCAATGTCAGACCCCCGCACGCTGTCGCGCAGCAGCTGGCCCACGGCTTCTAGCACGCGATCGCCCGCCTCGTGGCCATAGACATCGTTAAACCGCTTGAAGTGATCGATATCGAGCATAATTACCCCAATCGGATGGTGGTGGCGCTGGGCTCGCTCAATTTCCTGAATTAGGGTCTCTTCGAGGTATCGGCGGTTATACAACCCGGTGAGCGGGTCGCGAATGCTTTGATATTGCAGGGTTTCGCGTAGATGCAGGTTGGCCAAGGCCAGCGCCACCTGCTCTGCTACGGCGCGGGCCAGCTGCTGGATGGGCCGTTTGATCTCACTGGCACTGAGGTAAAATAACCCCAAAGTTTCGCCCTGAGCCAGGAGGGGCAGGCAAAGGGTGGTGCTGGCCACCGGCGCCGCCTCAGCATGGTGGCAGCGCAGCCCCAGGCTGTTAGGGCCGACCTGGTGCGATCGCCCTCGGCGCAAGGCCCAGCAGTCTAAGGGGCTAAAGGAGCTAAACAGCGGCTGCGAGTTTAACTCCGGCCCCCAGGTGGTGACGATTTCCATGTGATTGCGCGACGGGTTGAGCATAAAAATAGCGCCGCTGCTGCCGATAAAAAGCGGTGCCACCAGAGCACCTAGCGCCTGGTAGGCTTCGTCCATCGTCAAACAGGCCTGCAAAAAGTCGATTATCTCTCCTAAGCGCTGCATTTCATCATTGCGCTGCTTGAGTTCATCGACTCGGCTTTCAAGCTGCTCTTTAGCCTGTTTGAGCTCCAGCTCGGCCTGTTTGCGATCGCTCATATCGCTGTAGGTACCAATCACTCGCAGGGGTTGGTGGTCGTCAGTCCATTCGATCACTTGCCCGCGGTCGAGAATCCATTTATACGTGCCATCCTTGCAGCGTATTCGGTGCTCATTTTGGTAAACCGGGGTTTCTCCGCTGAAATGCCGCTGCAAATCGGCGTGGCACTGCCCCAGATCATCGGGGTGAATGCGATTGCTCCACTCGTCGTTCGCTGTGCTGATTTCATCATCGCTGTAGCCCAGCAAGGCTTTCCACTGGCGCGAAAAAAAGACCGTGTTGGTCTGAGGATTCCAGTCCCAGATGCCATCACCTGACCCCTCTAGGGCGAATTGCCAGCGGGCTTCGCTGACTTGCAGGGCGGCTTCAGCTTGTTTGCGTTCACTGATATCTTTTAGAAAACAGTGGTGCCCTACAAACCTGCCTTGGGCATCGTAGCCGGCAATCATGGTTACCTGCTTATAAAACAGAGAGCCATCTTGCCGTAGCCCGCGCACTTCTACCTCGACTTTGCCCACGGTTTTCATCGTTTCATAGGCCGATTCTATGAAGGGCAGGTCATCGGCATAAACAGTACAGCTTGGAGCTGTACCGATTAGAGCCCTGGGTTCATAGCCGCAGATGGAGGCATAGGCACGGCTGACGCTGAGGTATCGACCCATTGAATCGATGTAGGAAATGCCCTCAACAGCATGTTCCATAGCAAGGTTAAGGTGGCGCAGCTCATCTTCGGCTTGTTTGCGCTCGCTAATGTCTGTAGCCACGTAGGAGAAGCGAGGGCGCTGGCTCTCAGCAATGCCGATAAACGACACTACAAAGGATAACCAAGAAGTGGTGGCATCGATGGTATGGGCATAGTCAAACTGCACGGGCTGCCCTGAGGTTTGACTGTGGCGATAGTGAGCGATCCAAGCCTGAACGTGATCGGTAGGTATGCCGAGATTAGTAGTCCATTGCCCGACTAATGCGGTGACGGTGGTATCAAAGAAAGTAGCGGCCGCCTGGTTATCTGAGATGTGCAGAATGTCATGCTCTGAAAGCTCTACAATGCCCATCATCAAGGGCGACGAGTTGTAGAAGCTTTGCAGGATGGCGGTCTGCTCGTGGAGCGCCTGCTGGGTGCGTCGCTGCTGGGTAATGTTTCTGATAATCTTAGAAGCACCAATCACCACCGTGCCGGTTTCATCCTGCATGGGGGAGATAGTCACCTCCACATCCACCAAATGGCCATCCTTGCCCTGCCGCTGGGTTTCGTAGGTCTCTACCCGTTTGCCCTGGTGTAGTTGTTGAAAAATTGAGATTGCTTCGTCCTGGCGGTCGGGTGGAATAATGAGCGTAATCAGTTGACCGATCGCCTCCTGAGCCGTAAAGCCAAACAGCTGTTCGGCGGCCCGGTTCCAGCTGGTGATGACACCCTCGGGGGTGTTGCTAATGATGGCATCCTGGGACGATTCAACGATGGCCGCCAGTTGAAAACGCTGATCACGGCTTTGCTGTAGCGTTTCTACTACCTGATCTTCTAAATCTGCCTTGGCGGCTCGTAACTGCGCGACCAGTTCAGCCTGGTAAATAGCGATGCCTACCTGGACGGCAATCTGTTGCAATCCCGCGATTTCTTCGCTCAGCCAGGGGCGAGGGTCGACGCAGCTATGGGCAATTAACAGGCCCCACAGCTGAGACTCGCACAGGATGGGCACCACCAGGTTGGCCTTGACCTGAAAGCGGGCCAGAAACTCAGCATGACAGGGGGTGAGGTTGGCGGTAGAGATATCGGCGATCGCCCGCACCTGTTGCTCTTCGTAAGGCGCTAGCCAACTCGATTCAAAGCAGGCGTCGTGAATGACCTGCCCCAGAAGAGACCACTGGGGATACTGAACGGCCTCGACCACCACTTGACCGCCATCCCCAGGTATCAACTGATAAAGCAGGGTGCGCTCACAGTTCAAAAGCTGCTGAACAGCATCAGCGGTGGTTTGCCAGATTGTGGCCAAATCTAGCGATTGGCGAATTTGTAGGGCGACCGCTGCGATCAATTGCTCCCAACTGACAGACCTGGAACTGGCGTCGTGACCACTGATGTCAGAGGGTGCTCTATTGTTGATTTTCACCATCCTCAAGGCTCCTAGTGTTTGCCCTACAGCTCACCTTACGCAGCAATCAGTGCCCGAGGAATTCCTTAGCTTTACACTTTTTTTACAAATCTCACCCAACCCCTGAATTGGATCATTTTTTGATAAATCTTAACTGGGTCAAAAACGTTCTAACCTGACATATTAAACCCAAGCTGGAGCCATTTATCACAACCTCTCCTCCGCTTTAAGTAGGGTTTACTGAAAAAATAAGCGAGGGTTGGATAACGTCTTTTTGATTAGGCTGGTGCCTGATCGCCCATCGCCGCTGGCCAGTGAGCAACCCTCCGTGACCTGAGTCGCCCGATTTCTTTGGCGAGATAGTGATGTGTGAGGCGGACAAAAAATAAAACAAGTGGTCGGAGCCGCCGCTCCAGATTCATCACTAGAACCGTAATAGCTATGGCGGTAGCCGCCGTATGGGGGAGTTTGGCCATCACCCGGTTCAGACTAAAGCGACGTTTGCCCTGACCAAACTTGCCCTCAATAGCATTGCGAATCCGGGCATCTTGTTGCGCCTGACGCTCAAGGTCGGGTTTGGCGGTAGCGGCAGGTCGTCCCAGGGGCGGCCCACTGAGGCGAATCCCTCGCGCCTTGCACCACTGGCGGTTAGCTCGGGTGCGATAGATCTGGTCTGCGTGTACCGATTCGGGATAGACCCCAAAGCGGTCTTTGTAACGTTCAACCTGCTGGGGCAAGTCGAGGGCTTCGTTGAACGCCTCCCAATCGAGATGGTCGATGAAGCAAAAGCCCTGGACGCAACTGACCGCTAGCTTGGCCCCAAACTCAACCGGGGTGCCTGCCTGGCCGCGCACGATGGGGCGGACATGGTTAAGCCAGACTGACAATGCGATGCTCAACCCGATGTTGGCGCTGTTGATACATCCGCCACTGCTGACGGTAGACCTCCTGAATCACCAGCAACCGCTGGTACCAAAAGCCAGCCAACACCTCAAAGCGAGCCCCGGCTGGGACAACCTGGCGAATTTGCTCCAGGTTCCGACGCAGGTATCGCAGTTGCTGGCCAATCGCCTTGCGAATCTGCCGACGACTCGAACGGCGCTGCTTGGCCACGTTGAGAAAGTTCCGTCGGGCTTGTTGCTGGTAGGTGCGGGGCTTACGCTGCCCCGGTTGACGAATCGTGGCCCAGAGTTGATCCAAGATTCGTTCACTACTGGCTCTGGCTTGGTTGAGCAGATGCAAGTCCGTAGGATAGTGGATGTCGGCTGGAGCCACCGTCGCATCTAACAGCAGTTGGCCTTGGTTGGGTGGGTCATCATCCCGTGGGCCGGAGTCATCGTCGGTGTTGTCGCTCGGATCTACCGGTTCGGTTGAGATTGGGGGATCCGCCTCCGCCACTAAGACAGCCTGCACCACCGCCTCATTGACCTGGTTCACTAACTCTAAACTCAACCGCTGTCGAAAGTGCGTCATCATCGACGCGTCAAACGGCGCTCAGTCACTGTACTCGGACAACCCCAAAAAGTACTGCAAATACGGGTTCTCCCGCACCCGATCTATGGTCTCTTCGTCACTCACCCCTAGCCGCTCTTTAATCATCAACGCCCCCAGCACCATTCGAAACGACTTGGCTAGTGCCCCTCGCTGAACTGCGCTGCATAACTTGATTCAAACGCTTCCCATGGAATCATCGCCGCCAGTTTCACCCAGCGATTCTTCCCCGATAGCTTGCCCCAAACGGCAAGTAAAAGTTCTCAAAACTCAGTTGACCTGGGCTCGATTGCCGGTACATTGGTCTCTGCGTCCAAGGATGTCAGCGGTAGTGCACAATTTTCCTTGCACTTTAGCAGCTCTCAACCACGCCGAATCATCCTATCCGCTTAGTTTTGGGGGCTTTTTCAGCAAGCCCTAAATATTGCCTGTAACCCAGAGCCTACATTGCTCAACTCAGATCTTGCACCTTGGCAGGGGGGATGAGAGAAAAGGGCGTGAAACGTATAGATAGCAAGGACCATGAAGATTCTTGCCCACGCCCAAGCGCTAATTTACCAACTGTTGGACGGGATACCGAGTGCCTATCAGCGCCAAAGCCTGAAAGCCTTCCTAGAACTGTTTTTCCAAGGCACAAGGGGCACCGCTGCCGAGCATAGTCACCTGAAGTCGGCGAGCGCCTTGAGTCGGTTTCTCACGGTGTATAGCTGGTCAGTGCGCCAGGTGATTTGCCAGGTGCACCACGCCATTGGCTAAGAGCTAAAGCGCTATCGACCTCAGGGCTTAGTGAACTTTCCAGCTAGGGAGAGAGGCTTAGGGTGATCTGGTAGCGGGGCATTCTGCTCAGATTGAGCTTGAGGAGGCAAAGATCATGAGGGGGGTATCTCTGCTGTTGAGAAAGCGAGCCTCAATGTCCGCCGCTGGCAGGGATTTAGAAAATAGATAGCCTTGCCCCAGTTCGCAGTTGAGCTGTTGCAGTCGCTCGAGCTGGGGCTGGGTCTCGATGCCTTCAGCGGTGACTGTCAAGCCCAACTGCTTGCCCAGGGTAATAATGGTATCGACGACCTTACATTTAGAGGTCAAGACTTGAATTTGGCTGGTAAATGATTGATCGATTTTGAGGTCATTGACCAAAAATTGGTGCAGATAGCCCAGGGAAGAATAGCCCGTGCCAAAGTCGTCGATGCTGATCTGAATCTGTCGCGATCGCAGGGCATCCACCAGGGCAATGGCGGTTTCGGCATTGTCCATAATGGCGCTTTCGGTAATTTCCAGCTTGAGCCGGGCGGGGTCGATGCCGGTGGCGGCCAGAACCTGGTCAATATCGTCGAGCAGGGTGGGGCAGGCAAACTGCCGCACCGACAGGTTGACGCTCATGGTTAGATCGCTCCAGCCCTGCTGCTGCCAGCGGTGCAGCTGTTGACAGGCCAGCTTGAGAATGAGCAGGCCCACCGGCACCACCAGCCCGGTGGTTTCCATTAGGGGAATAAACTCGCCGGGGGCGACCAGGCCACGGGTGGGATGCTGCCAGCGCACCAGCGCCTCTAGCCCGGCAATTTTGAGGGTTTTGAGGTGGACAATGGGCTGGTAATACACCACAAATTCCTGGCGATCGAGGGCGCGCTTGAGGTCATTTTCGAGGGCCAGGCGATCCACCATGGTTTGGTGCATTTGCGGGTCAAAAAATTGGTAGCTGCCGGTTCCCTGCTGCTTGGCTCGGTACATGGCAATACCAGCATCCTGGAGGAGTTGCTCGGGGCAGGGGTAGTCGCTGTGGCCTAGGACAACCCCCAAACAGGCCGTGATGAAAATACCCAGCCCTGACACGGTAAAGGGGGCTTTGAAGCTGTCTAAAATGGTTTGGATCAGCGATTCAATGCGCTCCATATCGCTAGTCTGGCGCAGCAAAATACAGAACTCGTTGCCCCCCAGACAGGCCAGCAGACCGCCGCTGGGCACTAGCTGCTGGAGCCGCTCGGCGATCGACTTGAGCAGCTGGTTGCTCAGGGTGTACCCAAAGGAACCGTTGATCAGCTTGAACTGATCGCAGTCGAGATAAATCACCGTGAAGGCCGAACTTTCAGCCTGGAGCAACTCAGCTAGGACCTGGGTTAGGGCAACCCGGCTGGGCAACTGGGTTAGGGGATCCTGGGCAATGATCGCCTGGAGCTGGGCCGTACGCTCTAGCACCTGGGCTTCGAGCTGGGCGTTAAAGGTTTCTAGCTGCCGATACTGCTGCCGCAGCAGCAGCATCGATTGCACCCTGGCAATCAGCTCTAGTCGGTTGATCGGCTTGCTGATAAAGTCGTTGGCCCCGGCGCTAAAGCAGCGGGCGAGATCCTGTTTTTCGCTCAGGGCCGTCACCATAATCACCGGCAAGCTAGCCCAGGCGGGCGAAGACTTGAGCCAGTGGCAAACCTCAAACCCATTGAGGCCGGGCATCATCACGTCGAGCAAAATCAGGTCAGGTTCCAGGTGGTCAAGGACGGCAATCGCCGCTTCCCCCGTGCTGACGTAGTGCAGCTGATAACCCTCGGCGTCGAGCAGAGCCTCGATGACATCAAAGTTATTCGGGTCGTCGTCAACGATCAGAATAGAGGCGGATGGCATAGGTCTGCTGGTGAGTTAGAAGCCGGAGGTCGCGAGGGGATTGAGCAGGTGCTGAATGGCGGCGACCAGCTGCCTGAGCTTAAGCGGTTTGCTCAGGCACTGGTTTGCCCCGGCCCCCAGACAGCGATCGCGATCGCCCACCGCGCTGACGTCGGAGATCGCAATGATCGGGCGATCGGCTAAGTGCGGCTCGGCACGAATGCAGCGCATCACCTCCAGGCCATCGCCCCCCGGCAGCTGCATATCCACCACGATCAAATCGGGATTTTCTGCCAGGGCCAGGGCCGCTTCGCCCTGGCGGGCTACCAGCAGGCGGTAGCCCTTAGCGGTCAGGTAGTTAACCACGGTGCTGATCGTGGCCTCCTGGTCGCTCGCCAGCAAAATCAGGGGCTTTGGGGCCGCCGTCGCCGGGGCCTCTGGGGCACTGGCGACGGCGGTAGCCGGGCTGGCTGTCCATCGATCTGTCCCCACCTCGTAGGGCAGGTCGATGGTGAAGCTGCTGCCGACCCCGACCTCGCTGACTAGCCCCACCTGACCACCGTGCAGCTCGGTGAACTGTTTTACCAGGGTGAGGCCTAACCCTGTGCCCTCGTACTGGCGGTTGAGGGCACTGTCAATCTGAATGAAGGGTTGAAACAGTCTTGGCTGGTCGTTGGGGGCAATGCCAATGCCCGTATCCTTGACGGTAAACCGGATCACGGATCGGAGCTCGTCACTGTCTTGACACGACTTTAACGCGACCGTCAGGCTGACGCGCCCTCCCTCGGGGGTAAATTTGACCGCGTTCGCGAGCAGGTTGATCAAAATCTGACGCACGCGCCGCTCATCGATCACCAGGTCAGGCAGGTCGGCAGGAACACAATCTGTGAGCTGAATGCGTTTTTTGTAGGCCTGCTGCTGCACAAAGGTCAGGCTTGCATGGCACAGGGGCGCGATCGCCGTGGGGGTCAGGTGCAGGGTAATTTGGCCCGACTCAATTTTGGCCATATCGAGAATGTCGTTGATCAGCGCCAGCAGGTGGGAGGCGCTGGTCTCGACAATGGTGAGAGCCTTGAGTTGCCGCTCGTTGATAGTGCCAAACACCTGCTCTTGCAGCCCCTCAGTCATGCCCAAAATGGCGTTGAGGGGGGTGCGCAGCTCGTGGCTCATGTTGGCGAGAAACTCGTCCTTGGCCTGATTGGCTGCCTCGGCGGCGTGGCGGGCTTCTTCTAGGTCGTGCATATGCTGGTGCAGCTGGGTCTCCGCCCGCTTGCGATCGCTAATATCGGTCTGAATGCCAACAAAGTGGGTGAGCTGGCCCTCGGGGTTATAAATGGGCGAAATGCTGAGGTGGTTCCAAAATGGCTCGCCATTCTTGCGGTAGTTAATCAGCTCTACGGTACAGTCTTCGCCAGCAGCAATAGCCTGACGCAGAGTATGCAGGCCAGGCTGCTCCAATTGATTACTCTGCAAGAAGCGGCAGTTATGCCCCATGGCTTCGGCCGCAGAAAAGCCAGTCATGCGCTCAAAGGCGGGGTTGACGTAGATGATCGGGTTGCTGGGTTGGCGGGCATCGGTAATCACAATGCCATTGTGGCTGGCGGCGATCGCCCGCTCCCGCAGGCGCAGAGTTTCTTCCAGCCGCTGGCGATCGCTGACATCGCGAAAAATGCCCTGCACCACCCGGGTCGTCCCCAGGGTGATAGTCGTCGCGGTAATATCCACCGGAATCCGTCGGCCATCGGCGTGCAGGATGGGGACGTTAGAGGCTTGAAAATGGGGAATCTCAATAGACTCTTGAAAGAGGGCGATGATCTCTGCCTGCTTCTCTGGCGGATGCAGTTGAGATTGGTGCATCTGGGTCAATTGATCACGGGAGCGGCCAAACAACTCCTCCGTGTGGCGATTCACCTCTAGAATATGACCCTCCATATCGGCTATCAGAATGGCATCGCTGGCCCCTTCCCTCAGGCCCCGGTAGCGGGCTTCGCGCTCCTCCAGGGCGGCGGTGCGATCGACCACCTGTTGCGCCAACGATTGATTGAGTTCTTCGAGCTGGCGTTCGGCCTGTTTGCGATCGCTGATGTCGCGCACCAGGGCTAGCACCTCATCGTCTCGGTAGGGCACCACGCGCACTTCTTCAATCTGAAATGTCTCTGTCGTGGATAGATCCTGCTCATAAAACTGAATGGCTTTAGTGGCCAGGGCCTGGGCGATCGCATCGAGACGCTGCTGGGCCGCTACTGGCGGCAACGACTCGGTCACATGGGTGCCGACTAAATCTGACAGAGGGCCGACCACCTGGAAGGTGGGGCTGGCGGCAAACTCTAGGTAGATGCCATCTTTACTCAACCGCACCAGTAGATCGGGCAGGGCCTTCAGCAGCGCTCGCTGGTGGGCTTCGTTCTGCTGAAGGGCTAACTCCGTGCGCTGGCGTTCGGCTTCGCCCTGTTTGCGCTCGCTGATGTCGCGAACTAAAAACAGCACCTCATCCTCGCCGCACCGCACCGCCCGCAGTTCTTCTTGCTGGAGGCGATCGCCCACCGAAATTTGCTGCTCGTAGGTTTGCACCTCATGGGTCGCCAGAGCCTGACGGATGGCCTGCATCTTGAGATCGGCCAGATCGGCGGGCAAAAACTCCGACACGTGGCGGCCAATCCGGCTCTGAGAGGGAAGAACAATATCCAAGGGGTGATTTTGGCTCAGCACTTCGCGGTATAGGCCATCGGCCCCCACCCGAATCAGCAGATCGGGCATGACCGAGAATATGGCCCAGCTTTGGGCCTCGCGGCGAGCCAACAGACGCTCAGCCTGCAGCCGATACTGGGCAGAGGCAATGGTCTGGGCCAGCACCTGCACCATCTGCTGGATGTCGTCATCCCATAGGGTAGGTCGGCCCAGGGTAAGAAACCCCACGTAACCCACCACCCGAGTCTTTTGAATCAGGGGCACAGACAGCACGGCTCCGACGTTAAACTTCTGCCAACGGGTGCGATCGGTGGCGCAGTCGGCGGGCAGAGCCCCCACCTGGGGCACGCTGATCACCTCCCGCCGAAGCAGCGTCGCCGTCGCCCAGGGAAACGCCGCTATCGGTATGGCAGCGGGAATCTGTCGCACTACAGGGCATTTAGGGCAGTACCACTGATGGGTAACTCGCATCGTCTCCCGCAGCGGGGCAGCAGCGTCAGGCAGGGCCACCACATGGCCGTGGTCAGCCTGAATATAGGCTCCGATTTGGGCTAGGGTGCGGATTACCTCAGCGTTAAACTGGGCAGCTCTCACCTCCACAAATCGCTGGGTCACCGCCATCATCAGACGGTTGAGGTCGCGCTGGCGGGTTACGGTCAGCTCAGCCTGTTTGCGGTCGGTAACCTCCAGCACCACGCCAAACCACTGCACATCGCCATTCGGCAGGCGCTCGGGCTGACCATGAACCTGAACCCATTTAGTCTGGCCCGAGGGCGTAATAATGCGCCATTCGTGGTGCAGGGGGGTGAGGGTGGCTGCACTGTGGGCAATGGCCGCATCTACCTCAGTCCTATCTTCCGGGTGCAGTAGGGTGGCCATGGCGCTAAAGTCGGCCAGGGCAATGTCAATGGGAACCTCGAAGAGGTTGACCCCGGTGCTGCTCAGGTAGGTAAACGCGCGATCGCCGTTGGCCCGCTGCACAACCGTGTATGAAATTCCCGGCTGAGTCTCCACCAGCTTTTGAAACCGGGCCTCGCTCAGCTGTAAGGCCTGTTCTACCCGCTGGCGATTGCGCCGATTTTGGGCTTCCCGCAGTTCCCGACGCAGAGTTTCCGGCAGGCGGGCCAGGTTGTCTTTCATAATGTAGTCTTGGGCACCGGCCTTCATCAGGGCCACAGCCTGCTGTTCGCCAAGCATCCCAGAGACGACAATAAAGGGCACATCGGCGTTGCTGAATTCAGGTATGAATTGACTTTGGAATGGGCACGTCACCGAACTTGAGGTAGTGAAGTAGCAAACGAACAGAGTGCTTCAGCATGTCTACGGACTTGGAATAGCACAGAGTCTTC
>NZ_JAYGIH010000019.1:0-18210 GCF_034932455.1 Leptolyngbya sp. CCNP1308 | reverse complement strand
CTCTAGAGCGCCCTTCTTCCCATAATCCCGCATTCCCCGGTGAGTTGTAGGAGATTACCAGATCTGGTTGTTCAGGGCTGTTGGCTGTAGGATATGATATGCCTACAGATTGCGGTCTGCCAGCCGCATTTGCTAGACTAATCACGATTGTGCTTACCTATCTATTCTATTCAAACCTCAGGGCCGGAAAACTCTAAGGGTTTGGGTGGACTGAATAAGCTAAAAAAGCCTTCAGAGTTGGTAGCTCTGGGGGTTTTTTGCTGTATCCCGAAAAATGGCTTAAGCCATGGTCATGCCGCCGATTCTATCACCCCCGCTAAAACCTGAAACATAGGCGTAGCAAGGCTTGGTGTGCTTACTGGTATAGGTTTACCCTGCTAACCGTTGCCACAGGCGGGCAATCTCCGCGAGCAGGGTTTGAATATTTTGAGTAAACGCCCGGTGCTCTGTTGAATTAGCCTCCCGCGCTGCCTGCATCTCTGCCCTGTCGGCCCTGGCCTCAGCCAGGAAAACGTCAAACCGCTGGGAGTGCTCTGCGTTGAGCTGTTCGGAGCGTTGCCGGTCGGCCCTGGCCTCAGCCAGTAGAGTGTTAAACCGCTGGTCGGTTTCCTGCTGCTGTTGCCCCAGGTTGGCAATCATCTGCACCGTGTCGGTAATAGCCGCTTCCATGCGCCGGTTGGTGTTAGCGGCCATCGAGCTGCTAACCTCTTCGGCCTCAGCAATGCCTTCATCAATGTGACTAGACCATGCCTCAATAGCGCGGGCGTTGCTGTCGGCAATGGCGCGGGTTTCCCTGAGGCCAGCGGCATTCTGCTCAACAATAATCTGAGTGCGGGCCTGGCTCTCTGCCACGGTAGCTAGCAGGGCTTCCACCCGGTCTAGTCGGTCGCTGCTCTGGGTCATTTCAGCTTTCCTTCGGCCTTAGCATTGGCCACAAGTTCTTTCAGCAAAATCTCTATAAAATTGCTCACGCTACGGCTTTCCAGCTCTGCAAGCCTCTCGACATCTGCTTTCAGTTCTTGGTCTACGTAAACCCCTAGCTTGGCCTTGTTGGTCGGCATTGTGGCAGTCATAGCGGCTTTAACCCCTCCATTTTGAACGGTTGCCCCAAATTTACCTCAAGTATCCTATACAGGATAAAAGTATTCTACCTTAGAATACTTTGTGCTACCATCTGAGCCAAGCGAGATACGGCATAGAAACAGGGCTGGGCCTTATTGGCTCACTGTTTGCTGTGCCATGCCGCGCCATGCCCGTACCCCTAAAGGTTCAGAGGATTTTTAGCCATGCCCGAAACCGTAAGCCTTCACTCCTTCTGCAAAGCCCACGGCAACCTCCCCAAAACCAGCGTTCGCCGCTGGCTGAATGACCACGGCTATGACACCAGCGCCGGGCTATCCCCCGTTGCTGTAACCGCTGCAAAGGCTCAGTTCTGTCCCCCAGCTGTACCCCCCGCGCCCGCTGCCGGTGGCCTCTCAATTCATGGGGGCAACCATTGCACAACCCTAGCCGCGCCTGGCTTTGGCGGCATGACCATCGACCTAGGGCAGTTTCGAGACAGCAGCGCCTTGGTCATAGATGACCCCCTGGCCGTGGCTGAGCAGTTCTTGCAGACTGCCGATCTGATTCAGGGGGCACTGGCCGATGACATCGCCGCCCGTGAGCAGCGCTTGCAGTCCACCAAACAGGCCCAGGCCAAGGTAGCGGCTAAAGCCCAGCAGCTTGCCCTAGAGCAGCGTCTCTACCGCTTGCAGACTTCCCAGCTTGACGCCGCTACCACCGAGGAAACTACCGCCCTGGCCGATGCCTTAGCGCAGCTGCAAAGCCTGGGAAAGCCCGCCGCCGATGGTTGATCGCTGCCCTGGCCATAGCTACTGCGGTGGCTACGCTGATCGCCAAAACCTAAAAACCCCAGCGCTGGCCGTCAACCCTGCTGGGGCTTTGCCCAAAGTCTCTAGAACATAAGGACTGAAACCATTATGGCCGCAGACAAAGACGACCTTGCTATCTGGCTAGACCAGCAGCAAGGGGCACCGCTGACACCGCGCCAGCTGCCCCCAGAGATTCATTTGCACCAGCACTACTACGGGCTTCAGCAGCCCACGGCCCAGCCCAGAGAGCCACGTTACAGCAGGGCACGGGCGGCTAGGGAACCAATCGAGATAGGGCCGCGCCTGGCCTTGCTCTATGTCTTTGTGGGTGCGATCTCCCTGGCCGTGGTTCTTGCGGCGCTGGGGGCTGTGATTGATTCCCTCAATCGCCCGTCTGTGCAGTACGTTCAGCCATCGTGGGGGGGCTGGTGAAATGACTAACCAAGACCCCAATCGCCCTGAAATTATTACCCGCAATGCCTGGGGTGGCCGCTCTGCCGTAGCCCTGGGGGGCAACCGCTACAGCACCAAATCTGAGGCGCTATTCAGGGCCGCTAACCTGATCGCCATTCCCGCCCGTGGGCTGGTAGTCGATGCTGCCCTGTGGGTGGCCAGCATCGCCGTGCTGTTTCGCCTGCCCTTTTCGCTGATGTATAGCGGCTTGATTCCCTACTATCTGGGCCTGGCCATCATGGTGCTGACCCTTGTACCGCCGATGGCGGCGATCGGCATGGTGGGAGAGGCGCTGCCTAATCATCGCCCCGACTGCTGGGCCAGAGTTGCAATGCTGCTGGCTGGGGTGGCAATTGCAACCAACGGTTTTTGGGTGAGGGCGCTATGAATGACCGATACAACTACCCCCGCGCTGACTATCCCCTGCTGCAAGCTATCCGCTTACGCCGCTCGATTCTGAGCTGGGGGCTGGGCCTTACCGCCTGGTCACTGCTGCTGGCCAGCACCCTGATCGCAGAAGAGCACGATAACCGCCTGCACTGGATTCGCACCGGGTTGATCGCCGCTACCCTCCCCATCGCCGCCCTAGGCCGCTTGGGAGTGGAAGACAGCGTTAAGGCGGGCCGCGCCGCCCTCGATTATGAGGATGTGACCGACGCAGGCCGCCAGCAAATTCTCTGGCAGGAAACCACCGATCAGGTAGCGGCTGGGTCTGAGGTTGAGGCCATCGCGCCGGTTGAGCTGGTAGAGGCTTGGGATTACCTGGGCCGCGCCGCCCGTGAGTGGCGGTCGCATCTACTGCTGCTCAGCCCCACCGACACCGGGAAAAGCAGTTTCCTCTACCTGCTGTTGGGTGCCCAGAGCCGCGCCCGTGAAGTGGTGTTGCAGGCCATCGAGGGCAAGGGGGGCGTGTGGCCAGGGGTGCCCGCCGAAAACATTGTGAGGATTGCCTTTAGGCCCAGCCTGAACGATGCCCACGCCCTTTGCTACCGCCTGCATAAAACCCTTGACCTGATTCAGGCCAGAGTTGATCAGGGGCAGTGGGAGGGGCCGCAGCTGGTGTCTGTGGTTGAGGAATACCTAGCGCTATCCAGCACCTTCAAAAAACGGGGGGATGCCTACCGCCCCTATGGCCTCAGTCTAGAGCTATCGGTTGAGGCCACCGCCGCCGTGGCCAGGGGTGGGGGTGGCCAGCTAGTGCTGGTGTCGCAATCGCCAAACGCCGATGATCTGAAATTTAGCGGGGGTATTCGCTCTAACTTTCGGGTCGCCTGCCTGGGGTCAAAGTTGGGGGGCTTTGAGGCCATCGAGCGCATGATCGACAATCCCAGCTTCGTAAACAAGCGCGATCGGGAACGCATCGAGGGCCAGTATCAGGCAGCGCGTGGCCAGCTCAACACCGAGCGTCACCCGCTGGTTTTGACCAACCTGCTGGGGGAGTGGCAGTGCTTTCCGATGCCCTATCTAACCGAGGCCCAGCTAGCCCAGCTCAGCATTAAATCATTGCCCGCGCCGCCTGAGCTGCTGGTAGATGATGGGTGGCTACCGGGGGGCGACATCGCTACCCCAGGCGGGTCGATGCCTGCCAAGATTCAGCGCCCTAAAGCTGGGCCAACCATCGATCTAGACCTATTCCCTGGCCTTGATTACGATGCCGACGCCGACGATTCACCGCCCGATTCAGAGCCAGATAGCCCAATCAGTTTAGAGGCCATCGAGAACATGATTTTAGAAGTGCTGGCCGGGGCTACAGAGCCGCTTAAGGGCTACGAAATAAAGTCAAAGCGCCGCCCTCTAAGGCGCGTTGATCAGGCCGTGTTTAACCGGGTTTTGCTGGGCTTAGTACAGCTGGGGGGCATCGTCTGTACAGACGAGGAAACACCCCGCTATACCCTCCCCCCTGGCTGATTCCCCACGGTACGGGCTGAGGTGTACAGAGGCGTACAGCCCAGCCAGGGCAAGCGTTCAGTGCCTCTGTACAGGAGCGTTCAGCGCTGAACGGTGTACCGCACCTCTGTACACCCTGCTAGCCATCTCTGTACGGTTGCCAAAAACAGGCGTACAGCGGGCCTATTTCTATCAGGGATACCGCCCAAACTTTACCCCCTAAACTGCTGGCCATGTTGCAAGAAGTTTTCTATTTTTTGGGGTCTATACCCGCTGCCGAAAATATAGCCGCACCAGCACCGCGATGCCTAGCAGCCAGAGCACATCAAAACCCAGCCCGGTGTTATTCCCGGCATACATCGCCCAATCAGCAGGCCATTCCCAAAAGCCCCACAGCAGCGCGTCGTGAGTTGGTGCGCAATGGTTTTGGATAGTCCATCGTTCTCCATCTCAATATGCACATTCAACTTAAATTGTTTTAGTAAGAATGACTTGTTGTCGTTCAGATGTTTCTGTGAAACAGGTTTTGAATGCTTGAATAGTTTTACGGCATTCTTCAAGCCAATAGTTGGAATCATATTTCAAATCATCAAAATGGCTGAGTAATTCATCTAATTCGATTTGACTGAGGACATTGGCAATAACGTTAACTTCGTCTGGAAGAAAATAACGTAAATTTGATGCTGGATTAATACGCTCACCTCCCCAGATCGCTGTGTGAGCAAATTCAGCGTCTAATGTTGGAAACTTTATCTTTAGCTCTTCCAACAGAAATGAATAAATTTGTTCGTCTGTCCGTGTGTCAAAATGAACCCTTCGTTGTATAAGAAAGGGTTCATCCGCTTTTAATTGCTCCAATTTCTGTTCTAAGAGAGCGCAGTAACCCTCTAAGTCTGCTTCAGATTCAAAGGGATTGCCCAACATCTTTGCTATTGCTTTGTAATCCTCTTTAAATTCATCTATTGGGCTTGGCAAGATTCTACTAGCTATAGGAAATCGCGTGAACCAGGAAAACATCCCATTTCCGCAGCCCCATAACTGATCAACCAATATTTGCAGTTTCTTATCAATGTGAATCTGTTCAAAGAATTCAACAGGCACAGCCTGCTTTTCAACAGAATGACTCATCCTTATACCCCTCTTAGCACTGAGATCTGCGTTACAAGAATTAGCAGCAAAATATCTAAATTTGAAAGTAACACTTAGCAGCGCTGAGAATACTGATCCTTGGCAATTAGCATTTATGAACTGTTCTCATCAAGGGCTAAGCCGCATAGCGACTCAAGCTATGGTGCCCCAAAACAAAACCCCCACGGGCCAGCGGTGCCTGTGGGGATTTAGGGTGCATCTAACAGAGATATGGCTCTCGCCGCTGTTGGGCCTATGGTGCCCGCCTGGACGGTGCCGGTGCTGGGGCTATGACGCGATCAGCTATTTGGCTGACGTAGAGACTTCGGCCAAAGTCTCTACGCTGCCTCCTCTGCTGGGGCTGGGACATTCCGATCTCGCAATTTCCGCATACCCTTGGCCAGAATTTGCCGTGCCCTTTCCGAGCTAATGCCCAGCGCCGCCCCTATCGCCCCCAGCTCAGCCGGTGGGCATTGGATGCCGTAGCGCATGGCTACCGCTGTCGCCTCTCTGGGGTTGAGGCTACCCAGCAGCCGCGCTACCCCCTCCCTCAGCTCAGCAGCCAGCAGCTCATCCTCAGGGCTGGGGCAGTCGCTTGCGATAAGGTCTTGCTGGGTCAGTTCGGGATTGTGGGGCAACGGGGCATTGAGGCTGGCCGTAGGACGTAGCCAGGGCAGAGCTGCATCCCAGCAATCGCGGCTGATGCCGGTGTCTCGCACTAGACTGGCCAGCTCATCAGAATTAGGGCCGCGTCGGTGGGTAGCAGTGAACTCAGCGACCGCCCGTTTCACCAGCGCTGTCGCCTGGAGGGTATGCACGGGTAACCTGCTACCGCAGCCAGGATCAATCGTTTCCATCCCCCTCGTAATGGCTTGCCGGATCCAATGAAAGGCGTACGTCGAAAATTTATAGCCCTTGCTGGGGTCAAATTTGTCGATAGCGGTTAAGCAGCCGATGCTGGCCACCTGCAATAGATCCTCAAAGGGAATTTGAGTTCTGTCCTTATATTTCTTGGCCATGCTGGCAACCAGCCTTAGGTTGCCGTTGAGCATCTTTTCCCGCGCCCGCTGCCCCGCCGCCGTTACCTGGGGGCTGGGGTCGGGGGTTGAGCGCCACGCCTGTATCTGCTGGCCTAGCTCTATTTCCTCGCTGGGGGTTAGCAGCCGGTGACGACCTGCACCCCGTAGCCAAAGCGAAACCGCGTCTGATGCCATGCCTAACCCCAGTGATCTACGCCGCCACACTACCGAGCGCCGCCGGGGTTGTCTAGGCTAGCCGTAGCCAGGGAAATCCTTGTTAACAGGCCAGACAAAGCAAACCCCCCAGCGCTGGCCAGGGGGCGGTGTGGTGTTTAACCTATAGCTATCATTGCACACCCTATCTATTCCTTGTTAACAAGGAATTTAGTCCAATTTTAGGCCAGCGTGGACTAAGGCCATTTTCCCGAAACCTCGAAACCCATACCCCACCCG
Source organism: Leptolyngbya sp. CCNP1308 (assembly GCF_034932455.1). Lineage (NCBI taxonomy): Bacteria > Bacillati > Cyanobacteriota > Cyanophyceae > Leptolyngbyales > Leptolyngbyaceae > Leptolyngbya > Leptolyngbya sp. CCNP1308. The sequence continues at coordinate 11,399 of NZ_JAYGIH010000019.1, read as the reverse complement.
CACTTCCCTTGTTAACAAGGATGCTTGGGTGTTTGCTGCTCTGGCAACTATTCCACCGTCACAGTGGACTGGCACAAGCTAAAATCCTTGTTAACTAGGATATTATGGGGAGAGTAAGCACAGGTAGGCCATGCATCCCGATAGCCTAAAGAATTTAGAGCTGGGAAAAATCAAAGCCCTCGATGCCCAGCCGGGGGAGTTGGGCAAGGTCATAGGCACCCGCTATCCGCTGGCTGTAGAGGCACAGTTAGCGGCCATGACCCCAGCAGAGCGCAGCGCATTTATCCGGCGGTGGGTGGCCTACGGGCTGAGGGCTGAGGCTGAGGAGTAGATCACCCCTGATGGTAGATGCATATGTTTTACTCGATAAAGAGCTCGAGTTTTGGAGTGTTGATAAATAATGGATAACTTCGTAAAGAGTGTTTATGTGAATGAAATTAAAGATCAGTGCGAATACGCTTTATCTGCAATCAGACATTCGGATTATGCATTACAACAGATAATTCAACAGGTAAGTACTCGCGATATTGATTACAATCAGCTGCGCCTTTTCCAGTCCGAAGTGTCCCGTAACATACATAGCTTCCTCACTCACGCTAGTAACGTATCCCGTATGTTTTGGCCACCATTTCCACGAAAAGAGAAAACTGAGACTGATAAAGACTACAAAGATAAACTTCTTATCACAGATAGGGTAGTAAGGGCCAAAGCACTTAAAGAAGAATATTCTTTAAAAGAAAACAACGTCCTAAAGGATAGAAAGCTACGCAATCACCTCGAGCACTATGATGAGCGGCTCGACGATTGGAGCAAAAATAGTAAGAATAGAAATATCGCAACTATAAATATTGGACCACTCGGCTCGATAAGTCCATCTTCAGACCCTTTAGACAATATGCGTCAGTTTGATCCTGATAGAAATATTTATAGATTTCGTGGAGAGGACTACGATTTGCAGAACATTAAAACTGCAATTAGCGAAATACTAACACTAAGTCAGAATCTTGAAGAAAAGCTTCGAGAGCATGGTTCTCAAAGTACTTGAGCACTCTTCTGAGCCACCCTTGCAATGTAATTGTCCTTCAAGATGAAGTTCGCCATTGCTTAGGCAATTCAGTTCCATTGGGTCAGACTGAGAACTTAAGGGGCTGGGGCAGTACACTTAGCAAGCCTGATTTGCCCACATACCACTAGCCAGCATGTTTGATCTTCCGACAGATAAGAGAAGGCTTTGGGTGCTGTGTTCGATAGCCGTTTTTTTGTCTCTGGGATATTTCATCTGGAAAGTGCCTCAGATGGGTATTCCCGCGTCTATTACTGATGAGAAGGAAAAAGCCGAACTCTTAAACGCCAATCGAGATAATGCCCTGAAAGTCATTCAGACCATAGCAGGGCTAGGCTTTATCGGTACAGCCTATCTGGCTTGGAGAAACTTACAGCTTACTGAAGATAAAAACGTCACAGACCGTTTCAGCAAGGCTGTTGAGATGCTAGCTGATAACGAAAAGCTGGAAGTGAGGCTTGGTGGTATCTACTCTCTTGAACGAATCGCAAGGGACTCTAAATCAGATCACCCCGTAGTGATGGAAGTCTTGACTGCTTTTGTTAGAGCTAGAAGTACACCTGGGAGAGAAGAAAAAATAACTTTATCTCAGGACATTCAAAGCACTCTAACTGTCATTGGACGGCGTACACCTACAGCAAACGAACAGATAAACCTCAGCGGTGCCGACCTCAACGGTACCGACCTCAACGGTGCAAACCTCCGCAGTGCAAACCTCACCGGTGCAAAACTCATCAACGCCGACCTCAACGGTACCGACCTCAACGGTGCAAACCTCCGCAGTGCAAACCTCACCGGTGCAAAACTCATCAACGCCGACCTCAGCAACGCCGACCTCACCGGTGCCAACTTCAGCAACGCCTTCCTTTTCATTGCAAACCTCAGCGCCGCAAGCCTCCGCGATGCCGACTTCAGCAGTGCAACCCTCACCGGTGCAAACCTCAGCGGTGCAAGCCTCCGCGGTGCCGACTTCAGCAGTGCAAGCCTTAGCGATGCAAAACTCATCAACGCCGACTTCAGCGGGGGGCAGCGCATCAGTGCCGACTTCATCTCGGTCGAAATCATCGGGGACGACCAAAAAAACATCCAGTGGAACGATGAAACAAAATGGCCAGACCCCGCGGAAGTCGCCAAGGCTCTGAACATACCCGAGACGCTAAAGCAGCAGCTCGGAATCACCGATACACCTCAGCCCCCTGACTCTTAGCCCTTGGCCAGCGACAGGTTTCTATATTTTGGATAAGGGTGCTGGGTTTAGAACAGGCCAGCGGGCTGGGGGTGGATGCCCTGACGGTGCCGACAATAGGTGTGGAGGATGCCAGCTCTAACGCGGGCCTGATCGTCGGGTCTGGCCTCAGCCTGTAGGCCAAAGCTGGCCGCTACATCGGCATTCACCGCATTGTTCAACAGCAGGATTAAATCAACGGTGGCCTCGGTGTTGAGCCGGTGGCTGGCATAGAGCACGTCGATCAGCTGGCTAACCTGCTCTCTGGTAATCTCGATTTGCATGGCGTTACCTATCTAGATTCGGTATAGACTTTTAATCTAGATTCAGTATAGACAGTTATCTAGATTCTCATCTATATTGAGTCTAGACAGATTTGTTCAACTTTCAACTCATTGTTGAACAAATGCCGTAAACACAGCACCAAGGCAAGGGGTTTGAGCCATGATTGAAGATACCGCCCAATCATTGAAAGTTGAACAAAGCGATATGGGCACCGTTCTAGACGCAGCATCTAGATTTAAGCCGGTCAAGCTGGCCGTGGTTGCCGGTGGGGAAAACAGCAGCCCATTCAAGGGGCACAAAGCCACGGGCCGCAGTCGGGAATATTTGACTGGCTCAGAGATTGCCAAGCTGATCGACGCGGCCAAGGCTGGCCAGCGCAATGCCCACCGTAATTACATGGCGGTGCTGCTGACCTTTCGCCATGGGCTGAGGGCGTCTGAGGTTGCCGATCTGCGCTGGTCTGACATTAGCTTTGAGGATGGCACTATCCTTTGCCGCCGCATTAAGGGCAGCAAGGACAGCACCCACTACCTAGAGGGGGATGAGCTGCGCGGGCTGAGGCGGCTACAGAGAGAGGGGGCCGCTGGGCCGTTTGTGTTTACCGATAGCAAGGGTAGCCCTCTCACCCAGGCCGCGATCAGCGCCATGGTTAAGCGCCTAGGTAAGGGGCTGTTTGCCTTCCCCATCCATGCCCACATGCTGCGCCATGCTTGCGGCTACTACCTGGCCAACCGGGGCGTGGACACTCGCACCATTCAGGACTATTTGGGGCACCGTAATATCCAGAACACCGAGCGCTATACCCAGCTGGCCCCCAACAAATTTAAGGGGCTTTGGAGCTAGACCAGTGCGGGTACATCTGAGTCAGGGTTGTCCTGAAAGATAGCCCCACGCGCGATTAAGTCGGCTTCGTCTGACTGCTGGAATCCTGGATTGTTTCCAAATATGGCCCCGCTGAGGTCGGCCTCGCGGAGGATGGCCCCGCTGAGGTCGGCCTCGCGGAGGATGCCCCGCTGAGGTCGGCGCTGCTAAGGTCGGCCTCGCTGAGGTTGGCCCCGCTGAGGTCGGCCTTGCTGAGGTCGGCCCCGCTGAGGTTGGCCCCGCTGAGGAGGGCCTCGCTGAGGTTGGCCCCGCTGAGGTCGGCCCCGCTGAGGTTGGCCCCGCTGAGGATGGCCTCGCTAAGGATGGCCCCGCTGAGGTCGGCCCCGCTGAGGTTGGCCCCGCTGAGGTTGGCCCCGCTGAGGTCAGCCCCGCTGAGGTCGGCCCCGCTGAGGTCAGAGAATACCACCGAACCTCTAATTCGTTTCCCTGCTACCTCAGTAAGCTGACCTGAATCGATCAACTGCTTCAGGTGCTCCAATTCTTCAGGAGTACCCTGCAAAGTCAACTCAATGCTGCCTGCTTTAATGCTCGATATCTTCAAAGAGGGAGCATCAGCCTTTGCCTGTAAATCGGCCAACATCTTGAGCAGTAACCCTGAATCGGCTTCTGCAATATCTCCCTCGATGACGACTTTGAGTCGTTGTGTTTGGGAAATGAGAGAGACACCAGTGACCTCTTTCAAAACCTTAAGGAAGGTATTCCAGCCAATGCCTGATGATCCCCCAGCCCAGTCAAGCAGAGCCCTATTGCGGACTCCTGAAGCTTCACTAGGGGCAGGCATAATCCCCTTAGGCACATCCAGCGTGAACTCTAGCTCTAGTAGTTGAGACAGCGGCAACCCGTTTAGAGTCCTGATTAACTCTAGGCGCTCAGCAGTTGACAGGGTTCGTTCGGGGCGAAGGACTGGGGGAGACTCCATCATGCTGCCGATGGCTAAAACACCGCAATCCTAACCCAGAGAAGCCTAGGTGGCAGTGATCAACTAGCATATAGACGAAATCTATAATCCCTCTATACTTGAGCTAAACACTATCTAGACGCCGTATAGAGGGGTTTGCTATGGCTGATGAGACACTGGCCACATTCAAGATCGACAAGAATACTTGGCGGGCTTTTATAGATAAGGCAAAGGGCAACAACACCAACGCCTCAGCCCTACTCAAAGACTTTGTGGGCAACTATCTAGACGGCAATATAGACACATCTAGACCGGCTGGTGATAGCCGTCTAGATTCTAAAGTGACCCAGCTTGAGGAGCAGCTGATCGAGCTGCATGAGCGCCTGGGAAAGTTGAGCGCGGCGTAGGTCAGTCCAACTTACAGCCGCAGCTGCAATCGAAAGCTGGCCAGCAGACCGCAGCTGCACCTAGCGCCGCCTCGGTTGACCCACCTCAGCCGGTGGCCACCGCAGCCCAAAAACAGCCCCGCGAGAATGACCAGGAAGGCAGGGCAAAGCCTGTGCAGGTATCTCAGCACCCTCCAGGCGATCACCCCAAAGCCGATGGGGGCCGATGGCTGAGCACAGGGCAAGCGCTGGAGCTGAGTAAAGCGCGGGGCGGGCCGGACAGCGTGGCCACCATCAAGCGCTGGGGAAAGGCTGGGCAGCTTGAGTCGCTGGGGCTGAGGTATGCGCCGCACGGCTCAAAGCGAAATGACCTGGCCAGCTTCGAGGATCTGCGCTTTGAGGGGTAGCGTGTGGTCTAAATATCGTCATAAGAACACAGCAAAACACCTTTTTGCTAGTTTTATAATTTAAGTAGTTAAATCAATGAAATTCCCCAAACCCCTATTCTAAAAGGGGTTTGGGGGTTCTATATATATTTATATAATCGTTAAATGAAAGTTTCTTTGATCAATAATCATCAGGGTTCTTTGATCAATAGAACATTGAAATGGATTGCTTATATACTCTCGCAAAACTGAGGTTTCAGTTTATCATTATTGCATGGCTACCTAGCCATACCAAAATCCGTCCCCAGACCCGCTAAGTTCCACCCGCGCAAGTCTCATAGAGACGGATTTTTGGTTGATCACACCCAACTAGTAAGTCAGGAGGACTACTCTGTGAATCCAGCGCCCTTGCCGAAGGAGCCTGGAAAGTTCATTCTCGAATTCATCGGCGCTCTAACCTTTGCTGTTCTGGTAAAGGTTTTATCTGAGCACCTTGCCAGCAGGGCTTTTTGGGAGCCTCTGTTGGAAATTCTGAATGGTATTTTCTAGCTTCTACTGACCCTTTTCATGCCACCGGAAACCCGGTGGCCTTTTATTGGCCAGGTTTAACGTTGATCGGCGATCGTCGGTAAACCTGTCAAAGCCCCGTTCAGTGTTCTGAACACTGAATTCAGCGTTCAGAACACTGAATAGGTTTCTTAATCCAATTATATGCACAGTCAAATGTAAATTACATACTTTCCATCTGTTGTTTGCATTAATTACGGCCAGCAGCTGTCTGAAATAGCAAAAAGCCTGCCAGAAAGGGGTTTCAGCGATTCTTAACTAAAGTAGCTTTAGCTAGCCAACTTTCCATCTGTTCTTTCCATAAACTATAACCAGCAGCTATCTGGGATAGCACAAAAGCTTGCTAGAAGGGGCTTTCAGCCATGGCCCCCCCTGGAAAGTTCTTTCGTTCCAGGAAAAGTTAAACGGAAAGTTAGACCCAACTCCCCCCTAAATCTCCCCATGCCCCGACGCGCCCACCTACCTCAACCCCACCTCCCCCCTGACCTGCTGGCCGCCGCCACTGCCCAGGCCAGCAGCCAGGGGCGAACGCTCGATGACTGGCTGACCGATGCAATCAGGGTGCAGCTTGGCCAGCCTACCGCTGCCGATGTGGCCCAACTGATCGCGGTAGCGCCCCTAGTTTGACCCAGTCCAGTGCTATGTGGGGTTGTACCTTCAAAAGCCTTAGAGAAATGCTGGCTGGAAGGGGCAAAAAAGGGTGATAGGACAAGTACGCAATCGAAAATTAACTTCTTTTGGAAATCCCAGAAAGCTCTCTGAACAAGGGATTCAGCCTCTCCAGATCTGGCACTAAATAGGGCTTTAGCCGGGAATCCATTGTAAAGGCGGTATTCTAATGCTTAAGCAAAAACCGCCCCTCACCTCGCCAAAGTTGAAAGACGGTTTTGCTTGTTGTTAACCCTTATCGGCGCAATGCGTCAAAGGATCGCTTATGGCACAACCTCCTACCTGGAGGTATTGGCGGAAGTATCTTGTCAGATCAGTTAGCTCTCTCGTTGGGACTCTGCTGGGTAGAGTCCTCTGGGAGCTACTGAGAGACTACTTCTAGCCTGCCTATATCTGTTGTGAGCCACCGGCCTTCCGGTGGTTTCCTTTTGACTAGGTTTACTGTCAATTATCGTTAAACCTTCACCGGATTCTACTCTTTTGCCTTGAATTTTTCCTGAATTTTCATGGAATTTTCAGGAATTTATAGACTTTCAACAGCTGCTTAAAATGAGAAAAGCTTACCAGGTAAGGCTTTCAGCGATTTTTATGCCTAAAACTAAATCCACCGCTATTCACCTCCCCTCTGACCTGATAACCGCCGCCGCCGCCAAAGCCAGCAACCAGGGGCAGACCATAGAGGCATACTTGACTAGCCTAGTAGAGGCCGACATAGGCAGACCTACCGCCGCTGATGTGGCCATGCTGATTGCCGCCGCCCCTGCGATCGGGCCGATGCTAATGGATACTAACGAATGCTAATCAACGCCCGTATGGCGCGGGTTTGAGCCAAAGCAAAAAAATCCCCAGCCGTGAGACTGGGGGCACTTTACCAAGACAGCTTGAAAAAATTAATCGGCCTCTACTGGCTGCTGGGTTCGGTCGCGGCCTCGTGTGCGCCGCCGCCGCTCCAAGTCATCGAGTACCGCAATCTCCCAATCGAGTAGCGATCGGGGGTAGGCGACCGCCTTCTCTTTGATGCGCGAAATCTCGCTGGCTGGCATCCCGTTGGGAAAAAATGGCCGAGCATTCGCGTTCACGCTGCACCACCTAGCGCCCGCCTTGCCCATGCCTGATGTGAGCTGTGAGCGCCGGGGGTGGGGGTGCTGGGGGTATCGGCCCAAAGCCAATCCCGATACTGGGGTAGCGTCATTTTCAGGCTGGCCGCGTGCTGGCTGCATTCCGCCCGCCCGGTATCGCCGCTGCCCCACTTCACCCGGTAGTAGCGCCGATCTTTCACCGGGGCCGCGTGCTCTGCTGCATAGGTGGCCACCCGCCGCTGATCGGCCACGCTGGCAAATGCCGTGGCCTTTTCTCGGGCTGCTTTGCCGGGGTTCCACGCATCGCCACAGGCAGGAAACTGGGCATTGAGCTGCATCCCGTTGATCGGGCCGCTGGCATCGAGCTGGGCCTGCTCTGAGGCGGTCAGAGTCCAGGGCATTTTCTGCGATCGGGCCAGCAGGGCAACGTAGTCGTCATGGGTGAGGCGCTGGGCCTGGCCGGTGCTGGCCGCTTGAAACTGGGACAGCTGCACCCGTGCGTTCAGCAGCGCCGCCTCGGTTTGGTCGATCAGGGATTGAGTCTCAGGGCTGAGAGGCATAGGTGCTGGCCAGGTAAAGGTTGTCCCTACGTTACGGGCGGGCGTAACCCCTCGTCTAGGCTAGCCGCTTGGGCTTTGAGCGCCGCCTGAGTCTCAGGGGATAGCTCAGCCCAGAGTGCCGCCTTGTCGCCCGCCGGTAGTCTTCTCAGCCTGCGCCAATGCACCGCGCTGCCCTGGGCTGCATGGCCAGCGATTTTCTTGAGCGCCCGCAGTCGATCGGCGCGATCAGGGTAGAGGATACGCGCTGAGACTTTGGGCAAAGTACGTGGGTTATTCATCGGTGCTGGCTCAACTGGCCTGTCTTTCCCCGCGATCGGGGGGTAAATCTTGGGGCGGGGGTGAACTGGCCACGCCGCACGCCGCATGCTGCTCTGCTCCTGGGGGTAGGGGTGGTACAAACTCGTTATAGGTACCCTCTAACAGATTTGTACCATCCCCTCTCAGGGCCAGCTCACGGGCTGAAACCATTGCCCGCCATGTATCTGAGGCTGTGATGCTATAGATCCATTGTCGCTGTCCAGCGACCGTAACGCGCCGCGCCCGCTCTAGAATCAGCCCAAACTTTCGAGCGATCTTATTGGCTATCGCGGTATCGCTCTGGGCCTCATCAATGCTCAGCCGCCAGTAGCGCCTCAGCTCTGCTCGATGCCGTAGCGCCGTCGCCTTAATGCGGGCTTCTACTGCGCCGCTGGGGGTGACGTGGCCAGCTGCCAGCAGGGCTTCAACATCGCGCCGGAAGATAGCCGCCAGCATGGCACGGGGGCCGCTCTGGGGGAGTAGGTGAGCCGCTTTGAGCCGCTGGCTGAGCACTCGCTGGGCCTCTGCCGTATTCTCAGCCCATAGGGCGCTGTAGTGCCCAGCCTCAACCCACAGGGCTGCGCCGGGGGCAAGGGGGCCGCAGCTGGGGGCTTTTGCCGACACATCGCGCCGGGGGCAAAATTCCGCGTCATACCAGAGCGCCTGGCAATTCCAATCGAGGCCAGGGAACCGCGCTGCCGTTCGCACCTTGGCCGCTTTGCAGCGCTGCTCATAGGTGCTGTCAGTGCTGCGAATAACGGTGTTAGCCCATTCCCATGTGTGGGTGTCGGGGTCGATTTCGAGAGCTGCATGATAGGCCGCGTCTTCTCTGGCCAGCTGCTTTTTAATCTCATCCCACCGCGCCGTCATGGCCTTAGAATTCGCGCCGGTGTCAATCACCTCTACCCGGTGGCCAGCTGCTCTAAGGGCATCCCCCAGGGCCTCAGCTGCCTGTATTTTCTGTGCCCAGCGCCGTTGTCTACGGGCCGCTAGATAAGTTTTGAGGGCCTTATCGTGGCTATCGGCTGGGGCCAGCTCAAAGCCGCCATGCTGGGCATAGCGGGCCGCTTCAGTGCTCAGCTCTCGCTCTATGCCCCAGAGCTTAGGGCCTTCACCGGGGGCGGGGGTGATGTAGGCCGGTGCCCAAATATGCCGGGGCACTGGGGGTCGGTAGCGCCCTAGCAGCTGCATGGCGGTGTCGGTATCGAGACTGGGGAAGTAGCCCCAAACGCTATCGAAGTAAGCGCCCGCTACCGATATTTCGCCCTCGATGCTGAGGCCGGTTTTGCCGCTGGGGGAGAGGATTAGCAGCTGGGGCAGGTTGGCATATAGCCACGCCTCAGGGGTCTCAAAAAACTCCCTGTAGCGCCCGCCCTCATTTGTGGTGCTGTCTACCCTGGCCGCGCTGATACCCGCCTCTACAGCCCAGCACTCTAGCCGTCTGCCCTCTTTCTGCGACGTGGTGACATAGAGCACCCGCTGGCCAGCCTCTAGGGCCTGGGTTAGCTCAGCCCGCCATCCACTAAGGGGCGTAGCCCGGTGCATCTGCACAGGCCAGGGCGTAGCCGCCCGCCTGTGCCGTATTCCGATAATCTGGGCCGCGCCTGATTGCGCCTGCACTAGCTCGATGGTGGCTAGGTCGATACCTGCCTCAGCTAGGGCTATCGCGCCGCCGGTGGCTGCCCGCTGCATGAGGGCGATCACATCCTCCCACCGCGCTGCCCAATCGCCGCCTAAGGTGCCCCCCTCCACTGCATCTGTTAGGGTCTGCGCTGCCTCATCCAAAATCAGCAGCACGGGGGCATTCTGGGGGATTAAGGTCAGCACCCTGTGGGCACTGTTGAGGCAAGCTACCAGCCCCCCACGGTGGCTAATATCGGCCTGTAGCGCCTGCTGGCTGTCGGGGTCGGTGCCGTAATCGTGAATGTGGGGAAGGCCCCAATCGCGGGCTGTCTGCTGGCCTAGCGAGTTGAGGGGGCTGAGGACTACCGTGATACCGCCTGCCTCAGCCCACGGCCTGACCCAATCGAGCCCCTGTCGGTAGGTTTTGCCGCTGCCCATACCCGCGTCAATCCAGTGAATCGCGCCGGGGGTGAGAGGAGGCAGCTGGGGGAGATATTCGCCGGTGGTTTCTCGCTGGGCCTGGGGGCCACTGGTGATGAGAATTGCCCGCGCTGTCTCGATGGTGGCCAGCCGCCGGAATTGTTGAGGCGTTAGCGCCCGCTCGATAGCATCCTGTAGCCACCCGCGCCGATGCTCTGGGGGCAGCATGGCCAAGACATCATCGAGGCCCTTGCCCAGCGCCGCTGGCCACAAGATGAACCGGGGCACCCCGCCCGCCCGCTCGATGGCGTTGCCTAACAGCTGGGCCTGTCTGCTTACCGTGGCTCTGGTTTTCGCCCCCTCATCTGCATCAAGGGGGATGAGTATCACCCGCCCTCTGGCTAGCTCTGCCAGCTCTGGCCATAGCTCAGAGCTGCCCTTAGGGTGCCACTGAGTAGCGCCGCGAATTGCCGCAGCTGGGCACCCTTGCTCAACGGTAGACAGGGATTTTTTGAAGCCCTCTATAAATGCGATCGGGCTATCGCTGGCCAGCACCTCAGCCCAGCTCAGCCTAGGCAAAACAGGTAGAATGGGCCGCGCCGCCATGCCTGGGGGGGTTTCGTACTTTACCCACCGCCCGCGCTCTGCATCCCACCGGGGCTGAGCTGGCTTCATGTAAGGTACCGGGCCGGGGGTACCGTCTAGGGATTCCCCGTAGGCAATCCACCCCCCAGCCTCTAGAAACTGGTAGCGCTCAATCAGCCGGGCATTCCCCGCCGTGATGTAGGATTGCACCCGCTGACGGCTGGCCAGCGATGCCTCTAGAAATTCCTCTACTGCCTGGGGGCCGTCTACCCATCGAGTGTTAGCCAGGGCCAGTTCTGGGCTGATCGCGCTGGCTTCAAATTCTGCCAACCAACTTTGGGCAAAGTCTCTAGAGCGCCCTTCTTCCCATAATCCCGCATTCCCCGGTGAGTTGTAGGAGATTACCAGATCTGGTTGTTCAGGGCTGTTGGCTGTAGGATATGATATGCCTACAGATTGCGGTCTGCCAGCCGC
>NZ_JAYGIH010000018.1:0-19639 GCF_034932455.1 Leptolyngbya sp. CCNP1308 | reverse complement strand
GAGGATCCTCTAGGTTCTCAAAGTGGCTTAACAGTGAATCCGTCGGGGGCACTGAATGGGACATGGATAGCCTTGATGTCAAACGTATCCACTAGTATCCCTACTCACCGAGTATGCGTTTGCCCTGCCGAGTTTTTAGGGTGGGCGCGATTGCCGTCCGTGGTAGACCCGGAGGATGAGAACTTCGTTTTCCACAAGGGCGTAGTGGATCACATAGCCAAACTTGCCAAACCTCACCTGAAGTTTTCTCAAGCCAGGGGTATCTGCAACTGGGGTACCTCTTTGGGGAGTTTGGGCCAGGCTCTTCCCAGCCTTAACGATTGCCTGCAAAGCCTGGGCAGCGGCGTCTGGATGGTTGATTTTGAGAAACTGATGCTGCCGACTGAGATCGGCAAGGGCAGGCCGTGACCAAACTACTGCGGGCATGGCCGTTCGGGGTCTGAGCCTAGGCCGTTGACCCAGGCTTCAACTTGGTCATGGGGAATGGCATCGCCCTGGTAGTTGGCCAAGACATCTAGGCTATGCTGCACCATTTCAGCCTCGGTGCGAGGGACGAAGGTCAAGCTTGGGTCTAGCTCGCCGTAGACTTCATTCCTAGCAGGCTGGGCGTTGTGCTCTAGCAGTTGTACTCCCGCCAGCAGCACTTCTAACGGTGTTTGATAGGGGCCACGCTCAAGCTGACGCTGCACCAGCTGCTCTAGCTCGGGAGATAAGACAATTTCCATGGATTGCTGCACCTTTAGGTGTTAGCTCAATAGTACCTAATTCCAAAACTGATAATGGGTTGGTTACACTTGAGCTTTTGTGGTTAGGGCATCTATGGCCAGTATTCAATCGGCGCGGCACCCCTTGCAGCGGCTGTTGCGCTACGGGCGCAACTATCGACCGCAGATTTGGGGGGCCGTAGCCAACTCCATTCTCAACACCATCTTTGACCTGGCCCCACCCTACCTGATCGGCATCGCCATCGACGTGGTGACCAATAACGAAAACTCGCTGATTGCCCGCGTGGGCATCACCAGCATTGCGGGGCAGCTGGGGGTGTTATCGGCGCTAACGTTTTTGATCTGGAGTCTGGAGTCGCTGACGGAGTATATCTATGCCACCCTGTGGCGCAATCTGGCCCAAAACCTACAGCATGACCTGCGGATTGATGCCTACAGTCACCTGCAAAGTCAGGATCTCAGCTATTTTGAAGACCGCAGCACGGGCGGTTTGCTGACCATTCTCAACGACGATATCAACCAGCTAGAGCGGTTTTTGAATACTGGGGCACATAACCTGCTGCGGTTTTTTACCACGGTAATTTGGGTGGGGGCGACGTTTTTAATCTTGGCCCCAGGGGTGTCGTGGATGGCGATGCTGCCGATTCCCTTTGTGCTGTGGGGGTCGATCGCCTTTCAGCGGCGGCTGGCCCCGCGCTATGCCGAGGTGCGCGACAGGGCAGGGTTGATCAGCGGGCGGCTGGCCAACAACCTGTCGGGCATTGCCACGATTAAGAGCTTTACGGCGGAGGGCTACGAGCGCGATCGCATCACCCAGGACAGCGACGCCTACCGCCAGAGCAACCGCCGAGCGATCGCGCTCAGCGCCGCCTTTGTGCCGCTGATTCGGATTGTGATTTTGGTGGGCTTTACCGGCATGTTGTTTTTGGGCGGCCTAGCGGTGGCCCAGGGCACCCTGTCGGCGGGCACCTACGGCTTTTTGGTGTTCATCGTGCAGCGGCTGCTCTGGCCCTTTACCCAGCTGAGCGAAATCATGGATGAGTACCAGCGGGCGATGGCCTCGGTGCGCCGGGTGCTGGGCCTGCTGGATGAGCCGATTGAGCTGGTGCCGGGGCGCAACCCGCTGCCGGTGGAGCAGGTGAAGGGGGATGTGCGCTACGAGAACATCAGCTTTGCCTATGCCAACCGCCAGCCGGTGCTGAAAAACCTCTCGCTGCATATTCCCGCTGGGCAGAGCATTGGCGTAGTGGGGGCGACGGGCTCGGGTAAGAGCACCCTGGTGAAGCTGCTGCTGCGCTTCTATGCGCCCCAGCAGGGCCGCATTTTGATCGATGGGCAGGAGATCCAAGACCTGCTGCCCCAGGATTTGCGCCGCTGCATTGGCCTGGTCAGCCAGGATGTGTTTTTGTTTTCCGGCACGGTGGCCGAGAATATTGCCTACGGCAGCTTTGACGCTACCTTCGACGAAATTCTCCACGCGGCCAAGCTGGCGGAGGCCCACGAGTTTATTGCCCAGCTGCCGGAGGGCTACGACACCATTGTGGGGGAACGGGGCCAGAAGCTCTCGGGTGGGCAGCGGCAGCGGCTAGCGATCGCCCGCGCCATTCTCAAAGACCCGCCGATTCTGGTGCTCGATGAGGCGACTTCGGCAGTGGATAACGAGACCGAGGCGGCGATCCAGCGATCGCTGGCGGTGATTACCCAGGGTAGGACAACTTTGGCGATCGCCCACCGCCTCTCCACCATTCGTCACTGCCACCGCATCTACGTGATGGCCCAGGGCGAAATCGTCGAACAGGGTCGCCACGAAGACCTGCTGGAGCTAAACGGCATCTACGCCAGCCTGTGGCGGGTGCAGTCGGGCCTGCGATAGGAGGAAAGTCACTACTAAAGCTGCTTATCCAAACATTCGCTGATGCCTACGCTAACCTGGACTTAGGCCACCCATCACTCACTGTTCTCCCATGCCTACTCCCCTGATCGAGTTTCGCCAGCTGCAAAAAATCTACGGCATCGGCAATACCGAGGTACGGGCGCTGTGGAACGTGAATATGGCCATTTACCCCGGCGAATACTGCGCCATTATGGGGCCTTCGGGCTCGGGCAAATCGACCGCGATGAATATGGTTGGCTGCCTCGATCGCCCGACATCGGGAGAGTATTTCTTCGACAGCCAGAACGTGGCCACCCTCGACGACGACGCCCTGGCCCATATTCGCAACCAAAAAATTGGCTTTGTTTTCCAGCAGTTTCACCTGCTGCCCCAGCTCACGGCGCGCGAAAATGTGGAGCTGCCAATGATTTACTCGGGGGTGCGCAGCGACCTGCGCCATCAGCGAGCGACGGAGGCTTTGGTGCGGGTGGGGCTGGGCGATCGCATCAACAACAAGCCCACCCAGCTCTCCGGAGGGCAGCAGCAGCGGGTGGCGATCGCCCGGGCGATCGTCAACAACCCGCTCCTCTTGCTGGCCGACGAGCCGACCGGTGCCCTAGACACTCGAACCACGGAGGACGTGCTCGGCATCTTTGCCGACCTCCATAGCGCCGGTATTACCGTCGTCATGGTCACCCACGAGCCTGACGTGGCCCGCGCCAGCCAGCGCATCATCTGGTTCAAGGACGGCGAAATTCTCAACGACCACCTCAGCCCCAGCGATCTGGCCGAATCTATCGCCCTTCGATAATGTGAATTACTCTGGCTTACCCACGTCACTAATTCTCATCGCCCAGCAAATCTAACGCTATCTCTAATGCTTTTTGGGTAGGGTGCCTTACGCTAAAGTAAGGTGTATCGTATGACCTCATGTAGAGAGAGCTTGATCGGTGAAAATTACCCTGGATATTCCCGACGAAGCGCTTCAAGCGCAGGCAATCTCTCAATCGGATTGGTTACGGGAGTTTGCCATTGCGCTGTTTCGGCAAGAGCTGATTACCCTAGGCACAGCCAGTGCTATTGCTGGAATACATCAGATAGCCTTTCAAGAACTTTTGTTTGATCGCGGCATCAACCTGCATTACGATTTAGCGGATTATCAGGCTGATGTTGAAAGTCTTCGCAATAATCATTGGCGATGATTATCATCAGCGACACATCGCCGATTAGTAACCTACTAAGAATTGAGCAACTGCATCTGCTAAAAGCCCTTTATGGCAGATTAATTATTCCTGAGGGAGTTTATCGAGAAATCAGTGGGTTAGAAGCCTTTGGGATTGAAACATCCTTGCTACTGGAGACCAACTGGATCGTTGTTCAAGCGGTTCAGAATCAATTGTTGGTTGCAACATTGAAGGATGAGCTTGATCTAGGGGAAGCTGAGGCGATCGCATTGTCTCTTGAAGTTGGCGGCGATCGCCTGTTAATGGACGAACGTCTGGGCAGACGGGTAGCCCAGCGTTTTGGGCTGAAGGTAACAGGGCTGCTTGGGGTGTTGGTTGCCGCCAAGCAGAGTGATTTGATTACTGAACTGAAGCCACTGTTGGATACGTTGATTAATCAGGCTAAGTTTCGAGTTCATCCCGACCTGTACCGCCAAATCCTGCGAGATGTCGGTGAAGCTTGATATCAATAGGAAGCCAAGCTTTTACCTGAAATGGCCAGGAATACTACTGACAACCCAATTGCCCCAGCCTTTCTACCCAGCTTTCTCAAGCTGGCGATCGCCAACATTATCTCGAACTTGATGGTGCCCCTGGCGGGCCTTGTAGATACGGCCTTTCTCGGCCACCTGGATGACATCAGCCACCTGGGCGGGGTGGCCCTGGCTACGGTAATTTTTAACGTGATCTACTGGAGCTTCGGCTTTTTGCGCATGGGGACCACGGGCACCACGGCCCAGGCCCGAGGGCGCGGCGACAGCGATGAATTGTGGCTGATCTTGCTGCGCAATGGCGCGATCGCCCTTACCTTGGGCCTGCTCATTCTGCTGCTGCAAGTCCCGATTCGCGACCTGGGCTTTGCCCTGCTCAGCGGCGAACCGGCGGTGAGGGCAGCGGGCATCGAGTTCTACAACGCTCGCATTTGGGATGCCCCAGCGGTGCTGCTCAACCTGGTGCTGATGGGCTGGTTTTTGGGCCGCGAAAAGGGCCGTCGGGTGATTGCCCTCTCGATGGTGGGTAACGGCAGCAACGTGGTGTTTAACACCATTTTTATCTATCAGCTGGGCTGGGCCAGTACCGGCGCTGGGCTGGGCACAGCCCTCAGCCAATACGTGACCCTGGCGGTGGGGTTGGGGCTGTTGGTTAGGGATGGCGGCTTTCACAACCTCCGGGCGGTGCTGCCCCAAGGATGGAACCCACAGGCGATCAGAGGACTGTTTTTGCTGAACCGCGACATTTTGGTGCGTACCTTTGCCCTGGTGTTGAGCTTTGCGCTGTTCACCAACTTCAGCTCGGCTTTGGGCACCCAGACCCTGGCCGCCAATACGCTGCTGCTTCAGGTGGTCACCCTCTCGGCCTACTTTATCGACGGCATTGCCTTTGCCACAGAAAGCTTTGCGGGCCGCTATTACGGCAGCGGAGACAGAACCCATCTCCGCCGTCTGCTCAAGGTGGGTGGTGGCACCAGCATCCTATTAGGGTTGACCTTTGCCCTGGCCTTCGTGCTCTTTCCCGCTCCGCTGTTTGGTTTGCTGACGGGGCATCAGGCGGTGATTGCGATCGTAAAAACCTATGTGGGATGGTTAATTCCGGTTTTGGGATTGGGGGCGATCGCCTATATGCTTGACGGCTATTTTCTTGGCATCACCGCTGGCCAAGTCTTGCGCAACGCCACCGTGCTAGCCGCTGGCGTGGGCTTTTTGCCCCTTGCCCTTGTCGCTCAATCTTTAGGGAGCGCGCACCTGCTGTGGCTGGCCCTGGTAGGCCTGATGGCGGCCCGCGCCCTGACCCTGGGCTGGGCAGTACCTAAGTCTCTGGTTTGACCGGCCCTAATGTAACGACTGCTGCCGCCGCCATTCCTACTACTTTCCTACAACATTTAGATACAGTTGTGGGCTGTAGATAAGCTCATAAGAATAATGCATCTGATTTACTCAGCGGCAGCGTCATGAAGCAAAAAGATGATTTTTTCAACCAAGTTTATTCTATCGACCAGGCCAACAATGCCTACATGATCGAGGTCTCCCTCGACAGCTATACCGATATTTTTAGTGAGTGGGATCCGGCTCCCTTTAAGCGGCGAGAATTAGATTCAGACCTGCAATTCTATTTAGAAAATAGTGCGGATGAAATTCCGACCCAGCATTCAATTGAAGTCTGCTTTACCCTACCCCCAGGCACCCGCGATGAGGCGATGGAGCAGGAGGTCAGGGCTGGCCTGGCAAACAGTCTCGACTTCAAAATCTACTTACTCAAAAAAGAAATTAAGCTGATCAACACCCGCACCTTTAGATATGTCCTTGCCGGACTAGGCACGCTCCTAGTCGCAAGGCTCATAGCAGAACCCGCTGAATTCAACGTTGTTACCTCTGTTTTGACAGAGGGCTTATTTATTGGTGGCTGGGTGTTTTTATGGGAAGCTGTTTCCCTATTCTTTTTCTCTAATCGAGACTTGTATTACCGCTACCGCACCTACAAGCGCTTGCGAGGCTCCGAAGTTATCTTTAGCGACGCGGCCTAAAGATCTGGCCGCAACCGAGTTCCCTCGCAGAAGCCGCGCCCAACCTCAACCAAGGCATCGCCATCAACGCCAGAAACCGGCCTCACCTACGCCCGTAACCGCCAGGGCTTTGCTGAGACCATCAACAAACTGCGCCCCTCATGCAAAACGTCAGATGACCGGGCGAGCACGGCACCAAGCTGCCGCCCTTAGAGGGACGGGCCTGTACATAACGCATACCCTTTTGGGGGGCGAGGTTTCTGCTGCGCGCTGCGGTGGGCCAATGCTTGTGGGCTGAGAAGCTTGCCTGCTTGCTTTGGGGCACTTTAAAGACTTATCAAGGCTTTATTGCAAAACCTATCGCCCTCAAAAATAGAGTGATATAAACAAAAGTAACAGCACCAATCCTCGGCATCCCGACCGGGAAACTGTGGATTGGGTATGTGGTTACGCTTGTACAGCTCGTTCAATGGCCAGAAAGCCTTGCTTTAGGGCGCTTTGTCCTAGCCTCTCCCCGCTGGGTGGTAGATCATGATCTATCTCCGACGCTCTCAACCCTCGCTCTCGACGACCGCCCATGGCTAGCCCCACCCCCCTCAACGGCCCCGACGATCGCTTTTACTACTTTGCCTACGGCTCTTGCATGTGCCCCGTAGACCTCAAACGCTCCCTAGGCGAAAGCACCCACGCCTATGTGATTGGGCCAGCGACGCTAGATGGGTATCGGCTGGGGTTCTTTCGGCGATCGCGCCTGCGCAACTGCGGCGTGCTGGATGTTGTACCCGACCCAACCGCCACTGTGCAGGGCGTGCTTTACTACCTGCCCTGGCGGCTGAGCCCCGCCCTCGACCTGCGCGAAGAAGGCTACTGCCACGAAACGGTCACCGTTATCGCCAGTGGGCAGGCCTACGCTCAGACCCGCACCTACTCGGTAATCAGCAAGACTCACGAAGAAATTGCCCCCAACGAGTGGTACTCCAGCGTAGTTATGCGGGGGGCGGCCACCTGTGGTCTACCCGAGCAATACTGCTGGGAACTGTTCCACCACATTCATTCTCTCCAGCGGCGGCAGGCTCCAGAGCCCCTGCGCCGGACTGCCTAGCATCGGGTCGGGGCATTCCCTATAATGGGGGCACATTCTAACCCTTCACCCCCGCCATCCCCGTGACCCAAACGCCGCTCTCGCCTCGCCCCGCCGTCACCGATGCTCGCCCCGATGCCCTGGGCCGCTTTGGCCAGTTTGGCGGCAAGTATGTACCCGAAACGCTCATGCCCGCCCTGTTTGAGTTAGAGCAGGCGTTTTATCAGTACCGCGACGAGGCCGGCTTTAAAGACGAGCTGAACGGTCTGCTGAAGGACTATGTTGGCCGAGCCACTCCCCTCTACTTTGCTGAACGGCTCACGGCTCACTACCGTCGCCCCGACGGCAACGGCCCCGATATTTACCTCAAGCGCGAAGATCTTAACCACACGGGCGCGCACAAGATCAACAATGCCCTGGGGCAGGTACTCTTGGCCAAACGCATGGGCAAGCAGCGCATCATTGCCGAAACTGGGGCCGGGCAGCATGGGGTGGCCACCGCGACGGTGTGCGCTCGCTTCGGCCTCCAGTGCGTCATCTACATGGGCGTGCAAGATATGGAGCGCCAGTCGCTGAACGTGTTTCGCATGCGGCTGATGGGGGCCGAGGTGCGCGGCGTCACAGCGGGCACTGGCACGCTGAAGGACGCCACCTCTGAGGCCATTCGCGACTGGGTGACCAATGTAGAAAATACTCACTACATTCTGGGTTCGGTGGCCGGGCCGCACCCCTACCCGATGATGGTGCGCGACTTCCACGCCATTATTGGCGAAGAGACCCGTGCCCAGTGCCTAGAGAAGTTTGGCGGTCTGCCCGATATTTTGATGGCCTGCGTGGGTGGCGGCTCGAACGCGATGGGGCTATTCCACGAGTTTGTCAATGAGCCCACGGTGCGAATGATCGGCATTGAGGCGGCGGGCAGCGGCGTGGCCAGCGGCAAGCATGCGGCTACCCTGACGGAGGGCAGAGTAGGCGTGCTCCACGGAGCGATGAGCTACCTGTTGCAAGACAGTGAAGGCCAGGTGATCGAAGCTCATTCCATTAGCGCTGGTCTGGATTATCCCGGCGTTGGCCCTGAGCACAGCTTTTTAAAGGATGCGGGCCGGGCCGAGTACTACAGCGTCACCGATCTGGAAGCCCTCGACGCCTTCCAGCGAGTGTCGCGCCTGGAGGGCATTATCCCTGCTCTCGAAACCGCTCATGCTTTCGCCTACCTCGAAACGCTGTGCCCTCAGCTGACGGGCAACCCCCGCATTGTGATCAACTCCTCAGGTCGGGGCGACAAGGATGTGAACACCGTGGCCAATGCGCTGGGCGGGCTGGAGTAGAGCTTGCCTCGGCTGGATTGTCCAACTCGCAGATTCAATCGGAGGAGGAGGTGCAGATGAGCGGTGAAGCCAATGTTGAGTCAACGTCTCTATACGACGCGGATTATCAGCTCTGGATAGACGATACAGTTGCTTATCTGCAATCCCGCAACTTTGATGCGCTCGATTTGGAAAACCTGATTGAGGAAATTGAGGGCTTGGGTGGGAGTGATAAGCGATCGCTGAGCAGCTACTTAATGCGGCTATGTGAACACTTCTTTAAGCTGTGCTACTGGGAGTCTGACCGCGATCGCTGCTTTCGCGGCTGGGACTTGGAGATTTCTAATTTCCGCGTCAGGATGCACCTCATCCTTAGAAACAGCCCAAGCCTGAAAAGATACCTGGAAGAAAACTTTCTGGCGGATTATAGCAGTGCGCGTAGAATTTTTCTTAAAGCCAGTCATTTCAAAAAAGAAACAATTCCTGAGCAGCCTTGGTTCACCCTGGAGCAGGTGCTAGACCCCGACTGGTTGCCCTGGCAGCCTAACTCAGACACCCTTGACAATTAGGAATCCCTCCCATGGCCGACGGCTTTGAAATTTGCGATCGCGACCTCACCCCCGATCTTCTGGCCCGCTACCGACAGGCCAGCGCGATCGCCTGCGATACCGAGACTATGGGTTTGCTGCCCTGGCGCGATCGCCTCTGCCTAGTGCAGCTCTCCGACCCTGATGGCTATGTGTCGGTAGTGCGTATCGAACTCGGACAGACAGAAGCGCCCCTGCTCAAAGAACTGCTGGAAGCCCCGGCTATTCTCAAACTGTTTCACTTTGCCCGCTTTGATCTAGCCACCCTCAAGCACAACCTGGGCATCACTGTAGCCCCCGTGTTTTGCAGCAAGATTGCCAGCAAGCTGAGCCGCACCTACAGCCCCCGCCACGGCTTAAAAGAGCTGGTCAAAGAGCTAGAGGGCATCGAACTCGACAAAACCGCCCAAAGCTCCGACTGGGGCAACGCCATGAATCTCTCCGACGAGCAGCTCAGCTACGCCGCTAACGATGTGCGCTATCTGCACAGCATTCAGCAAACCCTCACCGCTATGCTCCAGCGCGAGGGCCGGTGGGAGCTAGCCCAAGACTGCTTCAACTGCTTGCCCACCTTTGTTGCCCTAGATCTGCTCCAGTACACAGGCGTATTCGAGCATTGATCAACTCGGTTCCCTGTTCGCGTGGCGGCTCCGAAGGAGCAACGGAGTCGAAGGGAGCGGAGAGAAGCGGTTTGGCACGGGGGACGGTTAAGATTGTTCTGTCTATCTCGAAGATTGCTTACCTGCGAGGAGAACGACCATGAGCGTTGACAGCAAAGACTTTCAAGACGAGCTGCAAAAGGCGATCGACTACGCCCACCAGATCACCGCAGAAAAGGGTGGCACCTCCCCCCAAGCCGCCGCCGCTTGGGATGTGGTTGAAGAAATGCGGGCCGAGGTTTCGCACCAGCACCAGGTTCCTAAAAAAACCGGCTTTGACCAGTACTTAGAAGACAACCCCGAAGCCCCCGAAGGTTTAATGTACGACACCTAAGAGCACCGTTTTGGGGCTAACTTAGCCCTGCCGATGGACAGATTAGAGTGTTAAAATCGATCTGGTTAGTTTTCGGTAGATTTCGCTTGTTTCATTTCACTTTGATTTCCGATACAGCTTTGTCTCCGTTTACTCACTGCACTTTGTACAGTACGGAGACAATTCTATGTCACTCTATGTTGGTAACCTGTCCTACGATGTCACCCGCGAAGATCTAGAGCGGGTGTTTGCAGAATACGGCGATGTGAAGCGGGTCAGCCTACCCACCGATCGCGAAACCGGTCGTCCTCGGGGCTTTGCCTTCGTCGATATGGCCGCTGAAGCTCAAGAAGACACCATCATCGAATCCCTCGATGGGGCCGAGTGGATGGGTCGCGAAATGCGGGTTAACAAAGCTCGCCCCCGCGATGACGCCCGCAGTGGCGCAGGCGCAGGGGGCGGTAACGGCGGCAACTACCGTCGCACCGGCTTCTAGGCTAATTTGCCCAGCTCGCTCAGGGCCTAATAATTCGCAGGGTAGGTCGCAGTGGCCTACCCTTTTTTGCGGGAATTTGGGCGTTGCTTCAATTCAGCAAGGCCAAAATTTGCCCCCTAGAATTGCTCACGCTCGGCCACCACTGGGGAGCGATCGACGGTGGGCTGGGGTCTGCCGCTGGCATCGAGGTAGCCCAGATCCTGCAAAAAGGCGTAGAGGGCGGTGGGAAAGTCGGCATAGGCTTGGCTGACCTCGCCGTCGTCGGTGTAGGTGTTGAGGCCCCAGTCGTCAGTGCGATCGTAGTGGGAGAGCATGAAGAGCCAGGCTTCTCGGTAGCGCCCCACGCGAATATTTTGGGCTACGTAGCCCGCTAGCACGCCGTTTTTGTCGCCGCGATCGGCAAACTCTGGGTCTTCCACCGTGAAGCGCATTCCGGCCGCGATGTCCTCCATATAGTTGGTGAACTGGGTAGTGGTGTCGCGGTATGCGCCATTCTCGTAGGTCAGCACAACGCTGGGTGGGTACGACCCGGCGTAGGAGCTAAAGCTGTAGAGAAAGGCATTGTCGAAGGTGACAAACTCCATCAGTCCATCGCCGTTGAGGTCTGTGAATTCGCCGCCGCCGCCGTCAAGGTAGCCAAAGTAGACGGGGTTAAACTGCTCGTCTTGCCAGGTGTAGGTGGTGGTGGCCAGGCAGCAGTGGGCACCGCCGGTAAAGGTTTGCACCACCACCTCAGCGGTGCCGTCGCTGTCGAGATCCATCAGCTCAATGCCCGCAAACATGGCGGCGGTGTCGGTAGCTGACAGCTTTAGTTCGTCGTTGTAGAACAGTTGAATCGTTAGGTTGTTGCCAATCTCTTCGGCCTCGTAGTCGAGCGGGGTGTAGCTGGCGACGACGCGAATCGGCCCTTGGGCGATCGCCTGCTCAGTCAGAGCTTCGGTGTCGTAATCGATCTCGATGCGGGGGTTTGACCCTAGGGCGGGCAGGCCGAGGGTCAATAGGCTACCGACGAGCAGGCTTTGGAAAATGGCTTTCATCAACTGTTCTCTGTCTTAATGACATTATTTACACGGTTTGCTCAGCTTGCCCCGGTTGATTCTGCGGCTACCAGCGTCGCCAGTGGCGTTTGCCCACCACAAAGATGCCCAATAGCACGCCTACCAGAAGAGTGTAAGACATGGTCACCAGCGCGGCGGGAATGGGCAAAAACCCTTTGATAATTAGCACCAGGGCGATGCAGGGCACCAGCGCCCACAGCACGCCGGTGTCAATGTATACGCTCTTAAACCAGCGTTCCAAGATGGTGAGGCCCAGGGCACCAATGCCAAAGCCTGCGGCAATGGGCAGCAGCATGAATATCAGCTGTAGAAGGGGCAGCAGGTTGCTCCCAGCGTTGGCCAGCAGCAGGGCTAACCCCTGGGCTAGCAGTAGGTCGGCGGCGGTGGCGATCGCCACCGCCGCCAGCGCCACCTGAAGCAAAATCGCCCAGGGCAAAGACTTGAGCCGCCAAAAGGGGTTACGCATAGCCGTAGCAGTAGGAAGTCACGCCTATTATTGCGCCGAATTCTAAATCTGGCTGTGGGGATGGCATCAATCTTCAGGCTCGGCCGATGTTCTGACCCCTTCAAAAGCAGGGGTGATTGCTGTAATAAGTAAATCTTTGCGGTGCTGAGACCTTAGATATGGGATAACAATAGATGCGGGTTCAGGCGATCGCCTGGGCTTGGTTGCTCTAACTTCCTGCGTGATCTTATGGAAAAGCTGCTGCGTGGCCTGCGTGACTTTCAGGAAAACTATATTCCCGACCACCAGGAGCTGATTCAGCAGTTGGCTAAGGGCCAGCACCCAAGGGTGTTGTTCATTGGTTGCTCTGACTCACGGGTAGACCCTACCATCATTACCCAGGCCGAGATTGGCGACCTGTTCATCATCCGCAACGCGGGCAACATTATTCCCCCCTACGAAGCTACCAACGGCGGCGAAGGGGCCACCATCGAGTACGCCATGGAGGCGTTGGATATTCGCCAGGTGATTGTCTGCGGCCACACCCAGTGCGGGGCGATGAAGGGACTATTGCAAATTGGCGAACTCGAAGAAAAAATGCCCCTGGTCTACCACTGGCTGCGCCACACCGAAGCTACCCGCAAGCTGGTCGAAGACCACTACAGCGATCTGCCTAAGAAAGAAAAGCTCGATTTGCTGGTGGCCCAAAACGTCCTCACCCAGATTGACAACTTGCAAACTTACCCCTCGGTGCGCTCAAAGCTGCACGCGGGCACCCTAGCCATCCACGGCTGGATCTACAAGCTCGACACCGCCCAGCTCCTGGCCTACGATGAGGAGTCCAAAGCCTTCATACCGCCCCACAGCAAAATCTACGCCGACCTGGAAAACGCTAAGTCGGTTAAGCCCGGCGGACTTTCCCTGGAGTTTAACGACACCGTAAGGCCGGGGGCCGGTGCCCCCTCTGTAGCCCGCCCCGACTTTTCTGAGCCGGTGCAGCCCCACTGGCCGGGGGCCAATCGCCTCAGCCCCGAGCAGGCCGCTCGCATTTACCGGGGGGCCGGGGTGTAGGGGAGTGGATGAGGGAGTAGATGGATGGGTAGGTGGATGGGTAAGGCAACGACGCTAGCGATCAAAGTTGGCAATCCGCCGCGCCGCGCCAATGCTCTGCTCGCCGGGACCAAAGGTGACCTCCAAAGCCTGCTGGTCGGCAAAGGCGCTAGAGGCTTCACGGTAGACGGTGCGGGTGGTGGGCAGGGTGCGCCGCTGGCCGTTGTAATCAAAGGTGATAGCGTAGTCAACTTCCCGAAATATGGTGGGGTCGGTGCGCTGCTCGATGGGTTCACGCTTGCGGCTGTCAAGATCGGCGGCGGTGGGGCGAGGGGGCAGAGCCGGCCAGTACAACCCCTCATCGTCGGGGCCGGTGGCGGCACCCTCGGGGCGCACCCCGTTGCGGTTGACTAAAGAATTAGACTCGAAAGTTTCCATGTGAATGGTCTGGCGGCGATCAAAGCTGCGGGCGTACTCGGCTCGCCAGGTTTGGGTGACAGTGGCGGTGGCTTCGTAGGTGCCGGTGGTGACGGTGTTGCCCGTGGCGGGGTAGTTTTCACACCCGGCCATGAGGCCTAGACCCAGGGCAAGGGTGCCAGTCTGGAGCCAGCGAGGTACCGAAAACCGAGAGGTCAGCGTAGGCATAGCAGCGATCGATGGGTGATCCAAAAATTATCTGTGTTCTGTGTATAGACGCTACCAGTGCTTTATATAGACCGCCTATGGAAAGCGGCAGGGAGTAAAAGTGGCACAGTAAGGTGGCCTAATGACCCATGGCTGCCGACCGAGATGAGGGTTAATCAGTCAACTTGGTGACGTTTAACCCAGAGTTATCGTTGGGAGGACGCCTAACGGCTTAGCATAGGGCAGACCGCTCAGAATACCGAGGCAAAATTACGTTGTGTATCAATGTGCTGCATCCAGCGATCGCAGCCCAGCGTATTTGTTAAATCTGGTAGCTAACCCTTCTACTGCGGTTTCCCCAACAGTTGGCCCGGTGGTCACTGTGCGTTCTTCAGCCTGGCCCATGACCCAAACGTCGCTTTCGATTCAGCAAACGTTTCAATCTTTGCAGCCCTTTGACCGGCTGCCCGCCGAGGCGCTCCAGCAGCTCTTGCAAACCGCCCAGCCGCTCAAATACCGAGTGGGGCAGCCGCTGCTGCGGCGAGAGGTGCTCACCCAGCAGGTAATTGTGCTGCTGGAAGGGCAGGCCAGGCTCTTGGGCTACGACCCGCGCACCCAGCAGCCGGTGACCCTAGGGCGCTTTGGCCGAGGCGAAATGCTGGGAGTAATCAGCTTAATTCGCGGGGTGCCCTGCGAAACGGTGATTGCCTCAAGCGAGGTGCTGGCGCTGACGCTGCCGTCTTACACATTTTTGAATCTGCTCAACGAGTATCCAGAGTTTGGGGGGGAGGTGCGCGATCGCACCTACGCCATCGAAGCCTTTGACCTGGTGGCCGAGCACGCCAAGGCCCACGCCCTCGACGTTGGCGATCTCAAGGCCAAGGCCCAGATTGTCTGTGACGAATCGGCGATCGTCACCCTACCCCCCGGCCCCAGCGACCTAGGCCAGCTCGATCGCGCCCTTACCTGGGTGCTCAGCGGTGGCACCGTGCTGAATACTCCCGTCGGATCAACCTTGGCGCTCGATCGGCCTGTGGAGATCCTCAGCCCCCAAGGGGCGCGGGTGCTGGGCATGACCCCGGCGGTGCTGGCCGAAACCCTGCCCGAGCCCTCCGATCTGGAGCCAGAAGCCGTTGCCCGGCCCGTAGAGGTGCTGGATGTCAACAACATTCCCTACGCTACCGAGGCCGATCTGGTGCCCCGTAGCCAGCCGTCATCGGCCCTAGAGAAATCGCCCAGCCGCAGCTACCCCTTCGCGCGAGGCCGGGGCGAGGTCGATGGGGCGCTGGCCTGCTTCGACATGCTCAGCCAGCAGTTTTCCATGCCCTTTCGCAAGGATGTGATTCGCCGCATTTTGGCCAGCCAGCACGAGCGCATGGGCCAACTTTCCCTACCGATCTGCGGCTCGGTGAGCGAGATGATGGGCCTCAAAACCCAGCTGGTGCGCGTGCCCGTAGGAGCCTTTGGCCGCCTCAATACCCCCTGCCTGATCCGCTGGCAGGAGAGCTTTGCAGTACTCTACGAAACCAGCGAAAAAGCCTATATTTTGGGCGATCCCGAGGTGGGTGTCATCCGCCGCACCCCCGAGAGCTTTGCCGAAGCCTGGGGCGAGAGCGGTGAGGTACTGCTGCTCGAACCTACCCGCGAAACCCCCCAGCAAAAATTTGGCTTGCAGTGGTTTTGGCCCTCGATTCAAAAGTACCGCTGGGTGCTGATTGAGGTGTTTGTGGCCTCGTTCTTTGTGCAGCTGTTTGGCCTGGCCAACCCGCTGATGGTGCAGATCATCATCGACCGGGTGATTGTGCAAAACAGCGTCGATACCCTGCAAGTGCTGGGGGTCTTCTTGGTGGTGGTGGCCATTTTTGAAGCCCTGCTCACCAGTTTGCGCACCTATTTATTTGTCGATACCACCAACCGCATCGACATGGCCCTGGGGTCAGAGATTATCGATCACCTGTTTCGCCTGCCCCTGCGCTATTTCGACAAACGCCCCGTGGGCGAACTCTCCAGCCGCATCAACGAGCTAGAGAATATTCGCCAGTTCCTCACCGGCACGGCGCTGACGGTAGTGCTCGATGCGGTGTTCTCGGTGCTGTACATCGTGGTGATGTTCATCTACAGCTGGCTGCTCACCCTGGTGGCCCTGGCGACGATTCCATTGTTTGTGCTGGTGACGGTGCTGACAGCTCCGATTGTGCGCAAGCAGCTGCGCATCAAGGCCGAGCGCAACGCCGCCACCCAGTCGCTCTTGGTGGAGTCGCTGTCGGGCATTCAGACCGTCAAGGCGCAGAACATTGAGCTGCGCACCCGCTGGAAATGGCAGGAGCGCTACGCCCAGTACGTCAGCGCCGGGTTTAACACCGTACTCACCTCCACCACGGCAAATTCCGCCAGCAACTTTCTCAACAAGCTCTCGGCCCTGCTGGTGCTGTGGGTAGGGGCCTGGCTGGTGCTGGACGGGCAGCTCACCCTGGGTCAGCTGATCGCCTTTCGGATTATCTCGGGCTACGTGACCGCGCCGATTTTGCGCCTGGCCCAGCTGTGGCAAAACTTTCAGGAAACAGCCCTGTCGCTGGAGCGGCTGTCTGACATCATCGACCACCCCCAAGAGACCGACGCCGATGAGGCCAACCAGATCCCCATGCCGGAGATTACTGGCCAGGTCACCTTCGAGAATGTGGCCTTTCGCTTTGCCCCCTCGGGGCCGTTGCAATTGGCCAGCGTCAGCCTAGAGTTCCCGGCCGGGATTTTCATTGGCGTAGTGGGCCAAAGCGGCTCGGGGAAGAGCACGCTGATGAAGATGCTGCCCCGCCTTTACGAGCTAGAGTCGGGCCGCATTCTGATCGACCACTACGACATCAGCAAGGTCGATCTGCACTCCCTGAGGCGGCAGATCGGCATTGTGCCGCAAGATAGCCTGCTGTTTGAGGGCACCATTCAGGAGAACATTGCCCTCACCAACCCCGACGCCGAACCCAGCGTGATCATCGAAGCGGCCAAAACCGCCTGCTGCCACGACTTCATTATGGATTTGCCCCTGGGCTATAACACCCGCGTCGGCGAGCGCGGCTCGACCCTGTCGGGGGGGCAGCGGCAGAGGATTGCGATCGCCCGCACCATCCTGCAAAACCCCCGCCTGCTGATTTTGGATGAAGCCACCAGCGCCCTCGACTACGACACCGAGCACCAGGTCTCGATGAACCTCAAGGGCTGGGCCGAGGGCCGCACGGTGTTTTTCATTACCCACCGACTCAACACCATTCAGCAGGCCGACCAGATCTTGGTGATGGAGCAGGGCTCAGCGGTGGAGTTGGGCACCCATGGGGAACTAATGGAACTACAGGGTCGCTATTTCACCCTCTATCAGCAGCAGCTCAGCGGCGTTTGAAATATAAGTTTTAATTTTGAACTTTGAATTTAATCTTCCAATTCAAAATTAAAAATTAAAAACTCTCCATCACCCCCTACTCCCTCCCTCCCCTACTCCCCCACCCACAACCATGGTTCGCATTAACAGCCTCCCCCCCAGCCAAACCTCTAACGCTGACTCAAACGGCGACGCTGTGCTCGCCAACCAGCCCTCGCGGCAAAAGGTGCAGTTCGACAAGCCGGTGATTCTGCGCCAGTCGCCCCGGTGGTCGCGGGCGGTGGTGTGGACGTTGGTGGGGGTGACGACATTCTCCCTGGCCTGGGCCTGTCTGGCCAAGTTTGAGGAGGCCATACCGGCCCAGGGCAAGCTGGAGCCCAAGGGCATGGTGCAGCCGGTGCAGGCCCCGGTGGGCGGCGTGGTGCAGGAGGTATTGGTCAGCGAAGGGCAGACCGTGGAGGCGGGCGACCCGCTGCTGCGCTTTGACCCCGAAACCACCCAGGCCCAGCTCACCTCGCTGGAGACCATTCGCACTAAGCTGCGAGACGAAAACGCCTACTACAAGTCGCAGCTGGCCGATGACCTCGACGCCAGCGCCCCGGTGGATATTGCCCCCGGCCTGGCGCAGCTGACCAGCAACCGCGCCGCTCTGGTGGCCGAAAACGCCCTCTACCGCGCCCAGCTCGCCGGAGATGCGACGGGGGAAAGCCTGCCGATTGCCCAGCGCGATCGCCTGCGCGCCTCCAATGCCGAACTTAACTCGCGCCTCAGCATTGCCAACCTGGAGGTTGATCAGCTACGCCGCCAGCTCACCCAGACCCAAGCTCAACTGGCCAACGCCCGCGATGCCATGAGTGTCAACCAGGACATTCTCGATCGGATTAGTATACTAGTAGATAAAAAGGCTATTGCTGAAATTCAGTACCTTCAGCAGGAGCAGGAGGTGAACAATAGTCAGACTGAGGTGAACCGTTTGGTGGAGGAAGCAGAGCGGCTGGAGCTAGCGATCGCCCAGGCCCAGGAGCAGTTTCGCAATACCTCGATCGCCTCCCAAGACGAGTTGCAGCAGCGCATTGCCGCCAACGACAACCAGATTGCCACCCTCGACAGCCAGCTGACCAAAACCATTCTCGAAAACGACAACCGCCTGCAAGAACTCGACAGCCAGATTGCCCAGCTTCAGCAGACCCTCACCTACCAAGAGCTGCGCGCCCCGGTCAGCGGCACGGTGTTTAACCTCAAGGCCAACCAGGCGGGCTATGTGGCCAACTCCACCGAGCCGATTCTCGAAATTGTGCCCAGCGATGCCCTAGTGGCGCGGGTGTTTATCACCAACCGCGACATTGGCTTTGTGCGCGAGGGTATGGAGGTGGATGTGCGCATCGACTCGTTCCCCTACAGCGAGTTTGGCGATGTCAAGGGCACCCTGACCCAGATTGGCTCTGACGCACTGCCCCCCGACCAGATCAACCCCAACTTTCGCTTTCCGGCAGAAATTACCCTGGGGGATCAGGTGATTGCGATCGATGGGCAGCCCGTGAAGCTGCAGTCGGGTATGTCGCTCAGCGCCAATATCAAAACCCGGCCCCGGCGGGTGATCACCATCTTCTCTGACCTGTTTGTACGCAAAATCGACACCATCAAGACGGGCGGCTAGCAGCTCAGACAGTGCTTAAGGGTTTAGGAAATGCAAGGTTCAAGGTGTAGAGTTCAAGGTATAAGGCCGCCCCTTACATCGTAAACCCTGCGCCTTAAACCCCTTTTTCAGCCTGTCTTCCCCCCAGCGGGGTCTTTTCGCAACAATGCATTCATAGAAAAAGCAGACTAAGTCATTCCAATTTGATAGAATGGCGTCTATGCAAAAGCGCCGTTGCTTGATTGGGGAGGTTATCCGGTGATTCACGCTACGCTGCACCAGCTTAAGGTCTTTGAGGCAACGGCCCGCCACGGCAGCTTTACCCGGGCCGCCGAAGAACTCTACCTCACCCAGCCCACGGTGTCGATTCAGGTGAAGCAGCTCACCAAGGCGGTGGGGCTGCCCCTGTTTGAGCAGATCGGCAAGCGCCTCTACCTCACCCAGGCGGGGCAGAAGCTGTTAGAAACCTGCCAGGAAATTTTTGACGGCCTCGACCAGTTTGAGATGGCGGTGTCTGATCTGAAAGGTCTGAAGCAGGGCCAGCTGCGCCTGGCGGTGATTACCACGGCTAAATAGGGTTTGCTGAAAAAATCAGCGAGGGCTGGACAGAGCCTTTTGGTTAGGCCATCGCCGGATCGCCCATCGCCGCCCGCCAGTGAGCACTGCTAAACGCCTTGAGTCGAGCGATTGCCTCG
>NZ_JAYGIH010000017.1:0-21459 GCF_034932455.1 Leptolyngbya sp. CCNP1308 | reverse complement strand
GCTGTCCTCAGTGGCCTCATAAGACTCGACATCAACACCAGATAGACCTAGTAATTCCGTGAGCAGAGGCACCATAACGACTCGGTATAGTATCGACTACATCAGCATACTCATTCCCGTAGAGCCGGATGTTTGAAAAGTCCTATTTCTTGTAGCAAAAGTGGAGATCCCCCTAAATCCCCCTTTTTAAGGGGGACTTTTACCCCCCTTAAAAAGGGGGCCGCGCAGCGGGGGATCTTTACTCTGCGGCGTGGTTAGAGATCCCCCCTGCCCCCCTTAAAAAGGGGGGTTAGAGTAGCGCTGCTATAGCTTCGCAGACAGACTCGAACTCATATAGCACCTGCCGGTTTGTAAAGCGAACCACATTTAGCCCATATCCCTCCAGGGTGGCACTTCTTTCAGCATCATAGGCTTGGGCGTCTTCGCTTGAGTGGCTATCTCCATCAATTTCGATGACTAACTTCAACTGAGGGCAGTAGAAATCAACGATGAAGTGATGAATGGGTCGCTGCCTTAAAACACGATATTTAAATGTCTTCAGGTATTGATACCACAGCTTTTTCTCGGCTGAAGTCATGTTCTGCCGCAGTTCTTTGGCCCTAGCAATGAGGGCTGGATTGTAGGGAAGGTGAAAGTCGCTATCGTTGAGGTTTGTCATCGGCTATCCAAAGCCCCTTTTTGAGGGGGATCAAGGAGGATCTCTACCCATGCTGCTAATGACCTCATTTTGACTGATTGCTCTAGGTACGGATTTTGATCCCCCCTGCCCCTCTTGAAAAGGGGGGGTAGAGAACAAGGTCTTGAAAGCCCCCTTTTTAAGGGGGCCGCGCAGCGGGGGATCTTTACTCTGCGGTGTGGTGGAGATCCCCCCCTGCCCCCCTTAAAAAGGGGGGTTTGTTAGCTTAATGGCTGAATCGCTCCAGCGTGAAGGTATCTTTCGCGCTCCCCCACCGATCGCAGGGAATGTTTCACCTATGACCGAGCAAACCATGCAAACGTTCTGCCCGCTCAGGCCACCATAACCCGCATCTATCTATAACTGAAGGAGACATCAGGGTATGCCGTACGACAACATCAGTGCCACCATTTCAGACCCGGCCATGGCCGAGATCAAAGGGGCGATCGCCGTCATTCAAAACCAACTGCCCTTTCTCATCAACCTCACCCCCGACGAACGCCGTAAGCGCTTCAAAATGGGCGACAAAAGCCTCGCCTTTGTGCGCAACAGCGTCACCGCCACCCAAAACAACCCCGACATTGTCCCCGGCAAATTTGACATTGCCGAGTTTACCCGCGACTACCAGCTCACCGTCGCCCTCAGCGAAGTGCTGGGACTGCTAGAGCAGCTCACCGAAACCGTTGACGACACCCTGCTCGCCGTCGGCAGCGAATCGATGATCGGTAGCCTGCTGGTCTACGACTACGTTAAAACCGCCGCCCGCCACTCCCCCGGCCTCAAGAGCGTAGCCGACCAGCTGGGCGAACGCTTCAAAGCCATGGGCAAACGCCGCCCCAAAGCCAGCGATATGGCCGCCTAATTACAACCTGTTGACTTAAAAACACGAGAGGGGGATGGCTAAATCAGATTAGCTATCCCCCTCTTTGTGATCACAACACCTCCCTCTAAGGCCGCAGCGGTCAGACCGCTGCCCTATGGTGAAACTACAGGCGGCAGGTCGTGCAATAAAAGCCATTGAAGCTATAGTCGATGTAGGTTGGGTTGAGGCCCGTAGCTTGCTTCCCGCAGGGTAACCCAACGCCCGCATGGGCTACGCTACCGCTAACCCATCCTACTTTTGAATTAGCCCACCCACTTAGTGCTGGGCGTTTTGCGTAGCCTAGGATCACAGACCTGTTGTCCTTCCCTAGATAGATTCCCAGCGACACAGACTTTGCTACTTTTTTAGCATCTCCTAATACATCGTTGAGAAGTCAGCTTAAGATAGCCTTGTTCCCAGTTAAACTCGCGGGAAGAGGCTATTTGGTTCTGCTCAGAACCCTGAATTCTGCCTAAGTTCTCTGCCACTTATCCATACTATTCTTCCCCTATGCACGTTGCAGTTTGGCCCGGCGATGTTTACCCCCTGGGTGCCCATTGGGATCACAAAGGCACTAACTTCGCTTTATTTTCTGAGCATGCAACAGCGGTTGAACTCTGCCTCTTCGATAAAGACGGCACCGAAACCCGCATTCCCCTCACCGAAGTCAGCAACTTCGTTTGGCACGGTTACCTGCCCGGCATTGGCCCCGGTCAAGAATATGGCTACCGGGTCCACGGACCCTACGCCCCCGAAGAAGGCCACCGCTTCAACCCCAACAAACTGCTGATCGACCCCTACGCCAAAGCGATTTCGGGGGAAGTGGGCAGCGGGCCTGAGATCTTTGGCTACGACTGGGACAGCCCCGACGACGACCTCTCCTTTTCTGACCTCGACAGCGCGGCCTTGATGCCCAAGTCGGTCGTCGTCGATGAAACCTTTGACTGGGAAGACGACACCCTGCTGCGCACCCCCTGGCACGAAACCGTCATCTACGAAGTGCATGTCAAAGGGTTTACCAAACGGCATCCCGATATTCCTAAGGAATTGCAGGGTACCTACGCCGGTATGGCCCACCCCGTTGCCATTGAGCATTTGCAGCGGCTGGGCATTAGCGCCGTTGAGCTGATGCCGATTCACCACTTTCTCTCGCGCCCTGGCCACTTGGTCGATAAGGGGCTGCGCAACTACTGGGGCTATGACTCGCTCAACTTCTTTGCGCCCTTCTCCGGCTATAGCTCTGGCGATGCCCTGGGGGATGAGGTCAGAGAATTCAAAGATATGGTAAAAGCCCTTCACCAGGCCGGCATTGAGGTGATTCTCGACGTGGTGTACAACCACACCGGGGAGGGCAACCACATGGGGCCGACCCTCTCGTTGCGCGGGGTGGATAACGTTAGCTACTACCGCTTGGTAGAAGATGACCCGCGCTACTACATGGACTTTACTGGCTGCGGCAACTCGTTGCACATGCGCAGCCCCCAGGTGCTCAAGCTGATTATGGACAGCCTGCGCTACTGGGTGGGCGAAATGCATGTCGATGGCTTTCGGTTTGACTTGGCTTCGGCCCTGGCGCGCGAACTCTACGACGTCGATCGGCTGTCGGCCTTTTTTGACCTAATTCACCAAGACCCGCTGCTGGCGGGGGTAAAGCTAATTGCTGAACCCTGGGATGTGGGCATGGGCGGCTACCAGGTGGGCAACTTCCCCGTCAACTGGTCGGAGTGGAATGGCATCTACCGCGATACGGTGCGCGACTTTTGGCGCGGGCAGGATGAAACCCTGGGCGAGTTTGCCTATCGCCTCACCGGCAGCCCTGATCTCTACTTTCAAATGAATGGGCGGCAGCCCAACGCCAGCATTAACTTCATTACCGCCCACGACGGGTTTACGCTCAACGACCTGGTGAGCTACAACGACAAGCACAACGAAGCCAACGGCGAAAACAGCCAGGATGGGGAAAGCAATAATTCCTCCTGGAACTGTGGCGTAGAAGGGCCGACGGATGACCCAGAGGTCTTACAGCTGCGCGAGCAGCAGCGCCGCAACTTTTTGACCACCCTGATGCTGTCGCAGGGGGTACCGATGATTTTGGGCGGCGACGAAATTGGCCGCACCCAGGGGGGCAACAACAACGCCTACTGCCAAGACAATGAAGTCTCGTGGTTTGACTGGAAACTGCCCAAGGGCAACGAAGACCTGATCAATTTTTGCCGAGAGCTGATCTTTTTTAGGCGGCAACACCCGGTGTTTCGGCGGCGTAAGTGGTTCCAGGGGCAGGCCATCCACGGCTCTGGGGTGACTGATATTAGCTGGCACAACCCCGACGGTGCCGAGATGACCCAGGAGCAGTGGGAAATTGGCTACATTAAATCGATCGCCGTCTTTCTCAACGGCGACAAGATCCCCAGCCCCGGCAAACAGGGGGAGCGCATTAGCGACAACGACTTTTTAATGTTTTTTAATGCCCACTATGAGGCGATTGACTTTAAGCTAGCCGAACTATTTCAGCCCTATGAGTGGTCAGTGGTAATCGATACGACGGAACCTCGATTTGTGACTGAGAAACGGCTGGTGACGGGCGATCAAATGATTTCGGTGGCGGCGCGATCGCTCATGGTCTTGCAGCGGTTAATTTAGCCAATCTTAACCCCCCTTTTTAAGGGGGGCAGGGGGGATCTCTACTACGCCGCAGGGTGAAGATCCCCCGCTGCGCGGCCCCCTTAAAAAGGGGGCTTTCGAGGCCTCTTGCTGTTGACCCTCTTTTTATTTTTGTTGTTGGCTATGTCTCAGCACCGCCACTAAGGCTTTTTCTTCAGCTGTTAAATCGCGATCGCTGGGAGACTCTGCTGCCGCTTGCCAGACCTCTAGCAGCCAGCCTGCTTCGTAGGCCTGGGTCACGGTGGGGTGTACGTAAAATTTGCGGCAGGTGGCCACTCGGTTGCCCAAATGCTGGGCCGCCCCTTTAATGGCCTCACGAATATTGGCCTGGGCCTGGGTCTTTGAGGTGGGTTTCCCCAATTCATTGAGAATTTGGGCTGTGCAGGCGGTACCGGCCCAGGTGCGAAAATCCTTAGAGGTGAACTCTTCCCCGGTAATGGTTTGCAGGTAGGCGTTGACATCGTCGGAGCTGATGGTCTGGCGATGACCCGCCTCGTCTAGGTACTGAAACACCTGCTGGCCAGGCAGCTCTTGGCAGCGCTTGATGGCGCGGGCCAGGCGGCGATCGCTCAGTTCAATCTCGTGCTCAACACCGCTTTTGCCGACAAAATTGAAGCGAATTTTGCTGACCCCCACATCCACATGGCGATTTTGCAGCGTGGTCAGCCCAAAGGACTGGTTTTGCTCTCGGTACTCGTCATTGCCAATGCGAATTACGGTGGCCTCTAGCAGCCGCACGACAACCGCCAGCAGCTTTTCTTGCGATAGACCCCGCTGGCGCAGATGGCCATCGGTAACCTCGCGAATAAGAGGGCGGGCGTAGCTAAAGGGAATTAGCCGGTCGAACTTGGTCTGGTTGCGCACGGTGCGCCAGTCGGGATGGTAGCGGTAGACCTTGCGCCCTTTGGCGTCGCGGCCAGTGGCGAGCAGGTGGCCGTTGGGGAAGGGGCAAATCCACACGTCTTCCCAAGCGGGGGGAATGACCAGGGCTTTGAGCCGCTTGAGCTCGGCGGTGTCTGAGATGCGATCGCCCCCTTCATCCAGGTAGGTAAACCCCTTGCCGCACCGCCGCCGCCCAAAGCCGGGGCGATCGTCGCAGACGTAGCGTAGCCCAGCCGAGCGCGCCGCCTGGGCGGGTTCGGCAATGGTTACCGAAGGCAATGCCAACTCGGAATCTGCACTGTCTGCAAGCTGAGGCGAAACGGTAACCATTGAGGTCTTGAGCCGGGCAAATGAGACATTGCCCACCAGCTACAACCGCACTGATCCGGCAATGCCCTCAGTTTAGAAGGGGTAAGCAGTAGGCGGGCTCTAGCCTGAGGATGGTTCGGCAGAAAGATAGCCCCTCCGCCCTGGCTTGCCCAAAACAGTGGGTTAGCTCCAAGGCTCAGGCTCAATGTGAAGCAGCCGATGGCGATCGCACGTTATCAACGATGACGTAATTGGGCATTCTAAATTCACCATTTGTCAACTACCGAAATGTTTATTCAACGCGAAAAAAACAGTTTGCTGTGGGGAGCCACCCTGGTTCTCGGAATGGGTATTCTCTTGGGCGGCGGCGCAGCGCGGGTTGAAAACCAAGCCTGTAGCACATCAGAAACATTGCCCGGACACTGCCTCACCGAAGCGCCTAAGGTTCGGGTGGCTCAAGGTATGTTCGGCGGCGTTTTTGCCAGCGGTGGCGCACTTTTGATGATTGAGCTTTTGGGAAGATTTCCAAAACGTTGATCAGGCGATGCAGAATTGCGGCAGAGGCCGGCTGCCAAGATCCCTGGCTCAACGACCTGCATCTTTAGCTCTCAGAGGGCTTTTGACTGCGAGCAAGTGGTCAACCTGTTCTAGTCTCAGTACCCCGCCTCCGGGACGGGTTCAGGGTCGTAGCCAAACCACTTGCGATGTAACTCGGCAATGGTGCCGTCGGCCAGCATGGCGTCGAGGGTGGCATCGATCAAAGGCTTGTTGGGTGAACCGGGGGGTAGGGCAATGCCGTAGTATTCCTCCGTCAGCAGGTCATCGAGCAGACGCACGTTTTGTAGGTTGGCCAGCTCAATCATCCCGAGGGTGGTGGGCTTGTCTTTGATCACCGCATCCACATTGCCCTTTTCTAAGTCCATCAACGCCTTTTCTGCCGAATCAAAGGTGACCAGCTGGGTGTTAGGCACCTGACCTGCCAGATCAGCCCCGGTGGTGCCCAGCTTGACGGCAATTTTTTTGCCCGACAAATCTTGCAGGGAAGTAATGCTGGGGTCGTCGCGGCGGACAGCAATAGCCAGCCCTGACCTAAAGTAGGGCCGAGAAAAGTCGATGGTTTCATCGCGTCGAGCCGTAATGGTGATGGCGTCTACAGCGGCATCGGCGGTTTCGGCCTCTAGGGTAGCCATCAGCCCGTCGAAGGGAATGTAGGCAAAGTAGACCTTGAGCCCCAGTCGTTGGGCCACTTCGGTAATCAAATCGACATCAAAACCCACCAGTTCATCCGTAGCGGTGAGGTACACAAAGGGAGGAAAGGCGGGTTCGGTGGTCACCACCAGAGTGTCGGGGTCGCCCACGGAGCTGCGGGCTTCAGAAGTGGCCAGGGGGCGGTGGGCGCTACAGGCTACCAGCAGCCCACCCGCCGCCAAGGCGAGCCACCATAAACGGTGCTGGCAACGGTGACCCATGCGGTAGACCCAGGGACCTTACAACAAAATCTGGCTAAAACAAGGGTATCGTGGCATCGATCGCCGCGCCAAAGAACGTGTCGTTAAATCGCACCCGAGGTTCAGAGGAGCGGCCAAAGCTAACGCCGCCGTAGACGTTGAAGCGCAGGTTGGGGGTGATGCGGTAGACCACCTGCCCCAGCACCTGCTGAAAGGTGTCGTAGCGATCTTGGGCGGTGTAGTCGATGAAGTTGAGCTGATAGCTGATGCCCGCCTGGATCTGGGGGGTAACGTCGTAGCCCAGGTAGCCGCCAGCCGATTGAAAGAGACGGCTGAAGTCGGTAGCGGTGCCGCTGCTGGTGGACTGGGCACCGTTGAACTGAATCAGATAGTAGGTGTCGAGGGCCAGTCTGGGGGTAATCGGGTCGCGACGACCCAGGGTGAGCCCCAGCGCCGTATTTTTGAAAAACCGGCCTCGGTTGCCGCCGGGGCGATACAGCTCTTGGTAGGTGAAAATTAGCTGTCCGTAGCTGCGGGGGGTCAACCCCTGGCGCAAGCCCACCCGCAGCCGCAGATCGTCGTAGTTGAGAGATGACTGAGCACCGTAGCGCTGTAGTCCATAGTCAGCGGTGGCGATTAAAGCGGTTTGAGGCCCCAGGGAGGGGTAAACACCAAAGGCCACTGAGGGGCGCAGAAAAATGTCGCCGGTCAGCCCGCCAACATCGTTGACGGCCAGCAAAATATTGTCGCTGCTGGCGATCGCCAGGCGGGCCGACAAAAACCCGATCTTGGCGGGGGGCCGCGCCGTCGCCACCGGAATCTGAGGCTGATCGCGAATGCGCAAAATCCCCAGGTCGTTGTCTTCTAGCAGGCTGCGCACCTGAATGACCCCCAGCTCTGGGTCTTGGGCCAGGGGGTCGTCACTGGGGTCGAGCTGGGCCAGGGGGGCGGGGGGTGGCGGCAGGGCTGGGGCCGCTGGGGTCGCTGGGGCTAGGGCGGCGGCAGCCGTCAGGTAGGCGTTGGTCGCCAGGGCTGGATCGGGGGCGATCGCGTCCCTAGCGGTCGGGTTAAGGCTCGGCACATTGACCGACGATTCGCCAGACGGCTCAGCCGCCTCCCTCCGAGCGGCCTGGCCGCGTTCGCCGAGGGGCTCATTGGTCTCCCCGGCCAGAGCCGGTGGGGTAGGTAATGGACTTTGGGGCGGGAGCAAAACCACATCGGGGGCCGATTTGCCATTCACCGCCGTAGGGACGACGGACGCCGCCGAGGGGCTAGGCTGATCTGCCCTGGCGCGGCCCGGCAGGACGCCGCCACAGAAAAGGCAAAAACTAATTAACGCCAGGGGGAGGGGGGGGTACCGCTTAGCCAATGGAGTCTGCCTGGATATACCGTTTGTTGTCCCGTCACCAGCAGAATCACTGATCTTGCTGCTGATTCCTGAAAGAAAGGCCTACATTCATTAAAGATTTAATCTAGATGGGGCACAAGATTTATGAATCGGCCCCGAACCGGGTTGCCCGAACCCTACCATAGAGCTAGATCCCCGCTTAGATAGTGGCTTTAGTTTGGCAGAGCCGCGGTGGCGCTGCACTGAGTTTGGGTTGAGGGTGTTGCCCCTGGCGCTGGACTGTCACTGTTGGGGTATTCTACCGACAATTGTCCTGGCCGGTTGGGGGCTAGGGCATTTGGCCGCATCTACCTCAAGGCCTCAGGCTTGCTGTAATTCGTGGTCACTCTTCACTGAGCTATGGTTTTTCGTACCGATGGTTTTTCGGCGGTGCTGCTGGCGGTAGTCGGTGGTGCTGCGATCGCATCTCCGGCTTTGGCAGAGGTGCCCTGGGCCTGGGCCAATTTGAGGTCTAGCACCCATCAGGTCAGTCTGGTTTCCGTTGGCGGCAGCGCCCGCTCGGCGACGGTAGACGACTGCTTTTGCCCTGGGGAAACCCTGAACACCAGCGCTTCGGCCAAGGCCGAGGTGTTGTTTAACGACGGGTCGCTGACTCGGGTAGGCGGTCAGGCCAGCCTGCGGTTTTGGCCCGACACCCGCAGCCTGCGGCTCAACCGCGGCACGGTGGCGGTGTTTGTCCCCCCCGACCAGGGGCGAACGACTATTGAGACCCCCAACGCCACCGTGGGGCTCAACAGCACGGGCATAGTGGTGCGCTACGTGCCCTCTCGGCAGCTCACGCTGGTGATGGCCCTGGCCGACGCGCCTACCCCCGTCTTGGTGACGGCGGCCGAGACGGAACAGGAGCTAGCCCTCTACGGGGGGCAAATGGCCTTCGTAGGCGGGGGGAGTTGGCAGGTGGTCGAGTTTGATCTGCTGGAGTTTTATCAAACCAGCGACTTGATGGCCGGTCTACAACTGGACAACCCCAGCTACCGCCCGGCCCCGAATGACCCCTTGGCTGCTCTGCGGCCCGATCTACTGCAAGCCCTAGGCCAGCAGGCTCCCTTTGATGCCGAAAACGCAATTTTAGACCCGGTTCTGATCAACGATTTTGCCGCTGGGGCCAGCATCCAGGGCGCAGAAGACGCGCTTGTCACCGTTCCCCCCACCCCGGTAGAAGAACTGAGGCGCTTTAACGATACGCCGCCCGGTGTGGTCAATCCCCTGCCAGAGATGCTGGATACGGCTTCTCCGCCCGCTGAAGTTCCCCTAACGGTTGAGGTTCCAGTGGAGGATCCGTCCACTGGAGGTTCTACGGCTATGCCTGCAAGCGTTGGAGACCCACTGTCACCTCCCCCATAGAGGCCGTTGAGGGCCAGAGCTGAGTGGCCCTCGCTGCCCGAAGTAGTTGGGGTAAATACCCTTGCGATCGCCCCTGGGTCTCGCTCCAATTCTGCTGCCTGAGCCCATTGACTAAACTACACCGTTCAGTTAAATTCAGTGCAGTTGTCCTATGCGCCTATGTCTACCCACCCGGTTCAGCCTTGGAGAAAGCCGAGTTTTTGGCTGTTGATTGGTGCCCTGCTGCTCGTGGGGGCAGGGACTACCGTAGCGGTGCGCAACGTCATGCAAAGTCGCCAGGCCGCCCGCGAACAGGCCGAGCTGCCGCCCCCGCAGCAGGTGAAGGTGGTGGCTCTGGGGCGAATTGAGCCCGCCAGCCGCGTTATCGACGTAGCGACAGCTGAGGCTGGGCGGATCGATCGCCTGGAGGTGGAGAAGGGCGACCAGGTGCAGTCAGGGCAGGTACTGGCCTACCTCGACACCTACGACGTGCGCCGAGCCGAGCGC
Source organism: Leptolyngbya sp. CCNP1308 (assembly GCF_034932455.1). NCBI lineage: Bacteria > Bacillati > Cyanobacteriota > Cyanophyceae > Leptolyngbyales > Leptolyngbyaceae > Leptolyngbya > Leptolyngbya sp. CCNP1308. The sequence continues at coordinate 11,383 of NZ_JAYGIH010000017.1, read as the reverse complement.
GATGTGGCCGCCAGCCAGCTGGCCGAGGCCCGCGCCCATCTCGCCGCCGAAACGACGTTAGGCAATTCCCAGGTGCAGGAGGCCAGCACTCGGGTTGGTCAGATTGACGGGCCGCAGCAGGCCGCGATCGCCGCCCAGCAATCTGCCGTTGAGAGCCTCCAGGCCGAGCTGAGCGTGGCTGAAATTGACCTGGCTCGATTTCAAGAACTCAACGAGTCGGGGGCGATTTCTCGCCAGGAGCTCGATCGCCAGCAGGCCACCGTCAACAGTTTGCGCGCCGATCTGGGCAACGCCCAGGCGACTAAGCAGCGGCTGGAGCAGGCTCGCCTCAGCGACATTAGAAACGCTCAAGCTCAGGTCGACTCTGCCCGAGCCACCACTACCCGCGCCCAGGTGGCCAGCCAGGTTGACTCTGCCGCCCAAAATTTGGCCCTGGCCGAAGCCCAGCTGGCCCGCACCATCGTGCGATCGCCCCAGGCCGGCCAGGTGCTCGATGTCTTTGCCTACCCTGGGGAGGCCGTAGCGCCTGCCGATGGCCCGATTTTGGCTTTAGGCGACACCCGCCAGATGGTGGTGGTGGCCGAGGTCTACGAGACCGACATTGGCCTGGTTGAGCTGGGTCAGCCCGCCACCATCACCAGCCGCAACGGTGCTTTTAGTGAAACCCTGACCGGCACCGTCGCCGAAATTGGCCTGCAAATTGCCAAAAACGACGTGCTCGACGACGACCCCGCCGCCAACGCCGACGCTCGCGTGGTCGAAGTGCGGGTGCAGGTTGACCAGAGCGATGCGGTGGCGGCCCTCACCAACCTCCAGGTTGATGTCGCCATTGACATTGAGTCCTAGCGATGAAATTTCCTTCTCTACCCCGCATTCCCCTGGCCTGGTACAACCTGCGCCACGATCGCCCCCGCCTGCTGGTAGCGGTGGCCGGGGTTACCTTTGCGGTGCTGCTGATGTTTATGAATTTAGGTTTTTTGGGGGCATTGGTCAGCACTACCACCAACTTCTACGATCAGTTCAACGGCGATATTTTTCTGATTTCCCCCCAGTCCCTCGAAATTAGCTCGACTAAGGCGTTTCCCCGCGAGCGACTGTACCAGGCGGCGGGCATTGAGGGAGTGCAGCAGGTGATGCCCCTCTATGCCGAGTACGCTCTCTGGAAAAATCCCGAAACCAGTCTCAGCCGGGCCATGTTTGTCTATGCCTTTAACCCCAGCGACCCGGTGTTTCTGATGCCCGAGCTCGATACCCTGGCGGAACGGCAGGTGTTGCAGCAGCCCAATAGCGCCTTTATTGACCGGCGATCGCGCCCCGAGTTTGGCCCCCAGACCGTGGGCCTCGAAACCGAAGCCGATCGCCGCCGCATTACTGTCGTTGGTCAGTACGATCTGGGGGGTGGTTTTGCCGCCGACGGCACGCTAATCATGAGCGACCAAAACTTTCGCCGCTTCTTTGACCCGCGATCGCTCAACCAGATCAACCTGGGGCTGGTGTTGCTAGAGCCCGGTGCCGATACCGAGCGGGTCAAAGCCGCCCTGCAAGACCAGCTGCCCGCCGATGTGGAAGTCTACACCAAACCCGAAATCATTGCCAAAGAGAGCCGATTTTGGATTCAAACCACCTCTATCGGCTTCATTTTTGGCCTGGGGGTGCTGGTCTCCTTTGTGGTGGGCACCGTGATTGTCTACCAAATTCTCTACACCGACATTCGCGACCACCTGCGGGAGTACGCCACCCTCAAGGCGATCGGCTACAGCGGCAGCTACCTGTTCAAAACCGTGATTCAGGAGGCGCTGCTGCTGGCATTGATGGGCTACGTGCCGGGGCTAATTTTGGCGCTAGGGCTCTACGAACTGGCCTACAACGCCACGGCGGGCACTCTGCCCATGCAGATGACCGTGTTTCGAGTGATTTTTGTGTTTTCCCTAACGGTGCTGATGTGTGCACTATCGGGGCTGATTTCGGTGCGTAAGGCCGTCACGGCTGACCCGGCGGAGGTGTTTGCATGAATTTTAGAATTTGGACTTGGGATTTTGGGGGCTTGTCGGCCTGTCATTGTTTGGCTTGCGCCCGCTGCCGGAGGCGGCTTTCCCCTGCCACAACCGTGCAACTCACCCATTCCCTAAGGACGGCCCGCATGACCAAGCGACTAGTTCCCCTGCTGTTTCCCGCCGTTGATCAGCCGATGTCGAAGCTGTCTAGCCAAGTCTTGTTGGATTGCCCCCGACCGATGGAGAGGGCTCAGCAGCCTCTGAGTAGGGTGGGCAATGCCCACCTCCCACCCCCGCTTAACCAGCCAGCTCAACCCAGCCAACGATCCGTTTAGGCATAGAGGTCAATGGTGGGCAATGCCCACCCTACCGCTACTAAAATCGCCAATTCACCATCGCCATGCAGCGGACTCCCCTCGCCCTCCTCAACCTGATTCACGATCGCAAGAAGTTTCTCACCTCCATGGCCGGGGTGGCCTTTGCGGTGCTGCTGATGTTTTTGTTCACCGGCTTTAAAAACGCCCTCTACGACAGCCAAACCCAGCTGCTCGAAAAGCTCAACGGCGAAATCGTAATCATCAACCGGCTGAAGGAGAATATGTTTGTACCCCGCTCCTTTGCCCGCCGCCGCCTCTACCAGGCCCAGGCCTTTGACGGCGTGGAGGGAGCCTACGCCATCTACCTCAGCGACGCCCGCTGGAAAAACCCCGACACCCGCAAAACCCGCCCGGTGCGGGTGATCGCCTACAACCCCTCCGACCCGGTGCTGCCTATGCCCGAGGTGCTGGCCCGGCAGCAAGACCTGCGGCTGCCCAACACCGCCATGATCGATGAGCGATCGCGCGATGAGGTCGGCCCCCGCGAGACCGGGGTGGTTACCGAGCTGGCTGACCGCGAGATTCGCATTGTGGGCACCTTTAGCCTGGGCACCGACTTTGCCTCGGGCAACGGCAACTTAATCATGAGCGACCAAAACTTTCTGCGGTTTTTTGCCAATCGCGGCCCCGAAGAAGAGGAGCGCAGCTTTGCCACCGCCGACATTGGCCTGCTGCGGGTGACCCCTGGCACCGACATCGACAGTCTGGTGCAGACTCTCGCCGAGGGTCTGCCTAAGGACGTATTGGTCTTGCCGATGGAGGGGCCTGAGGGTTTCATTGCCCGCGAGCGCACCTACTGGGAAGCCAACACCAACATTGGCTTTGTGTTTTCGCTGCTGACGGCCATGGGGTTTGTGGTGGGCATCATTCTCGTCTACCAGATTCTCTATACCGATGTGGCTGACCACTGGTCGGAGTACGCCACCCTCAAGGCGATCGGCTACGACAACGCCTACCTGTTTGGGGTGGTAATTCAGGAGGCGATTATTCTCTCGGTGCTAGGGTTTATTCCGGGCTTTTTGGTCAGCGCCCTGTTCTACAACCTGGGCGCTGCCGTCACCGGCCTGCTGTTTAAGATGACCCTAGCGCGAGTGGTTAACCTGTATTTAGCTACCTTCATTATGTGTTTGATTTCTGGCGCTGTTGCCGTGCGCAAGGTGCAGCGTACTGACCCCGCAGAGGTATTTGGTCTATGAGTACTACGCCATTGTCTCCATCATCTACCGCTCCCGAGACCACCACCAGCTCGGTGCAGGTGCGTCACCTCGACTACTTCTTTGGCCGGGGCGATCTGCGCAAACAGGTGCTCTTCGACATCAGCCTCGATCTGCACCCCGGCCAGATTGTGATTATGACCGGGCCTTCGGGCTCGGGCAAAACCACGCTGCTGACCCTGATTGGGGCGCTGCGATCGGCCACCGAGGGCAGCTTGCAGGTGCTGGGCAAAGAGCTGGTGGGCATGGGCAACCGCCAGCTGGTCGAAACTCGCCGCAACATTGGCTTTATCTTTCAGGCTCACAACCTGTTTGAGTCGCTGACGGCGGCCCAAAATGTGGAGATGGCGGTAGAGCTTACCGGTAACTTTCGCGGCAAGCGGCGGCTGGCGGTGGATATTCTCAGTCAGGTGGGGCTGGCAGATCGGGCCGACTATAAACCGGCGGCGCTGAGCGGGGGGCAAAAGCAGCGGGTGGCGATCGCCCGCGCCCTGGTCAACCAGCCCCAGCTGATTCTCGCCGATGAGCCCACCGCTGCCCTCGACAAAAAGTCGGGCCGCGACGTGGTGACGCTGATGCAGCACCTAGCGGACGAAAAGGGCTGCACCATCCTCATGGTCACCCACGACAACCGCATTCTCGACGTCGCCGATCGCATCATCAACCTGGTAGACGGTCGGCTGGAATCGGACGAAAGCCCCCAGCAGTACGTCGACGCCCACGCGCCTAAATCCCTCGACCAAAAAATGTTCATGATGTAGGACTAAAAACTGGGTTTCTTCTGGGAGCTTCACAGGTGAGTCCTCCGGTGGCAAAGAAACCCAGTTTTTGTACCCCGCAGTCCCCGCCAAAATCCAAAATCGCCAATCCAAAAGTCCCTATGGCCATCTCCTTTATCAGCAACGTCCAGGCGCTCACCTACACCAAGGTTGCCGACTATCTCCAGACCGCTGTCCTGTTCAAAGACAGCCTGAGGGTCTACCCCGACAAACCCCAGTTCGACATTCTCTACGGCTCTACCCTAGTTGAGATCGAAGTGCTGCCCTGGGAAGTGCACCCCTGGGAAAAAGCCGACTTGGCTACGGTGCGGGCCACCAGCTGCGTCACCATCGGCAGCACCATCGACTATGAACTGATGCACTTTCTGCTCACCGAAAACCGCCGCATGCGATTTGGAGCTTTCCACCTCGACGAGGCCAACCAGGTACTCTTTTCGGAGAGCGTGCTCGGCGGCGAAAACATGGATTTGATGGAGCTACAGACCTGCATTCTCTCGGTGGTGACCATCGCCGACACCTACGACGACATCATTGCCCAGCGCTTTGGCGGCGATCGCGCCATCGATCGATTGACGGGGGCGATCGCCTCTTAAGCCATAGCCCCATCTGTCCAAATCTCTACTTCCCTAATATGCTCTCACTACGCCTGCATCTGGAACAATAAAGGCTAAGGGCACATGCAAAGATATCCATCCACGCTTGACTGATTCGAAGTAAAGTGTGGTCCAGTCAAAAATAGAACTGGCAAAAACCTTTGTCTAGAAGCGGAAAATCCATCTGGCTATTTCCAAATAAACTAATTGGAAGGGCCAATTAGACAACATCCCAGTTTCTGACGGCGCATAATATTTATTCAAAACATTAAACTTTTAGCAGCTCCATATATTTTGCCAATGAATTTTCTAAGGAAAATGTGCTGGCTCTCTGTTTCAGCACTTCAGGACTTACCGATTTTTTCTGAAGCGTATCAACAATAGCTTGGGCCATCGCCTCAGCATGGCCTACTGCTACAAGATGTCCATATTTGCCATCCGCCAAGATCTCGGCAGGGCCGCTTTCGCAGTTAGTTGAGACTACAGGTGTTCCAGAAAACATTGCTTCTACTAATACATTTCCAAACCCTTCCCAGGCCGATGACAGCACAAACACATCGGCCTCTCGCATGAAAACATAAGGATTTGAGACAAAACCTAGAAAGGTTACCGCATCTTGAAGGCCAAGCTGGTGAACCAAGTCAACCAGCTGAGCCCTGTCTTCACCATCTCCTAAAATAACAAGGTGTGCAGACAAAACTTCCCTCACAGCCTTTAAAGCAAAGATCAGGGTTTGAAAATCCTTCTGTCTTGTGAGGCGACCTACGCCTAAAATTACAGGCCTTTGGTCTAGCTGAAATAACGGTTGTTCAAGCTGATCGCTTGATTTTTCTACCAGATCAGGTGTGATGATTGGATTATATATCTTAAAAGTTTTGTGCTTGGCCACACCAAAATCAATCAGGTTGTCAACGACGCCTTGAGAAACACCTACTACAGCGTCGGCGTAAGGGTAGATCCACCGTAGGAGATGGGGAACTAGCTTTCTTTTTAAGTTTTTAGAATGGGAGATTTCATGGGCAAGATGATTATGTACTGTTACGACCGTGCGGGATGATGAATTTGCAAAAAGCTTTGCAAGTATAGCAATAATATTGGTGTCTTCTAGGGCAGACAAGAGAGCTGTTGGCTGATATTTTTTAAGATAAGAAACCAAAGCTGGCAATGCCGAAATCAGTCTGGAACATGAAAGCTCTACTAAATTAACCTGAGCCGAAATTTGCTTAATGTACTCTCCCTTTGTCTGAACTAGGACTAGGTCAATTTCTAAGCCTTTTGCAGCAAGACCGTTAGCGATATTAAGCATCACTTTTTCGGCTCCGCCACCTCGCAAATCCATTAAAAAAATAGCAACGTCTGGCATAACTAAGATTAATAATAAAAAAATTGGCCGTTATACAGCCTTTCTCAATCTGTTGAGGTACAGAAAAACTTTCGAAACACTTGTTATATGGCAGCCTTAGATCTCAATTCGTACCTCGCTAAAGTAGAAAATGCCGTACTCAATCTTGTAAATAGTCAGGTAAAAAGCTCTTAAGATAGGATATTTACTTAGTCTTGCGAGAAAGCTGATTGGATAGTTCAAGTAAGCCGGTTCAAGCTTTTTCGAGTGCCTGCCTGCAAAAAGTCCTGGTAGAGGCTAAATAAATATTGCAGATTTTGGTGAGGTAGGTTTCAAGATCAAGTCCACAAATGCTCTCGCGGGCACAGTGACCTAGGCGAAGCCGCAGTTCTGCATCATTTCTCAATAATGCCATAGCGCTGGCTAAACCAGTCACATCGCCGGGATGAACAAGTAGACCATTAAAACCATGGTCAATGACCTCTGGAATCCCCCCTACTGGAGTACTAATGGATGGTAACGACCAACTCATTGCCTCTAACAGGGCCATTGGCAGACCCTCATTGTAGGAAGGGAGCAGAAAAACATCTGCTCCTGCCAAAATCTGGTTGCGCAATTCTTCATTGACCCAGCCATGAAAATGGATTAAATCTTGAACGCCTAGGGATTTTGCTAAGTCTTGAATAGCCTGAGTTTCGCCACTGCCTCCTAACTCAATTCGCATTCCCGATCGCTCATGGGGGTCGAGAAGAGCAAGCGCATTGACAATGTCATAGACTCCTTTTCTCTGGTTAAGCTTGCCCATAAAAGCGAATGTTATTGTGTCTCCTCCCTGGCGGTGGGGAATAAAATCAGGAAACACCACTGGATTCTTCAGAACAACGACTTGATCAGCAGTGAGACCACAGCTTTTCACATAAAAATCTTTCCAGCTGTCCGACAGCACTATTAAGCAGGCGCATTGCCTTAAGCAAGCGCTGATAATCCGCTTCAAAAAGGCAGGCGAACTTTGATAGAAAACGTGGAATTCACAGCCGTGGGCATGCATAACAACAGGCACACTAAACAAGTTTGCCGTTGTGCTCAAAGAAAACTTTCTTAATAGACTCCCCCGCTCGGAAATATGAATGTGCGCTAAGTCAACTTTTCCTAAGAGTAGCAAAATGAAGAAATGGACGAATGATCGAATAAAGTCAGCTATTTTTTGAAGCCCAAGGGAAGAGCTTTCCCACGTGGAAAGATGGACAACTGTAAAATCAGTTGAAGCAGAACCCAAGATTAGTCTTTGAACAGATCCCATGCCTCCTCGTTCACTTAGGCTGGGACCAAGTACGACAATGTTCAGTCTTTTGCCCACGGTAGATTCCTGATTGTAAAAGAAATTAAACAGACTCTTTAAAAAGAACTATTTTTGCCTAGTTTGGCATTGATTTGATTTGAGAAGATGCAGTTTGCAAAGACTTTAAATTCGCTTCCTGTAAGCATCCAAAGAAATTCGTATAAATATTGGCACTGACTGCATACAATCATTAAGCCCTGACTTCTAACAACTGAGCGATCTCCGTTGCCTAAGCACAGTAGGTTGCGTCAAGAGCGTAAGCTATGCTGCCCCAATTGCATCAATCGTCTGCACGTTCAAGTACAAAACATTGCTTCATATAGACTACTCGCCACAATGCCCAAACCCCAGATCTTTAATCTGGGCTTGCTTCTGCTAAGACGCCCGCAGTGATTTACGGTTAATAAACAAAATACTATATGTCTACGGTGGCGTAAACCCCAATTTAAGTAATATCACTGAAGGCTTAGCAAGATTGCTGACATACCAAGGGGTGTCCATGCTGAAAGATTCTGTGGATCTATATCAGGCCTAGAACGCTAGCCGTGCATTCAGGCTGTGATGACAGCTGGTTTGAGGCTTATTCGTAGGCCGTAGCAATTTTAGTTGAGCAATGTTAAATACATTGCGCTTAAAACAGTGGAGGCAAATCAGATAGGCAAATGTCTAGTTGATTAACTGGAGCTTAGGAGATTTCCAGGAAAGAAGATACCAGCTTCAATCCAGCGACTATAGCCGCTGCAGGGTGGGCACTGCCCACCATTAGGGAAACTCTTTTTCAGAAGTCTCCTTAGACTACGCAAAGATCGCTGTAGGCCGAAATTGAGTCAACCTTTGTCACTGTGCGATTGAGAACCGACAAGACCCGAGGCGGTGTTTCCAAGAGCGCTATCCTGGCAATAGTTTTCAAGCAGGTCGACGGTGCTCAGAAAAGCTAGCTCAGAATTCGAGGCTTCAAGACCTGGCCGATGTAATTTAAGGAGTTGCATTCAAAGATGGCTGTCAAGCCGGTGGCTATGTCGATTTGAACCAGATGCAGGACGCCGCTTGATTTCCTGCTATACACCAGAGTTGATTATGGCTCGAATTGTCGATGAGGATAGCGACCTCGCTGTCTGACATTGAATTTGGAATTAATTGGCAAACCGAAACAGACGACACCGGGCAATGCTTAGATTAGTTTTAGACTAGGGCTATTGGCGATCGCCCCGCCAGCCAACTATCTAGAAAGTGCGATCGCTGTCTTATAGCCTGCAAGAGGATGCCGACTATGCCTTTATTCGCCAGTGACAACGTTCTAGTGCCTACTGATTTCTCTGAACAGTCCTACCAAGCGATCAATAGGGCTATAGAGTCATTTGGAGACACCACTAAAATTCACGTCATCCATGTTTTATCGCCGCTAGAACCGACCCAGCCGGGCATGGTTTGGCAAACCGTTGATCATCAAACCCGCACCGATCACATCACGACCCTTTTCCATAAGACATTTCCGAGTGAAGCGGATCGGCCTATTAAATTTTCGGTCATAGTCGGCAATCCCAGTTCTGAAATTATTGATTATGCCGGTAGCCATACTATCGATCTCATTATCATTCCGTCCCAAGGGCGCACGGGCCTGTCGAGATTTTTGCTGGGCTCGGTGGCTGAGCGCGTGGTCAGGTTTGCCCCCTGCCCTGTTTTAGTGGTGCGCCGCTAAGATTTTCTCTAAACTCATCAGCAGAGTAGTGCCGCCAGCCCAAACTGGCGGCACTGTTGTTTTTTGCATAGTTTTTTTGCATAGATGCTATCGATGCTGTCTTTTGCCCTCTCTGTTTGGTCTCTCTAAGCTTGAAACAGGTTGAAATTGCCAGTGCCCATTTCAGTACCGATGGAGGAAACGATCATGGTTTGGCTCTCCATAACCCAAAACGTCGATGCCCTAGACCCCGTGGCAGCCCACAGCCGCCCCTGGGCTAAGGTGGAAAAATTTTGGCGGTTTTGCAATCGCTACGGCGACTATCAGGCTACTCCGCCTCGCCTGCGCCGCCAGTTCATCATCGAGATGGAGCGAGCCCGCAGTCAGGCAAAGTCATGCGCTGACGCCCAACATTAGATATTCCCAAAAATGTTCCAATCAGGGTTCTGAGCCGCCTCGTTCTGTTTTTTGCTTAGAGGCTCTGCTAACAATTCCTTCACGGGACAAGGCGATTCAGAACTGCTGGGAGATGGCATCGATTCCTAATAAAATATGGGGGCAGCGTTGAGTTTGCCCTGGTCAATTAAGACCCTTCTGACGACCCTACCGTCATTGCATCGTAGGTCTGCATTTCCCCAGAGCTGAGCCGTTGCCAGTAGTCCTTTAAGTCTTTGGCCACCTCGTTGGAGAGAATGTAGCAGCCGATCAGGTTGGGGAAAGCCATGCCCAGCAGCATCAGGTCGCTGAAGTCGATGATCAGCCCCAGGCTGGTGAGGGTGCCCAAAAAGGTGCAGAGCACGTAGATGATTTTGAACACGATGGTGGTGCGATCGCCAAACAGGTAAGCCCAGGCCTGAATGCCATAGTAGCTCCAGGAAATGATCGTAGAGAAGGCGAACAGACAGACCGCAATGCTCAGCACCACGGGGAACCAGCCGATCACCGACTCAAAGGCGCTGGCGGTCATGGCGACGCCGCTGAGTTCTTCGCCAGTGTCTTGGTAGACCCCGGTGAGCACGATCGCGATCGCCGTCATATTGCAGATCACGATGGTGTCGATGAAGGGCTCTAGCAGGGCCACAATGCCCTCGCGAATGTGCTCGTCGGTGCGGGCTGCCGCATGGGCGATCGCCGCCGAGCCTACCCCAGCCTCGTTGGAGAACGAACTGCGGCGAATGCCCTGCACCATTACCCCGACAATGCCGCCCACCGCAGCGGTAGGGGCAAAGGCCTCCCTAAAGATAGTGCCAATGGCGGCGGGCACCTGGCCAATGTTCACAACGATCACAAATAGGCAGGCGATCGCATAGATTGCCGCCATCGCAGGCACCAGCTTCTCGGCCACCGCCCCAATGCGGCGAATGCCGCCAATAATTACGAAGGCCGCTAGGGAGGCCAAAATCAGGCCAAACACCCAGGCGGGTAGCCCCGGAATCAAGCTAGAGATAGCGGCGTAGGCCTGGTTCGACTGAAACATATTGGCCCCGCCCAGACTGCCGCCCAGACACAGCAGGCTAAACAGCACCGCCAGCCCCTGGCCGAGGGGCCGCATACCCTTGGGCGATAGCCCCCGCGTCAGGTAATACATGGGGCCACCCAGCACCGTGCCGTCGTTTTCGATGCGGCGATACTTGACCGCCAGCGAGCATTCGACAAACTTGGTCACCATGCCGCAGAACCCGGCCAGGGTAAGCCACACCATCGCCCCTGGGCCACCGAGCTGAATGGCGATCGCCACCCCGGCAATATTCCCCAGGCCCACCGTCCCGGAGACAGCGGTAGCCAGCGCCTGAAAGTGCGACACCTCGCCCTCGTCGTGGGGGTCGTCGTACTTGCCCTGCACCACCTCAATGGCGTGTTTAAAGCCCCGCAGGTTGATGAACCCCATCCGCACGGTAAAGAACAGCGCCGCCACAAATAGCCACAGCACAATGAACGGAGGTAGTGGATTAACGTAAAGGATAGAGGGAAATAAGGTAACGCCGACGTATTCCTAGATTCTGAGGGAGTAGGCTCCATGACAATCGAGATGACCTGTCCAACTTGTGGGTCTCACGACATCTCCAA
>NZ_JAYGIH010000016.1:0-22221 GCF_034932455.1 Leptolyngbya sp. CCNP1308 | reverse complement strand
CCACAGGCTACGCAAATGTGATTTTGCTTACCCTGCTTTTTCCCATTCTTACGGATATGGGTGCCGCCGCATTCAGGACACTGCATCACAACTCATCCTCAATTCATACTCTAATTATGCAACGCCGATTATCCCACTGCTAAAAGGGGAGGGTTGCTCTTTCTGTGAGGGGCCTGTCTGGAACTCACACAGCCCCCCCACTCCGTCAAACTAGCACAGCTACTGAGGGGCGGGCTAGGGTGCGATCGCAGCCAATCCACCCAAGATTCTGTGAATCTATTACGCTATCACCGCCAGCCCCCTGCCCCAAGGGCACACTGAGGGCAATCACAGGGTTTTAGACCATGGCTACTCTCATCTCCTCCTACAGCAGCTGCGCCTCTCGCATGACCGGGGGAGAGCGCCGCCTGGCCCAGCGGCTCGAAGCCAAGCTCGATGATGACTACCTGCTCTGGTACGACGTACCCGTAGGCCCCAAAGCCCTGCATCCTGATTTCATCCTCCTGCACCCCTCACGGGGTCTCTTCGTGCTGGAGGTCAAAGACTGGAAGCTAGACACCATCAAGTCTGTGAACCCTGATGAGTTTGTGATCGCAAGTCGGTGTTTGCTGAGCGCTTAGACGGGGCGTTGGGGAAGGTGGGATGAACACCACAGCGGTAGAAAGCCTGTCGAGGAACCAGCGGGGGTTGTAGTTTGCTTGGAGCAAAGACTTGGCTTACCAGGAGAGCAATTGCCTATTTATCCGGAGGATTCTTCCCCTTTATAACACTCCGGACAGTTTTGATAGTTAACGGTAGAATGCGGGTTTCAGGCCCTTTCCCCAGCAGCATGATCAACGAAACATCAAGGGTTTCAGCGCTTGATTGGAAAAGTGTCCGGACTATTGCCTTTAGCCAATTAGCCCACTAATAAGAGAAATAATTTTATAATTTATTTCATTCTTTTAAAGAGCTCAAGCATCTCTCGAATAACAATATCCTTTGGTCGATCATTTCTGATTATAAGATCTGCGTGTTGCTTGAGCTGGGTTTGTACTTGTACTTCAGTAAAATCTTGCTCTATATATTGGGGTGTTATATGTTGATCTCTATTCAAAATTCTTTCGGTGTGGAGGTTTTTCTGTACTGTTACAAATACAAGATAAAAACCCAATGGCGAGCAAATTTCTTTTAGTATGTTGAGGATAACGACATGACGTATACCCTCAACAATAAGTGGTTGTCTAGCTTGCCATTGCAATTCTGATAATGCTGACTCACAAAATTGCCTTGGATCTGACTCAACTAATTCTGAGCCTAGAAGTTGAAGTGTTTCACGGCTCATATTCAAGCCGCGCTTTTCAGCCATACTTCTAACGTAATGACCGAAACTAAGGCAGGGCCAACAAAATTCATTAGCTGTGGCCTTGGCTAATGTAGATTTTCCACTACCTATTTGTCCAGAAAAACCAATCACACAATCTTTCATAATGTATTTAAATCCAGTGAAAGCTGTTGTGATTGATGCTGAAGAACTACCCAACCACGCCGGTCTCGTTTTGCAAACTTTATAGGAGAAATTTCCTTAATATTTTTAATTCGAACTAATGTCGCGTATGTCGCAGATTGCCGCTGCTCCCAAAAATCTGGATCTTGAGCGCAAATTGCTTCGGCAAAGTCTTGTTTTATCGATTTCCAGGAGTTTGGATCAAGTCGATAAAACCAGCAGTGCGAAACCTGACAAATTCCTGTGATAGGGCCGCTAGATTTTTTTAATAAAATGACGTCTCCTTTTTGAATTTGTTCGTATGGAGCAAATCGCCTAGTAGAAAATCTAGATTCAATTGTTTTTTTGCCATCCAAAATAAATTGGAGATAGGGTTCAACAAAAATTCCTAGATGTAATGAAAAAGGTATATGCACTTCGTGTGTGAGAGGGATTAGATAATTTTCCCAAAATGGATCTCCTTGAGTTGCTAGCTGTAATTCGTCAGCTAACGGCAAGAGAGATCCTTGTGTCACTTCTCCAGTAATAGCCACAAAGTAAGTTCTCCTTCTGCTCTGTTCTAGCTAATGTTAATACCTGTTCTCTAGTACGGAAGACAAGTTGTGCTTCTTTATTATCCAGAGGGCGATTCAGAGATTCTTCGATAAAAGTTAAGGGATTATGTCCTCCTGTGATAGATTTCAAAATTTGAAAAAGTACACCTCTTCCTTTGCACTTGAAGATTCTATTGCCAGATGTCCAAATATCTACGAGTTTTCGATGAGGATCGCGACGACTTACGGAAGTGAGTACATCATTTGGAATGATGGAGACTAAGCTTGGATCCTCAAAATGGCTCATCTCCCAATGCCGTATACGTATACGAACCCCAAATGGCTGAGTCTCGATCCATGGCTTTTCATAAGATGGAACGGAAGGACGAGGAGCTAGAGTACGCTTCTCCTTTACAAAAATTGCCAAATTTCCACGTCTCCAATTACTAGAAATAACTGGAATGCCTTCAAATCTAAAAACATTCTTTTCAAATGGAGGCGTCGTATATGAAAGCGATAGCTCTTGTAAATCTAAAAGACGAAGGCCCAGCAAACTTGCCGAAGCCAAAGTTTTATTCCACTCATCTTGAATTCCTGGGCGAGTTCCTATCGGTGGCAAGCTGGCAAAGACATAGCCATTAATAGTGCACAGTTGACTAGCAGACCATAAAAACGAATGAATATATTCCGGGTACCAAGGTGGATCTAGTACAACGACATTTGCCGAAAAGTTGGGTAACGGATCCTCCAATAAATTGTGAGTTAGCGTTTGAACCCTAGCCCCTAAATCTTTGAGGTGGCTGCTAGCTGCATGGTTTGAGTCTAGAAGCACCGTGTGATAAGGGCAGGAAAAACTAGCGAGAGGCTGTACGAGACTGGGTGTCCCTAGTAATGCAATTGTACCATTGAAAGGTAAAACCCTTATGCAATGGTGTAGTAATTTTTCAACTGCTTCTGGGCTAAAACGCCAATCATAATCTAATGGATGTGGTGGGGGAAGTAAATTCTTAACTGGGACCCTTGAGAAAGGTGGGTTCTGAGCTTTAGCGTTCACCATTATTTGTTTAAGAAGATGCCGATACCCAGGTAAGGACTGGTGAATTTGATTCAGCACCCTAAAAACATATGTTGGATCGATACTTGGTAAAGTTAAAACTAGATCGTCAAAGCAGTTAATCCCTTTGTCCAACGCTTCTAATATCCACGTTTTGACAGACTGGTCAAATAAGTTGTCTTGTGCATCGTTGGTTAGCATCATTAATTCTTGTGGTAAAGGAGAATGTCTGCAATTGAAAGACTGCGCTGCTCAGATGTATATCGAATATCTAACTCTGATTTCCAAACTTCTATTGCTAGGTTCTGATATCTAATAGCATCCTGCTCTATAGTTTTATCCAGACGCCCTTGAGTTGGAGTAAACGCTTGAATTTCTAGAGGAATCGTCCGAAGTGGTAGATTCTCATTCAAGTCTTGAAGACGGTCAATAAAACGTCGGACTTTAGACTCTAAGTTGTTATCTGATATAGACGTGAACGTTACGTATGCGTACAAATCAATTTTTAGCCCGAGAAGCCGCTTCATTAATTCAAACTGTTGATCAAACAGCTCTGGCTCGGCACGAGTATTAAAGGCAAATGATTGTGCATCAAATCCCTTAAAGCAGCAGACACGACCATAGTTTGGATAGGTTGCTATGAGTTCTATATCTGCATTAGATAAGAATCGCCAAAAGTAGTCATTGCTGAGATTGTCGTCAGACCATAAATAAACTTTCTCCGCTAAGTCTCTTTCCTTCAGTACAGCCATTGTCCAAGGAACCCATTCAGGAATTAGATCAGGTTGTCCTCCCGTTAGATCTATAACTGATGGTGGGTTAGCCTGCTCTAAATAGCTATTGATTAACTCTGATGGGCTTATCCACTTGGAATATCTCTGGTCAGCAGCGAGTAGATTGAAAGGAACGTAGCAATACCAGCATCTCCAATTACATGCCGCATTTTGAAAAACTTGAGCTCGAAGCATGTCTAATGGTTTCAGTCCGAGAGCTTTACATGCTGGATCAATCGGCAGCGGATTATCTGGCCAGTTGCTAGTTCCATGTCTTCGGAAGTGCCTAACTCTCCCAAATCCATTGCAGTTTGGTGGCTCTGTTAAATCTTCTTCTTGCTCGGTGTTGTGAAAATTAGTGATAAGTAATCGCTTGTTTTCAAGATCGACAGAGGCATGTCGGTATTTAGCAGATAGTAATTCCGTATTTAGTTTCATATCCTGCTAATATGTGTAGTTTCTTCGGTTGAATGATATTCATTCTCCTGAGTTTTACGGAGCGGGGAAACCTTCTCACCTTTTTCTTGAAGTATCGGGAACCTTTCCCCTACATATCGCATTCCCAATTGAGTTAAATAAGAGATTTCATCCTCTCTTAAGGAACGATCTTTGGGAATTCCAAACCAGTATTCCGCACAGATACGGCAGCAAGAAGCGGTTGCGTGTTGTGCAAAATTCACCGCATTAACTCTGGGCGAATCCTCCACTGGTGTTTGGCGACCATCATAAGCATTTGCTGGTTCCCCTAAATATTTTCGAACTCTATGTTCAAATGCTTTTTGCATACCAACTTTCCCTTTTCGCAGAGCATAATTTTCAACTTTAGTGGGGATATTATTTGTCCAGTAGTGATGGCGAATAAATTCATTCTTTAAGGCAGCTACTGTATAATCAATGTCATTGATATCCATGCGATGCAAACGCTCCCAGTCAAAGTCTGCTGACTCATTACAGGATCGGCATTGCCCTATTTCATTTGATTCCTTTTGTGCTCGGGTAGGCTTATAGCAGTGAAGTCGTTCTTGACATTTTGAACTGGTGCATGTCATTTTTAGTGGCGTTAGTTCTTCCTCAATATCCCAGTCATCTGACATGATTTGTTACCTCCATTTTTCAACAGGCTCCCAGTCTCATTTGAGATGCCTTTACTTTTTGTAATTTAGACATGTCAATAATTCAGGTAACACTGAGAATTTTGATTATCAAAATTCTCAGTGTTACTTAATCGTTTGATAGCGCTCTAATCAAAATTGCTTTATCAACCTCGTTTAAAGTTCCTAAATTGACATTTTCTAAGAAAATGTCTCTTGCTATTTCCCATGGGTTGGTTTCCTCCAATTGTAAATTTGCTGCTGCTCCCCACCAATCAACCCCTTCTAGGGATAAGCGGTATGCCATATAATTGGCTAAAGCTCCAACTGATACATTTTCCCTTATAGCTACTTTTTGCACTACTTTTTTCAAGCGCTCTATACTTTTGCCTGCTTCAGAAGCGCACATCGCGGCTAGCTCTTTTTGGCGACCAAAAAGTTGAATATGTTCGCCAAATTTAGTCGCTTTCCGTTCCTCTTCTGAATCGCGGCGGTCTTGTGCAATGTCTCCTTCTTCAATAACTGTACGTTCAGCCAGTTCTGGTTCCTGAGCTGCGTGCCAAAGTTCATGAACAAGATCTAGTAACCAACGGTCAGAGGATCTTGTTTTTTGCTTTAGAACAATGACATTGCGCCCATCGACTCTCCAGAAAGCCCCATGAAATGCTCCTGAATCTTGGAGTGGAAGCACAGGAATGCCTAAACTCCAAACATATTTCAAGGCATTTCTTAGTGACAGTTCTCCATAAGTAGATATGATTTCATCACGTACTTTATCTGGATGAGTTGGAATAGATCTCTTCGGTAAATTGGGTACAGCTTCTAGAGTAAGTAACGCTAAAAAATGTGCATAGACGGTATATACACTCAAGCGTTGTTCATTAGCATTGGCATTAACCTTGAAATAAGCTGTCCCAAGGGCTGACGGATTTAACGTTAAAGGCTGAGTCCCAAATAAGTCAGCAAAGGACCATCCGAAAATTCGCTTTAAAGATGTCGTTGCTTGAACTAATAAATTGGATTCGGACTCGCCGTTTTGAGAAGTATTTATACTTGGGGTAAGCAAAAAACGGCTCAATACAAGCTCTTGATCAATGCCAACTTGCTTCAATCGCTTAAATAACTCTGTAGATGAACTTTGAGGAAGCAGAATTTCCTCTTGTATTTGAATGCCAAGTGCGTGGCTCAACTCTATCAGACGAGCTAAACTAACAGATGAATATTCTGTATTTTCATAGCGCTGGATTTGTTGCTCTTTTAGCCCAAGTCGCTCAGCTAAATCTTTTTGGGTTAAGCCCGCGGCGATACGAGCTTTAATCAGAGCTTGAGGTAGCTCTTCTAGTGAATTCAGCTCAAGCACCACTCTTTGGCCAGCTTGTAATGCTTCATATTCTCTAGTCTCAGCAATGAGTTCTGTGAGCTGGCTTGATAGCGATTCTTTCTCAGCTTTTTTTAGTAAAGGATGAATGGTTTGATCTTCCTGAGCCTGAGTAGACAAAACCTGCAAAGCAGCTGAAAATTTCTCTATTTGGGCCTTAGTAATGCGGTATTGGCGCTCGTTTTTAATCATGACCATATCTCCCACAGCTTCAGAATAACTATTCCTTTATGATCTCCTGTCGCCTTGTCAGTTTGAAAGAAGTCTAAGAAAGTCTGCCCACTCCCTCCCTCTGTCATCTGTGCAGGAAAAAGCTCTCCTAAATATTTGACTTTTTGAGCTAATCGACCGTCATCGAATTTCATAAGCAGCGGATCTAGTAGATCTGGGTTCACACCACTGGTGTCCCAACAAATGTCGAAATCGTTTGGGTGCCCCTTAATTGTCACGAAACTGCCATCGACATAGACCTGCGCACATCCAGCATCCTTCAGCGACAGCAATGCAGACTTCATGCCCAGGAGTAGTTTTTGTCGGTGCAGTGTATGTCCGAACCGAGTAGTGAACTCTTGCCATGTACCTGCTTCATGGATGCCGGGCGGCAGGAGACCAGTGGGCTCGAAGGGTGGAATCATGACACAACAGAATAATTGTGTTGACACATAATTTCTAACACAACAAAAATGATGTGTCAACGTTATGGCTTGTTTGATTGCCTTTTATAGGCAAGGCCTGCACTAGCTACGGGCTTTTTGATTTAAGTCTTCATCTGCTAGCGCTTTGGTCTCGCCGAAGCAACTAGGACTTGCGCATTGAGCTTGTCCGCCATTGAATTAGCTCTTTCTGTTGTTTCGCGATTCTCATAGCTTTTCCTACAACCGCTCAATCGCATCCACCTTCTCCTCCTCCGACACATCCAGGTACCGCTGTAGCGCCGCCATCGACGACCACCCGCCCAGATCTTGAATCGCCTTCAGCCTTACCCCTGCCTTATCCAACCGGGTCGCCCAAGTGCGCCGGTTGCTATGGGTGCTGTATCCCCGCAGGCTCAAGAGATCGCACGCCTTCCGCAGTGCCAAGTCACAAGCCTGCCGCGTAATCGGCCCCTCGCCACTCCGCCCCGGAAACAGATACCCCCGACTGGGCAACTCTGCCGCCTCCAGCACCGCCTGCAGCTTCGGGTGAATCGGCACCGCCCGTGTCCGCTTCGTCTTCGTCGTTGCCTTGCGCAACACCAGGGTATTCCCCACCACATCCTCCGCCCGCAGCTGCCTCGCCTCGCTGACCCGGCAGCCGGTGTAGTAGCAGATCGAGAAGAGTGATCGCATTTTGGGGCTCAGCTCCCCCATCACCTGCTCAAACTGATCCGCCGACCAAATGTCCGCCTGGTCGTGGCGATTTTGCTTCGGCACAGAGTTACCTCAGAATTGGATCCAAACTAGTCTTGAAAATCTTGACTTGCTCTTTTTGAAATTTCAGCAAGTCTAGTTTATCGGAATAGGAAGGGTTTCAGCGATTCGATGCCAAAACAAGGCAGCTTATTGAAGATAAGAGCCTGTTATTGAGAATGAAATTGCATAGGTATGAGTTCTGGGGGTGGGGCGTTTGAGCTGTCAGAGACCAGCCGCATCAAAAATGTCAGCCGCCGTTACCGCTAACTCTGGAAACGTCATCGAGAGGATGCGATCGCTCCCTCGAAACTGCTGGAGCTGATATTCCCCATTGATCAGGGTGTACACCGAAACCGTCGGCGTCTTGGGCGAGCCAATGTAGCGGATAGCTCCCACCGCCAGGTAATCCACAATCCAGTATTCCAGAATGCCCAGGGCTTCGTACTCAGCCAGCTTATATAAATAGTCATCGCGCCAGTTGGTCGAGCTAACCTCTACCGCCAGCTGAATCGGTTCCTCTAGAGCCGCATAGGCCTTTGGGTCAGCCGCCCAAACGGCTTTGTCAATCACACTGACATCGGGAGTGCGGCCCTGCACCAGCCCATCATCGCGCCGAGTTTTGACCGAGGCAAAGCGCGAGACCTTGTAGTTCAGCAGATCGCGTTTGACCTGATCTCGAAAGGCATCGTAGATAAAATCGGCCACGTCATCATGGGCGCGGGTTGCCATCAGCTGAACTCGCTCCCCGTTGACCAATTCATAGCGATTGCCATCTTCAGGCGTCGTCTCCAGAAAATCTAGAAAGCTGAGCGGTGGCGCGATCGCTTGAGTCATGGTGACGAGCAGCCCCAGCTAGGCAATGGCACAAAGTCTTTTCAGTTTAGCGCTGCGGCTTGGATAGGTGCGCAGGGCGGGCCAAGCAACGATGTAGGGCAGTTTTTCTTGGGTTGATAGCTAGGGAGTTACCTGCTGGAACTAGCTAAAGGCAGGAGTAGGGGGGCGATCGCCCCCAGACCGCTCAGAGTATGATGGGCTCGAAGCATCCAGACTGGCCATGGTGGAGACAAACTCGGTGCGTGGAGAGAAGCCGAAGCTATCAGCGAAGGATAGGCTATGTCTGATTCAGACCATCAACGCACTGCCATTAACCCAGTTCGATGAGCTTGTCTTTGCGCTAGACCCTCCAAAAGGAGTTGTGGCTTCAAGCACCGCTCCCCAAGGGACACGGAGCAAGGATTTGTTGGATTGGTTAGAAGGTTCCACCGGCCCTGGATTAGCAGCTGCTGATGAGGTTCTACAGATTCTTATTCCAAAAGCAACATGGACAGCGCCTCAGCCTGTAGCTTTCGTCATAAGCGGCAAGATCAGCAGTTCAACTGCTGCTGAACTTCAGGCTTTTGTTGAGTTACTCAGGAAAAAGACAGGGGACTATTCCATAGACATTGCATTCTTTCAGGAGGGCAGTATCAAAGTTATTTTGAACGGCTCACCAGAGGGGCTAACCAAACTTCAAGAGATGTTTGAGGCTGGAGAGTTAGAGCAGCTAATTACCCCTCCAGTAGAAGCGCTAGCCTCTGTCGATATCAATACCCAAGAGGCTCGTAAGGCTCGGCTCATTCAGACGCTGAGGTTGTCTTGTGGAAGAGCCAATCGAGCCCGCGCCCTAGCCCGTGCTCTCGACACTGCCCGCGTCCACGACACTGCCCTTGACACTGCTCTCGACATTGCCCGCGACATCGCTAACACCCTCGCCCGCGACCTCGACACCGCCCGCGACCTTGACTTCAACCTAGTGAGCTACCGCGCCCTCACCAACGCCATTGCCAATGCCAACGCCCTCGCCCTTGCCCTTGACTTCAACCTAGTGGGCCACCTCGACCGCGCCCTCACTCTCGCCCTCGATTTGAGTAACGCTGACCTTAGCGGAGCTAGCCTTAGAAACTTAAATTTGGTAGGGGCTAACCTTGCAGATGCCGACTTTACAAATGGTGATTTCGCAGGAACCAAGTTTGGAAACAATTTGGGTCTTTCCGATACAGACAAACGTGATTTACAAAGCCGCGGAGCCATCTTTCTAGACCCGCCAAGCTCATACGTTCCCGCCCTGGTACTACGCTAGAAAATTCACTACTTCTTTTCCTTCGCCCCCGAGATCGCCACCACCACCGACCGCCAGCACCCAGCCGAGTCCTAACTGAAATTAAATGTAGGGTTGATCCGTAAATTTGCTGAACGAAGCTGATTTATCCGTTAAGGCCAATTGACCTTACGGAGCTACCTCAACACATGGAAGTTCATATTTACCCTTGTCCATTTCGGACAGGATGGATTTACTGTGACATCCGTGTCAATGATAGAAAAGTGCATTCAGTTCATGGTGATGCGTTTAATGCCTACTTGCAGTGCCACCACCTTGATAGATCTGGAACAAATTTCAATGTCGACGTGCCTGGAGAAAATATAAAAAAGCTGAGAGAACAGTATAAAAATCAAAAACATCTGATCCCAAATTAAGACCGTCGCCCCTGCTTCGCATCCGCGATCGCCTCCAGCACCACCGCCACCGGCTGCCGCTCCGCGATCATCTCCAGCACCTGGGCGATCGCCCGCACCAGCCCATAAACCTGATGCTATTGGTACTTGGCCTGGCCGTCCCGCTTCACCGGCTCATCCCAGCAGAGGGGCTAAGCCACCGGCAACGAAAACGAAAACCGGCTCCCCTCTCCCAGCTGGCTTTCCACGGCAACGGCACCCCCCTGCAACTCCACCAGGTCTTTCACAATCGTCAGCCCCAACCCCTTGCCTCCTGGGTTGCACCGCTGCGCCGCCTCAGAGCGCCGGTGCAGCTTAAACACCTCCTGGAGGTCAGCCGCCGCAATCCCCAGGCCAGTATCGACAACCGCCGTCCAGACGAAGTTGTGCTTCACCTCAACCTCGATGGCAATGCTGCCCTGGGGCGTGTACAGCACCGCATTCTTCAGCAAGTTCTCCAAAACCTCATAGACCTGGTCAGGATCAGCCCACACCGAAGGCAGGGCATCAGGAGATCGAACCGAAATCGTCCGGCCTTGGGCGCTGGGCAGCGACGACACCAGCTCCACCACCTCACCGATGATGGCGGGCAGCGCACACACCTGACAGCGGGTCGGCAGATAATCATCCATCCGCTTTGAATAGTCCGAGAGCGCCTCCGCCAACCGGTTCATCCGCTCGATCTGCCGTAGCTGCTTGCCCAACAGGTCAGGCGTCAATGGCCGAGTCCCCTGATGGGCCAACTCCAAATCCCCCTTGAGTACCGTCAGGGGCGTGTTGATCTCATGCATCAGCGCCGCCAGCCGTTGTCGCCGCCGCTGCTCCACCGTCTGTAGATTCATCGCCAAACGGTTAAAGTCAACCGCTAAGCGCCGCAGCTCCGGCACATCGCTCAAGGGGGCTCGCGCCTCCAGGTCACCCGCCATGAACGCTGCCATCGCCTGCCGCAACGCCTTGAGCGGCCTGACAATGATTTCTCCCGACGACAGACTCAGAAAGACGACCATAACGATCACCGCCAGGCCGACTTCTAATCCTCCCTCCGCCAGCGAGGGATAGATCGCCGTAAGGCTCAGCGCAATCAGCACCCCCAACCCCAACGTCACGATATGGGAGGTCAGCAGCTGTATCTGCAACGGCGCAGAGCGCCAGGTCTGCCTAAGCGATTGCATCTTCAAACTTGTATCCCACCCTTCTTACCGTTTTGACCAACGGGTTCACCCCCTCCGGCACCTGTAGTTTCGAGCGAATTTCTTTGCGCAGCCTAAAGACGCAAGAATCGACCGTACTGTAGTCATCCCCAGGGTGGTCGAGACCCCAAATATCGTCCAGTAACTGCGACCTGGGATAAACCTGTCCCGGCTGTCGAGCCAGTTTCGCCAGCAGGTCAAACTCCAACGCCGATAGCACCAGGTCAACCCAGTCATCGTTCAACGATGCCCGGACGCTGCACCGCCGATGGGTCTGGTGCAGCCGCAGAAATTGATACTGAATCAACGCCGCATCGGCCCCGACCGCGTGGTCTTCATGGCGTAACTCGCGCCGCCGCAGCGTTCGCAGCCGAGCGATTAACAGATCGGGGTCAAAGGGCTTAGTCATGTAGTCATCGGCTCCGGTGGCAAGGCCCCAAAGCTCATCGGTCTTCCCCCGCCGCGCCGTCAGCATCAAGATATAGGGGTCTCGCCTCAGCGCCAGCCGCCGGACATGGGTACAGACCTCAATGCCATCCATACCGGGCAGCATCAAATCTAGAACGATGAAATCGGGCTCTAGCTGTGCCAGCAGCTCCAGCCCCTGCTCGCCGGTCTCGGCCAGATAGCTGGTGTAGCCCGCCGCCTGAATGCAGGCCTGAAGGGTATCGGCCACATCTGCGTCATCTTCAATGATTAGTACAACCGCCATGGCAATCGTTAGAGCAAGGGACAGGCAGCACCGCTGGTACCAACGGTGCCATTTCTAGACTAGAGACGGCTAGGTGACCGAGTTGGTTCTGGTGTCCTCTCAGAACGAGGCTAAAAATCATCCAGGCCCGCCGCCGCCAGATCTATATCGACATCAATAAACGGGTCAGGGTCAGCCTGCACCGGCGACAGCGACTCCGCCGCCCTCGGCCCCTCAGACAGCAGCTGAGGCCCAGGAGACTGAGCCATAACGAGCACTGGCGATGCCCCAGAGATCGCCAAAAACCGGGTCTGAAGCTGTAGACTGCGCAGCTGCATGTCTTCCAGCAGGGTTTGAGCTAGAGCCTGAAGCTCCGACTGGCTCAGCTCTGGTTCTAACGCCCAGGGCAGGTAAAACACCTTCAGCGCCCTGAGCACCGCTTCCCGCAGCGATACCGCCGGGTTCGTTTTCAGATAGGTGAAGAGCCGCCCTGCATCCGAATCCACTTCCACATCCAGTCGCAAGATCACCCGCTGCCGACGGCTCATGCTGGCACCTCCTGGAGTGCCCTGGTGCGGGCATGAGCCCTGGTGGCCAACCACTTCACCCCGCCATAGCAGTCGGCAAAGCGCACCTGGTCGATTGCAGAGGTTACCTCCTGAAGCCGGTACGCCATTTCTTGAGCCAGATCGGGCAGCCAGTTGGGCGTCGCACCGGGCAACGTCGCCAAGTAGTCCGTCAGATGAGGGCGCAAGAGCGTCGCTGCGGTACCACCGCCAATCAATACCTCATACTCCGTCAAATCGAGGGCAGCAAAATGCTCGCTCAGATGGTGTCGCACCTGCTCCCAGTAAAAAGCCTCCGCCTCCTGCCTGCGCTGGGCCAGCGGAAACACCTTGCCCGGCTGATCGGGAAACTGCACCGCCTCCTGCTGGGTTAACAACGCCTGCACCAGGTAGGGATTCTCCGGCTCACAGAGCGTTTGGGCCACCGCTTCAAGGAAGGCGACATAGCCCAACTTTTCCGAATCACTGGGCTTCCCTGTTGGGGGCTTACCCTGGCGAAACACCAAAAAGCTCAAATCTCGATGGCCAATCATCAGCACGACATAGTTTTGGCGGCTGGCCTGCTGCTGCTGCGCAAGGTGCTGCTGCTTGCGCCAGAGCACCAGCCCCGCCGCCTCCGGCAGCACCTTAACGCTATCGATCTGGAGATCGTAGGCCTGCCCGCGATAGAGAAATCGACCCGTTTCTTGCAGCCGCTGAGTCAGCTCCTCGGCCTCGGATAAGTACTCCTCAAAAGGCAGCGCGATGCCGATATCCAGATGCAGGGTTTCTAGGTGATGGGTGTGGGCCATTTCCCCCACCGCGCCCAGGCTGCGGAGATGGGCCAGGGTGCTTTTGCGCAGGGTGGCTGTGGATTTGTTGGGACGCCCCTCGGCATCCTCAGCCAGGGCATAGGCCTGATTGTTCCACTGGAGATAGGCTCCAGCCCCTAATCCACCGCCATACTCCTGGCCCTGGTGGCGCAGCACCTCCAGCTCCGAGGGCGGCAAATCCGCCACCTTGGGTGGACAGGCATAGCCGTAGCAGCGGTTGCCATCGGTTAAACAGGCCTTGGTGCCCGACATCCCAAGGTCGATAAAGAGTTGATGGGTAGCCATAGAGGGTTCCTTCAGCGGAGTGGGCGTTAGATGGCATCCAACCCGCGTAGACGCGGCTAGCCCCAGGTGACCAAACTGAGGCTATTTGCGTCAGACGACGGTAATTGGCGTGCGATCTGTCCCGACTATAGAGACCAACTTTCACCGAGTCCGTGTAGCCCGTGCACGGATTCTGCGAGATTCCTTCCTTACGGTGATGGTTACACCCAGGAGGAAGACAACTCCGACGGTCTGACACGATGCCACCAAACCCTCCTGAACCCCAGCCACTCAATGGTTGAGGGACTTTAAGCCCCATGCTATCGATGTGCTCGGTCTCTGCTGCCCAGGCCGAAACCTACTACGAAAAAGACGACTACTACACCGCAGGTACCGACGCGGCTCGCTCAACTGCCCGCTGGTATGGCCAGGGTGCAAGCACCCTCGGACTCCAGGGCGAGGTCAAGCCCGAGGACTTTAAAGCCCTGCTCCACGGCACCGCCCCCAACGGTGAATGTCTCCACGCCCGCGCCATCGACCCCACCCGTCACCGGGCCGCCACCGACTACACCTTTTCAGCCCCCAAGAGCGTCTCCATTGCTGGGTTGGTGCAAGGCGACGAGCGGGTGATCGCCGCCCATAACCAGGCCGTCGATGTGGCCCTAGGCGTTTTGCAAGAGCGCTTTGCCCAAGCCCGAGTTAGCACCGCCGAAGGACGGCAGCGAGTGGTAACCGGCAACATCGTCGCGGCAGTATTTCAGCACGACAGCAGCCGCGAACTCGACCCACAGCTGCACAGCCACTGCGTGGTGATGAACACTACCCAGCTACCAGACGGAACCTGGCGTAGCCTCAGCAACGAAGAGATTGTGGCCAATCAGATCCTGCTAGGAGAGATTTATCAGAACGAGCTGGCCTACCAACTTCGGCAGAGCGGCTACGACATTGATCCTCAGGGCAAAGGCCAATTTGAACTGGATGACTACAGCCCAACCTTGCTCAGCACCTTCTCAACCCGTACCCGCCAAATTGAAACCTACCTCCAGCAGTGGCAGCAAAGCCTGGACGAAACGCAGGGCACCCCGCTCCACGCCAGCCAGAAAAAGCAGGCGACCCTGCGCACCCGCAAATGCAAACAGGCGGTGCCCCGCGGAGTGCTGCTAGCGGCCTGGCAGCAGCAGGTTAGCGACCAAAACCTGACCCTGCCCGAGGTGCCCCACCAGGAGCGAGATCTCTCCACTGCCGCCCACCACCAGGCAGAACAGATGGCCCGCGCAGGCACCGCCCACGCCTCAGAGCGAGAGTCGGTATTTCGCCGGGGGAAGGTAGAGCGTTTCGCCCTAGAACATGCCCTAGGTGAAATGCCGTTGGCTACTCTATCCCAGGCGATCTCAGCCCAGGGCGAGCTGCTGTCCGTCGAGGCCACCAAGGACAAGTACACCACCACCGCAGCGTTGCACCGGGAACGAGACACCATTCAACTCATGCACCAGGGGCAGCACCAGTGGGCACCGATTCTAGGCGAAGCCGAACTCCAAGATCAGCTGCATCAGTGGCTGACCCTAACCGCCGGTCAGCAGCGAGCGCTCACCCTGGCCCTGACCAGTAGCGATCAGATGTTGGCCTGGCAGGGGCTGCCGGGCAGCGGCAAGACCTTTGTGTTGCAGGCCTTCAAGCAGAGTGCTGAAGCCCAGGGCTTTTCAGTGCGAGGGTTTGCCCCCAGCGCCGAAGCGGCCAACGTGCTGGGCAAAGAAGCCGGTCTACCGACCGACACCGTAGCCAGCCTGCTGCACGCTCCAGCGCCCGATTCATCGCCTGGGCCAGCACCTGGACAACGAGAAATCTGGGTGATTGACGAGGCCGGGCTGCTCTCTGCCAAGGATGCCCATGGGCTACTGAGCCTGGCTGTGGATCGTCATGCTCGCGTCATTCTGGTGGGCGACACCCGGCAGCTCTCGGCGGTGGAGGCGGGCAACCCGTTCAAGAGCTTGCAGGCTGGAGGCATTCAAACCGCTTTTCTAGATGAGTCTCGACGACAGAAGACAGCGGCCCTGAAACAGGCCGTTAACCTGCTGGCCACCGACCAGACGGAAGCCGCCTTTCAAACCCTGGTAGGCGCGGGCGCGATTCAAACAATTCAATCCTCGCCAGCACGCCTCCAGCAGGTGGCCACCAACTATATGGCTCTCGACGAGACAGAGCGCAGCAAAACTCTGCTGCTCGCCGGAACCAACCAAGAGCGTCTGGCCCTCACCGCCCTGATTCGCACGGGGCTTCAGGCCCAGGGCCAGTTGGGGGCCGACGGCTTTGCCCTGACCTCGCTACGGCGAAAAGACATGACCCAGGCCCAGTCAGGCTATGCCGCCCACTACGACAGCGGCGACATCGTCATCGTCAACCAATCCTACAAACGTCAGGGCCTGGTGAAGCAACAGCCCTACCAGGTGCTCCAGGTGGATGCCCACCGTAACCGGCTGACCCTGGCCAATGAAGCCGGTCAAACCGTTGAAATTGACCCAACGGCCTGCCCCAACAAGACGGTCTACACCCGCCAGGCGATCCCCGTTGCCGTGGGCGATCGCCTGCGCTGGACGCGCAACGACCGGGCGCAAAACCTCCGCAACGGGCAAGCCTTTACCCTGGCCGCCATCGACGCCCAGGGCCAGGCCGAGATCCGCTACCCCGATGGCCGCTGTGATGCCGTGGATCTAACCGGTTTGCAGTATGTCGATTACGGCCTGGTGAGCACCACCTACAGCGCCCAGGGTAAAACCGCCGACCGGGTGATGGCGCTGATGGATGCCACCACCAGCCAGGAGTCATTTTATGTGGCTGTCTCGCGGGCCAAATACCAGCTCTCGCTCTACACCGCCGATTCGGATGAACTGTTGCGCCAAGCGCAGCGATCCTCCGCCAAGGAGAACGTCAGTGACTATGTCCCGCTCTTTAATTTGGTGACTACCCATGCCCAGACCTCGGAAAGTACCCCCGCCACCGCCCCCTCAACAGTGGGCAATCGAGATGCCGCCAGGGCTCTTGGCCGATGCGCTGGTGAGCGCGTTGCAGCAGGCCTTGCTACCGCTCCAGCAACAGATCGCGGGGCTCCAGCAGGACAACGCCCAGCTGCGCTCTCAGATCGAGGACTTGGTGAACCACCAGTCCCAATCGGAGCAGGTGCTGAGGCAGATGACCACCGAGCACAGCCACCTCCAGCAGACCTTGAACGCATTGCTCAAGGGGCTAGAGACTGGCAGCAGCGGCGACAGCTCCAGGCAATTGCAGGCACTCTTATCGGCCTTAGTGACACAGCTGAACGAGTTAAATCAGCGGGTGAGCAGCAATCTCGATGGGCAGGAGCGATCGCTCGCCTTGCTCATGAACTCGCTCGCAGTCTTGAACGGCGACGCCAGCAGAGGGAGCAGCGCCAGCGGATCAGCGCCGAGCAGATGATGTGGGCTGAACGCCTGGTGCCGGTGGTGACCGACATCATGCTGTTAGCCAAGCAGGCAGGCCAGACCGAGCAAACCGGGCCTGAAACCTGGGTGCTCAAAAGACGGCACTACTCGTTGTCGTTCTGCAAAGCGACCTATACGCTTTCCCTGGTGGCCCAGGATGGTCGCGGCGAGCTGCTACAGCTTCAGGGGCATAACGGAGCCTGGCGGACTCAGCTGGCCCAGGGCCTCACGGTAGAGGATGTTGGCCAGATCCAAAAAGCCCATCGGCTGCTGCATCAGGCGATAGAAGCCCCCCAGCGCTCTCGCCAGGTTGAGATGGAACGCTAAGTGGAGCTTGTAACCCACTGTTTGGCTGTCCCCTCTTCCCCTAAAAAAGCGGTTTCAAGAGGGTGACCGGAATAACCGGGGGGAAGGGCCTTAAACCTTTACCCTGAAGTGCTTTGAGGGTGACCCAAATCGGACGGGACTAATGGTGCAGATGAGTTCACCGTTCAATGCCAGGCGGTGATCGGGGCTTATGTACCCTAAGCAAATATGCTCTGTGACAGTGGCCACCTTGAGTGGCCTAAATGTCTCTATTTGGCTTGTGCCAGTTCTCCAAAGTCCTTATAGCTTCGTTCAGTCCTCTCTCTACCTCAAACCCTAGTCAAGGGAGCCGAATTCGATACGAGGCAAGAGTTTGAAGGTTAAGGTATAGCTTGCGAGGTTATGTGTGGGCAACAATCAGCGTTACTTTTGAAGCCCTATTGGATAGAAGCAAATTTTCTAGCTAAACTTTCAGTATCTCAATCATTTGGAGGTGAGACAGTGAGTATTGATATGGGCAAGTCAACTAATAAAGGGACTGCCATGATGAAGTTCGCTCATCAATTTCAACCTAACGTGATTTTGCAAGATGAATATGTCAGTTGGTTTTTTGACGATTCTACAGCAAAGTATTTAAAGGAAAATTCCCTCAATCTTAATGTAGAACCTGTCGATGATTCTCAGAGACTTCAGCAGATCTCGTATTGGTATACGATTTTGAGAGAAAAGTATGGTGATGAAGTTATTGTAGATGCTCTCGCTTCTGGATGCAGGCAACTTCTTCTACTTGGATCGGGTTACGATACGAGGTTTTTTCGAATTTCTGCTGTGCGAGAGAGAGCTACTGCCACATTTGAAGTTGATTTGCCAGAGACAATTAATAATAAGAAAAAGTACTTGTCCGACAAGCTGGGACATATGCCTGAAGGGCTAACACTCATCCCTCTTGACTTTAATCATGGCGATCTCAACAGTCTTGATCGCTATGGATTTGATAACACTCTTCCAGCAACTTATGTTTGGCAAGGAGTCAGCTATTATCTGCCCAGAGAGAGTGTATCCCAAGTTTTAGACTATATCAAATCACAAATGACACCTGATTCAGTGCTGGTTTTTGATTGCTGCTCACCCCTGATGACTTACAAGAATGACCAAGTTCCAGGTATAGCATCTAGTATTGATCAGCTTTCTAAAATTGGTGAGCCATATTTGTTTGGTATGTATAGTGATGAGATGAAAAATTGGCTAGAGGAAAAGGGATTTAAAGATATTGAGATTCTGCAACAGGATGACTTAGAAGATAGGATCTTGCACAAGCGTACACTGCCAAGCAATATGTGGTATGTGGTGTCAGCTAAAGTGTAATAGGTTCCGGCTGGCTAACAACTTCAATTCAGTGGATGGACGAAAGCTGTTGTTACTGAGTTCCAGAGCTATTTGCCACCGCTGGTCACGATGTTAGATTCTTAGGCACAGTTTTTTATAAGGAAATAGTCATGGCGTTTTTTTCAGCTTGGATCACTGTTTTTGTTGTTAGCTTGGTAGCAGTTGTTACTCCTGGCCCTGATTTTGCACTGACTTTGCGTAACAGCTTGGCGTACTCTCGACGGGCAGGGCTATACACAGCAGTTGGTGTTGGTGCTGGTAATCTTGTTCATGCAACTTATTCACTAATTGGCATCGGTGCAGTTATCTCTAAATCAATCTTACTGTTCAATATTTTGAAATGGGTTGGTGCTGCTTATCTTATTTACATCGGCATCAAATCTCTGAAAACCAGAAAAATGGCGATTTCGGCAGAAAATTATGAACAACAAAGAGATATCAAACGATGGATAGCTTTTCGTATTGGCTTTTTAGGCAATCTACTGAATCCTAAGGCGACACTGTTTTTCCTGGCATTATTTACACAGATTGTACAACCGTCAACACCAATGTTTGTACAAGCAGTTTATGGAATGACAGTTGCTGTAGTAGCGTTATTTTGGTTTGCCATAGTAGCAGTAGTTATCTCACAACAAGCTTTCAAACGTCACATTCTATCTTTTTCGCATTGGTTAGAGCGTTTGACTGGTGCCGCTCTTATAGCATTGGGTTTACGCCTAGCTGTAGCGGAGGTAAGTGATTAATCCGCCCCCTAATACTTCACGGTATCGGACAGTTGAAAGCCGCTGGTGCTGAGTTTAGGGTTATCTACCGCCGCTACGTTTTGCCGTTATGCCGAAAGCCTCGGTTGGGGTGTAACCGAAATCCTATCTGTTGGTGTTTAGGCTCAAGCCAGCCAGCCTCTGTCAGTGAGGCAACGCTTTGGAGTTGTTACTTTGAGTTCTTCCCAGTTGCCGATCATGAAACGTTATGATCTTGCACAGGATTAAATGTTGACGCCAGAGCCGTCAGAGATAGAACCAGCAAGAGGAGGGCAGAGGTGTGAACTTTGAAAATCAGAGTGTTGAGGCAACAGGCATTCGCATCTCTGTTATGGACAGCGGAACTGAGGTTGGCCGAGCATACATTTACATAATGCATAATAATTTGCACAGTCAACCGTTTGGTCTGATGGAGGATGCGTATGTGGATGAAGCCTATCGAGGTAAAGGTGTGGGTTCAGAACTCGTTAAGCGAGTGATTGAGTTAGCCAAAAAGTCAAATTACTACAAACTTATTGCAACGAGTCGCACTTCTAGACCTAGAGTTCATGAACTGTACCAGCGATTAGGATTTACTCAGCATGGAGTTGAGTTCCGTATTGACTTTTGAGAGTGTACGGCATGACAATTTGGCTGGATCGGACTGCTGGAAACCCCTGGTGGAAATGGTTATACGCAGCCGCTCAGCCAAACCGTTATACGGCTACCATTCTCGGTGACGACCTACCGAAGCGCTATCTGTCAGGCTCAAGATCGAACTCCACTTTGGTGCTCCCTATAAAAATACAAGCAAGTTTTTGTTAGTAGCTTGAGAAGTAGAGATACACGACACAATTTGATGAGCCAAAATACCTCATTCATTTCTTTCCCAAATCTTGAGACAGAGCGGCTTTGGCTTCGGCAGGCGACTCAGAAAGATGCTGAAACTATATTTACCGTATTTTCTGATCCAAACGTGACTCAGTTTCATGATCTTGACACCTTTACACACCTTGATGAGGCAGTAGGGGTAGTTGAGCGACGTGCAAGAGGATTTGACACTGGGCGTGGGATACGTTGAGGAATTGCGCATAAACCAAACAACTGTTTGATTGGTTCTTGCGGGTTTACGTGGGACAAGGAAGCCAATGCTGCTGAGATTGGTTACGAGTTAGCTAGCCAATTTTGGAGACAAGGCATCATGAGTGAGGCTTTGCGTGCCATTTTAAAATATGGATTTGAAGTAAAGGAAGTGCAATTTGTTACCGCAGAAATCATGTTAGACAACGTAGCTTCTAGAGGGTTATTGGAGAAATTGGGATTTCAGAGCCAAGGGATATTTAGAGAGCGTGGTTTTTGGAAAGAGAAACATCATGATTTGGAAGAGTTTCGGTTGATGAGAGGTGAGTTTACAGCCGTATAACAACCCCAACGCAGCGGACAGCCGTGTTCGACATCGCTGGGTAGCAAAGTCTTCTAGCTGCCGTTGGTCGCGAACGTTAGCTCCCATAGACCTATGTGCCGTAAGCACTGCTGAACGCAACCTTTAGCCTGTGAGTATCTCACCGTGACAAACCTATACGACATGCGCGATCGGATCCGTATCGCAGTGGCTAAGGCGCTTCGGCCTAGCCCGGATGTGCTCGCTGGATGGGAGGGGGGTAGCGCCGCCTTTGGAATTGTCGACGCCTATTCGGACATCGACCTCTCCTTTCTCGTCACCGATGCCGCTTCGTTAGACGCCTTGTACGCGATCTCGGAAGAAGCGCTGCGCGAAATATCTCCGATATTGGCTAGCCATAACGCCCCGCCTGGACGCTACTACAAGCTCAGAGATGCTGGGGATTTTCTCCTGCTAGACCTTTGTTTTTTTCGGGTAAGTGACTCCGACTACCAGCTTGATGTCGACCGCCATGGTCAAGCGGTACCTCTGTTCGACAAGGCTGACTGGTTACACGCATCGGACACGAGCGACCCCGCCAAGGCGACTGCGCGACAGCACCGGTATGCTGAGTTGCAGGGATGGTTCCTGGTAAGCCAAGACTTTGTTCGAAAGGAGTTGTTGCGGGGCCGATCTGCTGACGCCATGGCGGCTTTCTGGCGCGGGCAACTAGCCGGGGCACTATGCGGCCTGAGCCGGAGCTATTCCCAGACGCTGGGGCCTTAGCTTTCCTTAGTCTTTCCCTGGGAAGCCATCTCTGGCTGGGCTTGGAAAAAGGTATATGTGGCTTGACCGCTATGGATCGGCGGATGCTAGGCAGTAGCGATCGCGCCCCTGCTGCTTAGCGCTGTAGAGCGCAGCATCGGCCTGGTCAATCAGGGTTTGAGCTTTTTGACCCACCGTTGGAATGACGCTGGCAATGCCCAGGCTGAGGGTAATGCGCTGGCCCAGGGGCGAGGCTCCGTGGTACAGGGCTAGCTCGGCCAGGGCCTGCTGAATGGCGCGGGCGATCGCCTCGGCCCCGGCTTGGTCAGTGTCGGGCAGCACCAGGACAAACTCTTCGCCGCCGTAGCGGGCCACCAGGTCGGCGGGGCGCTGGGCCACCTGCTCTAGGGCCTGGGCCACCTGCTGT
>NZ_JAYGIH010000015.1:0-30490 GCF_034932455.1 Leptolyngbya sp. CCNP1308 | reverse complement strand
GGCCAACCCCCAACGATTACCCAACGCTACTATCTCGTTAACCTCGAAGCGGGCGTGGAGCGCTTTGCTCAAGCCACCCGTAGCCATTGGGGCATTGAGAATAATCTCCGCTGGTGCCTGGATGTGGCTTTTCATGAGGATGACTCCCGCATTCGCAACGGCTATGCCCCCCCAGAACATGGCTGTCATTCGGCACGTGGCGCTCAACCTGCTCTCTCAGGAGTCCTCAGCCAAGGTTGGTAAGAAGGCGAAACGCCTCAAAGCCGGATGGGATAATACTTATCCCACCAAAGTCCTGGCCGCGGCAGGGTGAGTATGCGTTTGCCCTGGGGTCTGTACGTTGCCTGTGGGATAAGTCGAAATACCGGCATCGCCGGGCCTGACATGGAGGCCACCGCTGCCAGTGTCAATGAAAGTAGCTTGATTGGCTGCTGCCCTAAATGCAGCTACCAGCATTTAGGGCAGCAGCGTCAACGATGGTGTCTTGCAATTCTTGCCCAAGAAAGTCGTCTACAGCCTTACACTTTGCAGACGACTCTATGCCTCAACTGATTGCATACCAGTACTTTTAGCTTTTATTTTTACCCAGCAACTTTACATTTCCTCTTTTATGAGAATTAAAAAGGAATGTCGTCGTAGCTGGGAGCGGGGGCGGACGGAGTAGAAGGCGCTGGGGCAGACGGGGTCACCGGGGCCGCCGGGCGGGATGCCGCTGGGCTGGGGGTCGCCACGGGAACCGCCACGGCGGCTGGGGGAGCCATGGGCATGGTGTTGAGATCGCCCACCGCATAGATGCGCTGCACGGTCATCTCCACCTGCTTTTCTTTGTAGCCCTGGGGGTTGTCGATCACGTTCATGGCCAGGCGGCCTTCTAGCAGCACTCGCTGGCCTGCCTGGTACTGCGACTGAATGTCTTGGGCCAGGTTGCCCCAGCCCACCACCTTCATCTGGGAGGAGGGGTCACCCTCTTTTAGCCCCGGAAACTGCACGACGAACTCAGCGACGGGCGTTTGATTGTCGGAGGTGTAGCGCAGCTGGGGCGACTGCACGATCTCGGCCATTAGCAGGCAATTGTTCATAGCGGCATGGGCTCCTTAATCCCCTGTTCTTTCTCGATGAAGTTCTGGACGTGATCTTGATACTTGGCGATGGTGTCGTCGAGCCATTCGCGGTTTTGGCTGTTGGCGTAGATGTGGACTAGGGGTTCACCGGCATCGGGCAGCACCAGCACCCAGTCGTCGGGGTTGTCACCTAAGATTTTAACGCCGTCGATCAGCTCTAGCCGTTCGGGCGGGTTATCTTCGACTAGATAGCGCATCAGGGCTCCCTTCACCGTCCAGGGGCAGCGTAGGGTCTGCATGCGGTAGGCCATGCGGGGCAGGTCTGACCAGATCTGGCCGAGCGATCGCTGCTGTAGGCTCAAAATCTCGATCAGCTTGGCAATGCAGAACATGGCGTCAAAGCCGGGGTGCAGCTCGGGGAAGATGAAGCCCATTTCGCCGCTGCCGCCCAGCACCACGTTGGGGTTGGTCTGGCAGGCTTCCATCAGGGCAGTGGGGTTGGCCTTGGTGCGAATTACCTGACCGTCGTGGCGGCGGGCAATGTGCTCGATCGCCCCGGAGGTGTGCACCGGCACCACGATGGTGCCCCGAGGGTGGGTGGTCAGCATCATATGGGCCATCAGGGAGGTCAGCACTTCGCCGCGAATACGGGTGCCGACTTCGTCAACTAGAATCAGCTGTTCGCCGTTGGCCGACACCTGGGCCCCAAAGGTGGCCCGCAGCGACTGCACCACCTGACCTAGCTGGCCCAGCATCACCTCGCGCTCGTCGTTGGAGAGGGCCACCTGGCGCAGGCTGGCGTTGAGCACCACCGCGTCGCAGTCAAATTTGCCGAGAATCTGTGGCAGCACCGCCCCCGACACGGCGTAGAGGTAGTCGATCACCACCTTGGCCTGGCTGTTGGTAACGGCTTCAACGTTGAGGTGTTTTTCAAAGGCGGTGGTGTAGGTAGAAACCACGCCGGTGGGGTAGGTGACGGTGCCGATCTCGTGGATCGCCGCCCGTCGGAGATCTTCTTTGAAATAGGCCCCTTCAATTTTCTTCTCTTTGCCCTTGGGGATATCGATGCCCTTTTCGTCAAAGAATTCGATCAGCACGTAGTCAGGGCGATCGGGGTGCAGCCGCACGTGAATGCCCCCGGCGACGCCCATCTCGGCCAGCACGCTGCGCGCCACCGGAATCGCCGTCGCCTCCAGATTTTGTATATTGACGCCGACGGACATTAGGCCCGCAATCAGCGATCGCGACACCATGCGCGAAATGCTGCGCTGATCCCGCGATACCGTCACGTGGGATCCCTGCTTCAGGGTTGACCCGTAGGCCGCCCCCAGCTTGACCGCAAACTCGGGGGTAATGTCGATATTGGCTAACCCGGCCACCCCCCGCTGGCCAAACAGGTTGCGTTGCGCCGTGTTGCCCCAGATAAGGTTGATGTTCAACGTTGCACCTGACTCGATTTGCTTACTCGGCCAGACCCGCACGCCAGGGCTAATTTGCGCCTCTTCGCCCACTGTGGACAGGGGGCCAATCACCGCCCCCTCCAGCACGTGGGAGCGGCGGTCGACCCGGGCACCGCGAGCAATGCTACAGGCCCGCAGGTGCACCTCGTCGCCGACGATCGCCCCGTTCCAGACAATGGGCCGTTTGAGGTCAGCATCGTTGCCAATGGTGACATTGTCGCCAATCACGGTGCCCGGTTCGAGCACCGTGCGCGCGCCAATGCGGCAGTTGTTGCCAATCATCACTGGCGGATGAATCTCAGCCGTGGGATCTATCTGGGTATTGTCGCCAATCCACACGCCGGGAGATGTCTCCGGGTACGCATAATCGACTACAACTTTGCGGTGCAGCGCGTCGTACTGGGCCTCGCGGTAGGCCTCCAGGTGGCCGACATCGCACCAGTAGCCGTCGGCTACGTAGCCGTACATGGGCTCGCCTTTGTCCAGCAGCAGGGGGAAGAGATCTTTAGAGAAGTCAGACTCTTCGTTGTCGGGCAGGTAGTCGAGCACCTCGGGTTCCAGAATGTAGGTGCCGGTGTTCACCGTGTCAGAAAAAATTTCGCTGGTAGAGGGCTTTTCTAAAAAGCGCTTGATGCGGCACTCTTCATCGGTGATCACCACCCCAAACTCGATGGGGTTGGGCACCCGCGTCAGCACTAGGGTAGCCTTGGAGCCTTTTTCTTTGTGAAATGCGATCGCCGCTTTAAGGTCAAAGTCGGTAACGCTGTCGCCACTGATCACCAGAAAGGTTTCGGTGAGCAGGTCGGCAATGTTTTTGACGCAGCCCGCTGTGCCCAGGGGCTGGTCTTCTTCGACGGCGTAGGTCATCTGCACGCCAAAATCGCGCCCGTCGCTGAAGTAGTTGCGCATCACATCGGGCAAATAAAAGAGCGTGGCAATCACCTCATTAATGCCGTTGCGCTTGAGCAAATTGACAATGTGCTCAGCGATAGGACGGTTGAGGATAGGTACCATGGGCTTGGGTAAATCGCAGGTTAGGGGCCGTAGCCGAGTCCCTGAACCACCAGCCATAAGCACTGCACGCATATCGTCTCCTTCCTGCTGACAACTATTCCTAGGAAATTGACAACCGCCCTTAGGGAGATGCCATAGACCCTAGATTGACCTGGATACCCATTACCTTACACCGGGCCTGACCTATCCGAAGATAGATTAGAGTAAATGGATGGTTGCCATCTCTATCCCAGGTGAGATATTCACCTCAGAAGATTCATATACGATCTGGGCCGCAATTTCAGTAGCCCAGGCTCTAGCGCCATTCGCCCAAATGGGCAATGCCGACAAAAACGGCCCGGCAACCGAGGTCAACGTTGGTATTGTAGAAGCATAGGTGACTCGGTTTAGAAAGGAGCAGGGCTATGGGTACGCTGATTGTGCTTTTGCTGGCCGGGATCTACGGCGGTGGGGCATTTAAGTTTTGGACGGGGTTCAACCGCACCAACTTTACCGACGGCAGGGTGAAGTTTACGGTGCTGTGGCCGCTGTTTTTGGCCCTCAACAAGTCGTACCGCGAAAACTTTAGCCGAGCCTTAAAAGGATGAAAAGCGAAGCAAAGGGCCGCCTACCCGCCGACCCCTCGCCCTGGGGTGCCCAGGTGCAGGCGGTGGGGCGGCGCTACGACCACGAGTTTGGCGGCCAGCCCTTTGACCTGCCCCCCGAGGTCGAAGAGATGGCGGTGTTTCAAGACTGGATTGCGGGCAGCCTGACGCCCCGGATTTCGACCCCCTTTTGGGAATCGGTGAAGCCCCGCAAGCGCGATCGCTGTCTCGATATCGGCTGCGGCATTAGCTTTCTCATCTACCCCTGGCGCGAGTGGGAGGCCCTGTTTCAAGGCCACGAGATTAGCCCAGTGGCCTGCGCTGCGCTGACCGCTCGCGGCCCCCAGCTCAACTCGAAGCTGTTTAAGGGGGTCACCCAAGGCCCCGCCCACCGTCTAGAGTACGAGCCCCAGAGCTTCGATATGGCGATCGCCACCGGGGTCAGCTGCTACTACCCCCCCGACTACTGGGCCACGGTGCTGCAACAGGTAAAAAAAGTCCTCAAGCCCGGCGGCTGGTTTTTGTTCGACGCTATCAACCCCGAGGCCGAACTGGCCGAACCCTGGGCCATTCTCGAAACCTACCTGGGGGCCGAGGTGCATCTCGAAGATCTCAGCCGCTGGCCCGCCCTGGTCAAAGCCGAGGGCGCACGGGTTGTTTCCACCAAAGACTATGAGCTATTTCGCCTGTTTAAGGTGAAGTGGGATGTTTAGGGAGTGGGTGAGTGAGTGAGTGCAATCCAGCACCTACCCACCTGCCTCATCCACCCGCTTCCCCACGACTTCTTTTGCGCTACCATTAGCGGCGACATTTGGTCGAGAGGTCGCGCATGGGGTTGGGTTCAAGAAACGCCAAACTGGGGCTGGGACTGCTGCTGCTAGCTCTACTGGGCGGCTGCAACCGGAGTGCTGAGGTCTCTAACACGGCTTCTGATGGGGCCGAGAGCACGCCCACGGCTGGGGCCGAGGCTCCGGCGGAGCTGGTGGAGGATGGCGGCTATCGTTCGACGCCCATTAACCCCAGCCGCACGGCTCAGCTGGTGACCCAGGGGGAGGGGTCGCAAGTCAATCTGCGATCGCAGCCCACCACCCAATCCACCTCGCGGGGCTACGGTTTAGGTGGTGACGCGGTGACACTGCTGCGCCTGGCCGAGGGCGAAGGGGGCCTGAGCTGGTACTACGTCAAGTTTGCTCAATCGGGGGCCGAGGGCTGGGTGCGCGGCGACTTTATCGACACCAGTGCCCAGGTCGCCGCGCCGTCTCCCACCGCCAACGAAATCACCACTGGCCCCTGTGGAGACAACCGACCGGAAGCTTTTTTTGAGACCGAGTCCTTTAACATTCACCTGTGCCAAACCCCCCAGGGGCTGAACTACATCGGCACCAACAAAACCAACAGCGAAACCCTTACCACCACCGACGTGCGCAACAGTCAGGGCACCTACATTGCCATCGACGGCAACTATCAGTACCACATTAGCGATCAGACCCTGGCG
Organism: Leptolyngbya sp. CCNP1308; assembly: GCF_034932455.1. Taxonomy (NCBI): domain Bacteria; kingdom Bacillati; phylum Cyanobacteriota; class Cyanophyceae; order Leptolyngbyales; family Leptolyngbyaceae; genus Leptolyngbya; species Leptolyngbya sp. CCNP1308. The sequence continues at coordinate 24,876 of NZ_JAYGIH010000015.1, read as the reverse complement.
GTGTATCAGGTGAAGGGCGGTAGCTACGACCAGCTTGAAGGGGAAGACGTGATTCGCCACGAGCGGTTTTTATATTGAGGCTGAGGAGATGGGAGAGATGGTCTTGACCAGCCTACGCTAGCGACTTCTTACAACACCCAAAAGAAAATTCTCACCCCCTAACCCTTGTTGATAAGCTGGAGGTTTGTTTCTTTATTTGCAAGAGTTGGGGCAGTAAGGCATGGATAACAAGTTGATGCTGATGATTCCGGGGCCGACCCCCGTACCAGAGCAGGTGCTGTTGGCCATGGCCAAGCACCCCATGGGCCACCGCAGCGGCGAGTTTAGCGCCCTGATGGGCGAGGTGACTGAAAACCTCAAGTGGTTGCACCAGACCCAAAACGACGTGCTGGTGCTCTGCGCCAGCGGCACCGGGGCGATGGAAGCGGGCATTATCAACTTTCTCAGCGCGGGCGATAAGGTGCTGGTGGGCAACAATGGCAAGTTTGGCGAACGCTGGGGCGAAGTAGCCCGCGCCTACGGCCTTGACACCCACGAAATTACCGCCGAGTGGGGTAAACCCCTCAACCCCGACGACTTCAAGGCTGCTTTGGATGCCGACACCGCCAAAGAAATCAAGGCGGTCATCATCACCCACAGCGAAACCTCCACTGGGGTGCTCAACGACCTGGAAACCATCAACCGCCATGTCAAGGCTCACGGCGCGCTAATCATGGTGGATGCGGTGACCAGCCTGGGAGCTATCTCGGTGCCTGTGGATGAATGGGGTCTGGATGTGGTGGCCTCTGGCTCCCAAAAGGGCTACATGATTCCGCCAGGCTTAGCCTTTGTCAGCGTCAGCCCCAAAGCCTGGGAAGCTTATGAAACGGCGACTCTGCCCAAGTTCTACCTCGACCTCAAGCCCTACAGCAAAGGGGCGGCTAAGAATACGACCCCCTTCACCCCCCCGGTGAATATGTTCTTTGCCCTGCACGCGGCGCTGCAAATGATGCAGAAAGAGGGGCTAGAGGCGATTTTTGCCCGTCACGATCGCCAGAAGCGAGCCACCCGCGCCGCCATGGCCGCCCTCAATCTGCCTCTGTTTGGAGCCGACGACTGCGCCAGCCCCGCTATCACCGCCGTCATGCCCCAGGGGGCAGACGCAGAGCAAATTCGCTCGGTGATGAAGAAGCAGTTTGACATTGCCCTAGCCGGCGGCCAAGACCACCTGAAGGGCAAGATCTTTCGGATTGGGCACCTGGGCTTTGTGGGCGATCGCGACGTGCTGACCGCCGTGGCTGCGATCGAGGCCACCCTGACCAAGCTCGGCTACGACCAGTTCACCCCTGGGGCTGGGGTCAACGCCGCAGGCCAAATTCTGCTGGCCTAGACTCACCCTAAAGGCCCTGGCTAAATCGCTTGGCGCAGATTCGCCATCCGCTGAAAGCTGCCGGGGCCGCACTCTTTCTCAAACTCCAGCACAATCCAGTCCTGGCGCTTGCCGATGCGCTTGGCGCTTTTTTGCAGGTATTCAAAATACTCCAGCATTTGCGTGGGCGTGGGCCGGGGGCCAAAGATCGAGCCCAGGCACCAGGCATCTTTAGGCCAGCGACCGCAGTGCTCCCAAAACGATCGCTCGGCCCAGGTCGGTGCATTACGGCGATAGTAGGCGCGGCGGCGGTGGCTGTGGAACAGCTCCACCAGGGTGGGGATGTCGTTGATCTGGTGGGCCTGGTCGGCGGAGTAAATCTCTACCATGTCCTCCAGGTTGAGGGGGCGCTCGGTGATCCACTGGTGGCCGCAGTCGGGGCATTTGGCAATGAATGACAGCACAATGCGGCCGCACTGGGGGCAGGGCTTTGTCGGCGGTGGCGCACCCCCCTCGCTGTTCTTTTGTTCCTGCACCGGCAGGTGGTAGTCCTTAATATCTTCGGGAAAGCCCAGGCGCTCCAGGTTGCCCGCCTGGTCGAGAATGATGCCGTACTGCTTGCCCGTCTGGGGCGAGATCCGCATTACCCGGCCAATCTGTTGCAGGTGCAGGGCGCTCGACTGGGTGGGTCGCAGCATTAGCCCTACCTCTACGCTGGGCTCGTCAAAGCCGATGCTGATCACGTTGCAGGAGGTGAGTACCAGAATGTTTTCTTCCCGCAGGTCGCTGTACATGCGCTTGCGGTCTTTGATGGCGGTGCCCCCTTCTACCGTGTCGGCGGTGATGCCCGCCGCGCGAAAGGCATCGGCCACGTGGCGGGCGTGCTCGATATCGACACAAAAGGCGATGGTGCGCTTGCCGGGGCAGAGGCGCTGCCACTCGCGGACGATTTTTTCGATCAGCTCGGGGCGATCGCAGGCATTCTTCAGTCCGGCCTCATCGTAATCCCCCCGCACGGTCTTGACTTCCTTCAGGTTGGCGACCCCGTCGGGCGGCATGCTGTAGTACTTCATCGGGGCCAAAAAGCCCCGCTGTTGCAGGTCGCTGGGTACGGGCGAGGCCACCAGGGTATCCATAACGTCGCCCAGCTGTTCTTTGCCCAGGCGCTTGGGGGTGGCGGTCATCACCAGGTGCCAGGCATCGGGGAAGGTTTTGAGCACTTTTTTGCCCACCTGGCTGAACAGGGTGATGTGGCCCTCGTCGTAGAACACCACATCGGCGGGCCACTGCTTCCACCAATGCCGCTTGGCCATGGTTTGAATGCTGGCGATCTGAATGGGGGCGTCGCGGTTCTCTTCCCACCCCGCTTTAATAAAGCCGCAGTTGAGCCCAAAGGATTCCATCTTTTCGTAGGTTTGGCCCACCAGCACGTCTAGGTGCACCAAAAACATCAGCCGCTTGCCCGCCCGCTCGGCGTGGGCGCAAATCTGTCCGCTGATCACGGTTTTGCCCGCCCCGGTACCAGCGACGATCGCTACCCGCTTGTGCCCCTCGTTGAGCTTGCGGTAGAGGTCGTTGATTAGGTCAACCTGGTAGGGGCGGAGTTGAGGCGGCATTGGGAGGGGAAATACGATGGGGAGGATGGGGAAGGGGAGGAAGATAGGGAAGACCAATAGTGTCCTCAGTCCATAATCCCCCGACTCAATAATAAACGAGTACTACCTTCTGCCCCTGTAATCAAGGGCCGTTGGGCCACTGACGTTATCATTCAGGTACGTAAACCACGGGTCTGCCATGACGACCTTTCCCCGCACGCCGCTGACTGTTCCCCCGTTGGAGAATGGCGATCGCCTCAGCCGTGACGAGTTTGAGCGCCGCTACGCCGCCATGCCCGATACTAAAGCGGAACTGATTGAAGGAGTGGTTTACGTGGCGTCTCCAGTTAGGTTAGGCAGTCACGGGCGTCCCCATTCTCAGATGATGGCCTGGGTCAGCCCCTATTGGGTGACAACTCTGGGGGTAGATGTTGGCATTGATTCAACAGTGAGGCTGGACTCGGGCAATGAACCTCAGCCGGATATTTTGATCCGCCTGGAGCAGGGATACGGTGGAAAATCTAGGCTCACAGCAGATGATTATGTGGAAGGCTCACCTGAGCTGGTGATTGAAATTGCCGCCAGCACGGCCACCTTTGACCTGTACGAAAAGAAAACGGCCTATGGTCGTAACGGCATTCAAGAATACATCGTCTGGCAGGTGTTTGACCGCAAGATCGACTGGTTTTATTGGGACAATGACCGCTACGTGGATCTGGAGCCGGGCGAAGATGGCCTGTGCCGCAGCCGAGTCTTCCCTGGCCTGTGGCTCGACCGGGAGGCGATGGTGCAGGGCAACTTAGCCCAGGTGGTGGCGAGGCTAAACCAAGGTCTACAATCGACCGAACACCAGACATTTGTTGAAAAATTGCAATCTACTCAGGGCGCTTAGGCACAATGGAAACGAGAAAGCTCGGCAACACCGATATTGAAATCACGCCGCTGATTTTTGGCACTTGGCAAGCAGGTAAGAGTGGCTGGGTGGGTATCGAAGACCAGGACGTGATTGACGCGATGCAGGCGGCCCTAGAGGCAGGCATTACCACCTTCGACACGGCAGAGGTCTACGGCGACGGCTATTCGGAGGAGCTGGTGGGCAAGGCGCTGGGCGATCGCCGCGATCAGGTGATCCTCGCCACCAAAGTCTTCGCCAACCACCTCAAGGCCGCTCAGGTGATCAAAGCCTGCGAAAAATCGCTCCAGCGGATGCAGACCGATGTGATTGACCTGTACCAGATCCACTGGCCGTCAGGATCGTTTAAGAGCGAGGTGGTGCCCATTGGGGAAACCATGGGGGCGCTGAACCAGCTCAAGGAGCAGGGCAAAATTCGCGCGATCGGGGTGTCGAACTTTTCTAAGGCCCAGCTCGAAGAGGCGATGCAGTTTGGCCGCATTGACAGCCTCCAGCCGCCCTACTCGCTCTTTTGGCGTGGGGTTGAGGCCGAGTTGTTGCCCTACTGCGTAGAGCATAACCTGACGATGCTGGCCTACTCGTCCCTGGCCCAGGGATTGCTCACTGGCAAATTTGGCCCTGACCACCAGTTTCCTAAAGAAGACATTCGCAGCAAAAACAAGCTGTTTCAGCCGCCAATCTACGACAAAGCTCAGGCTGCCTTGGAACAGCTGCGCCCCATTGCCGATCGCTACCACACCATGTTGGGAAATCTGGCTCTGGCCTGGCTGATTGCTCAGCCCCAGACTACGGCGATCGTCGGGGCGCGTAACACTGAGCAGGCTGTGGAAAATGCTAAGGCAGCGGCGGTTTCGCTCTCGGCAGACGACCTGGCGGAAATCGATGCTATCAGTCGTACCGTGACCGACCATCTGCCTACCGATCCGGTGATGTGGGCCTTCGGGTAAACGCAAAGGAAGGCGTTTACCCTCAACGTTCCCGTTTTCCTTCAAAGAGGTTTCACCTACGACTCTGCTCAGGGAACGTTGAGGGGATTGCCCGGGGGCTGAGCGGAGCCGAAGCCACCGGGCTTAAAGCTTTCTCAACATCCTATATTCTCGCTAGCTTGAGGTAATACCCTAGGGCAGCCCCCTCACTTGAGCTGTCCATGGACCCGAAGGCGCTGGTTTATCCCCGCTGGCTGCGAAATGCTCTGCTATTTCCGCTGTTTTTCTTAAACGGCTGGCTGTTCATTTTGCTGATCAACTTTCTTCAGCCCCTGGTCAACATGGTGCTGATCGCTATTTTGCTGGCGATTGTGCTCGACTACCCGGTGCAGGCGTTGCAGCGGCGGGGGGCACCGCGATCGGTGAGTTTGACGGTGGTGGTGGTGGTGGCGATCGCGGCGATCTCTATCGGCGGCTTTCTCGTTCTGCCACTGCTGGTAAATCAGATTGGCGACTTTCTCAATCAGCTGCCCCAATGGGCCACCTCCACCGACGGGCTGTTTAGCTGGCTCGATAGCCTGCCCATCGTCCAGAATCTGGGGCTGAGCTTTGGCGATCGCCAGGCCGAGCTGGTGCGCCAGATGACCGGGGTCATGCGTACCCTAGGCACTACGCTGCTGGGGCTGCTGGCGGGCGGGGTCAGCGGCGGCTTTAAGGTGTTTTTTGTGATTGTGCTGACGGTGTTTATGCTCACCAAGGGCGGGCGAGCCTGGACGGGCATGATGAGCTGGCTGTCGCCCTGGTGGCGCGATCGCCTGGAGACCAAAGTACCCTACAAATTCCGCCGCTTCATCAGCGTGCAGGTGATGCTGGCGACTGGGTTTGGCTTAGTGCTGGCGGTGATCTTTACCCTGATTCGGGTGCCCCTGGCGCTGATGTTTGCCATGCTGATCGGCATGGGCAGCCTGTTTCCGTTTATGGGGGCCTTTGCCCAGACCACCGTCAGCCTGTTTGTCATGTTCCACGACCTGGGCACGGGCATTCAGGTGTTTATTATTGCCCTGGTGCTGGGGCAAATTTTAGACGAAATCATCCTGCCCAAGGTGATGGGCGACCTGATCGGCGTCAACCCCATCTGGCTGATTATTTCGGTGTTTATTGGGGCCAGGCTAGGGGGCGTAATGGGCATTTTGATCGCAGTACCCATCGCCAGCGTGATCAAAGAAATTGTCATCGATATGATCGCCGAGGCCCGAGGGGAGGCTACCTCCCCACCAGTGTTTCCGCCGCTGACTGTGCCTGCCGCCGAAGACCCCATTCAAGAAAGCACTCAGGGCTAAGGCGCGTCTTTGGAAAGAAAGTCCCCCTCTAGAGAAGGAAACAGGGGTTTCGAGGCGTTTCGCTGCCAGACCTGCCCTCAGAAAGCGCCTAGGCGATCGCCCAAGCGATTGTATTACAGTAGTCGGTGACAAGTCCCAGACCTTCTCGCTGTCTCACCCATGAAAATTCCGTTTTTTAGCCGTCTCTACAACGGCCTGCTGAAGCACCCCAAATACCGCTGGGTGGTGATGGGGGCATCGCTGATCTACCTAGTCAGCCCCATCGACTTTTCTCCCGATCTCATCCCCATCGTTGGCTGGATTGACGATGGCGTGGTGGCGACTCTGCTGGCCACGGGCATTACCCAGGTGCTGCTCGACCGTCGCCAGACCCTAAAAGATCAGAAAACCCTGGCCAAAAATCCCAACGCCGCTGCCCTCCCCGCCGACTCTGAGAACGCTTGATGGACTGGCTGCTCGACCCGCTCAACTACGATTTTATGCGCCAAGCGCTGCTGGCCAGCCTGCTGGTAGGCATTCTCTGCCCCATTGTGGGCACCTACCTAATCGTGCAGCGCATGGCCATGCTGGGGGATGTGGTCGCCCACGGGGTGCTGCCGGGACTGGCGATCGCCAGCTTTTTCAACCTGCCCATTCTGCTAGGGGCCTTCACCATGGGCCTGTTCAGCACCGCCGTCATCGCCTGGATTCGCAGCCAGTCGCGCATCAAAGTCGATACGGCGATGGCCATCACCTTCTCCACCTTTTTCTCCCTGGGCATTACCCTGCTGACGGTGTTTCGCAGCCGCGTTTCCCTGGAGCAGCTGTTGTTTGGCGATATCCTCAGTATTAATGCAAGCGATGTCTGGCAAATTGCTGCGATCGCCGGACTGGTGCTGGTAAGCGTGGCCTTATTTTATAAAGAACTGCTGTTTTTCACCTTCGACCCCCTGGGGGCCGAGGCATTAGGTTTACCCGTTAATACCATCAATCTTGGCCTTATGGCAGGCATTACCTTAGCCATCATCGCCGGTATGAAAACCGTAGGCGTGATTCTGGTCGTGGCCCTCATGGTCGGCCCCGCCGCCACCGCCTACCTGCTGGTCAAAGAACTCCACTGGATGATGATTCTAGGGGCAGCCCTGGGAGTGCTGTTTGGGATCGTCGGCATGTATAGCAGCTACTATTTGGATATACCCTCGGGGCCTGCGATCGGTCTAACGGTGTTTGCTGGGTTTTTGCTAGCCCTGCTGTTTAGCCCTCGCCAGGGAATTGTAGGGCGATGGGTTACGGCAATACCCAAGCAGTCATCGGATACCTAAACCACCTCAATGGGTGTCCATCTCTGCTAGCTGGGTAAGGGTCAGGTTGCGGTATGGTGACTGTGGTTTAAGTCTTATCGTTAAGGTAGCTACGGTGGCGATTGTCCTCACCCCCCTGAAAGCCCTATGGCGCAAGAAAATACTCATCAAGCGCTGGCTGCCGCTAGATGATGCCCAATGGGGCAAATTGAATCTACTCAAAACCCTAGTGCAGCGAGACTTAGAGGCGCGCTATAAAGGCTCTATTTTAGGCAAGCTTTGGCCCCTGCTCAACCAGGTGTCTCAGCTGCTGATCTATACCTACGTGTTTGGGGTCGTGCTCCAGCTCAGGCTTAGTCTCGTTGGGCTACCCGAAGACAATTCCTTTGTCTTTGGACTCTGGCTGTTTGCCGGTTTGCTCCCCTGGCTAGCCTTCAGCGGCGGACTATCCCAAGCGGCCACATCGGTAATTAGCCAATCCAATCTGGTCAAAAAGGTTGTCTTTCCTCTGGCCCTACTCCCCCTAGTGCCCATCCTCTCTACCTTTATTGAAAGCACCTTTGGCCTCATGGCGCTGATCACCTTCGTCGTGCTGGCTACCCAAAAGCTGCACCCAACCCTATTACTGTTGCCCCTGGTATGGTTACCCCAGCTTTGTTTGACTGCTGGCCTGGGGTTTTTAACCGCCGGGCTGTCGGTATTTTTGCGCGACATTCCCCAAACCCTAGGGGTCATTCTCAACCTATGGTTCTATGCCACACCGCTGATCTATCCAGCTAACATGATTCCTCAGCCGTTTCAAAGCTGGGTGTTTTGGCTTAACCCTATGGCAGCCATAGGCGAACTGTATCGAGATATGATTTTAACGGGCACCGTGACCCACTGGAGCGAGTGGGCCGTGGCGACAATTGTATCCATACTGATTTTGCTAGGGGGCTTCTGGTGCTATCGCAAACTACGGCCTGCCTTTGCTGATGTGTTGTAGCGCGATCGCGAAAAATCACAATACTTGGGAGAATCAGGCATACTTTTGACGGTTATTACGGTCTATTAAAGAAAGAAAAAATAGGCCTAACTGAGTGAGGGGCTATAGGCACGGCTGAATCTTCAAGGAACTGATCAGGTAGCGTTAGCGATAACTGTCTAAACAGGAAGGATTTTAGGGAGCAATGACTGAGGGACTCGCAATTTCGCTGCAGAATGTATCAAAGGTGTATAAACGATATCACCAGCCGGTGGATCGTTTAAAAGAGATTCTGTTGCCCGGAAAACCCAGGGCAGAAGAATTTTGGGCACTGCAAGATATCAACTTAGATATTTTTCAAGGCGAATCGCTTGGCATCATTGGCCGCAATGGGTCAGGTAAGAGTACACTGCTGCAAATTATTGCAGGTACTCTCACCCCAACGATCGGAGAGGCGAAGGTCAAGGGTCGAATGTCAGCGCTATTGGAACTGGGCAGTGGATTTAATCCAGAGTTCACGGGGCGGCAAAACGTGTTTTTCAATGGGCGCATCCTAGGGTTAACCCAGGAAGAAGTCGAAAATAAATTTGACCAGATTGCGGCCTTTGCTGACATCGGAGATTTTCTTGATCAGCCCGTCAAAACTTATTCGAGCGGCATGTTTGTCCGCTTAGCCTTTTCGGTAGCGGTGAATGTTGATCCAAAAATTCTAATTGTGGACGAAGCTTTGGCCGTAGGGGATATTTATTTTCAACAAAAGTGTTTTGAAAAGATTCGGCAGTTGAAAGAGTTAGGAAACACATTATTATTTGTCTCCCATGATGCCTCAGCTATCTATAAGCTCTGTACTCGAGGCATATTATTAGAAAATGGACATCTAATTCTAGATAATCGGCCAAGTCAGGTGCTAGATCTATATGAAGCAAAGATGTGGCAAGCATTAGATCAGGATCCAGAATCTCTTGATGTTAATGTGATTTACGGTACTGACCAACCGACAGGTAATCTTAAAGCTACAGACGTAATTGACGAGATAATAGAAGATGTAGAGGAAATAAGACTACATAGATCAGATGTCACCATTGAATCTGTTCAACTTTTGAATGCCAATGGTCAAGTGATTCAAAACCCTGTTATTGACCAAGCTGTAAGGCTACTAGTAGCGTTAAAATTTAACCAGGCTTTTGAAGATCCGCACGTAGGGTTTAAGATTAGAGACCGTACAGGATTCGATATATTTGCTATCAACAGTTACACGATGCATCAACCTCTTGGTTCCGTGGTTATGGGGGAATATATAAAGGTAGCTTTTGAATTTTATACCCGCTTTATTGAAGGCGATTATACTATCACAATTGGAATAGCTGATGGTGGTTACGGTTATGGGCTCTTTCGCACGACTTTAGCTTATGTTCACAATGCCTCGGTGTTTAAAGTTTTGAGAGAACCTGAAAAGCCTTTATGGGCAGGAATTGTTAGCCTTGATCCGAAGCTGACAGTAACGCGTAATCAATCAGCGAATTTTATCTAACCAACATTTATCGCTAGGAGGGCTAAGTGATGTCAACATCAATCAACACTGAAACTCATATAGATGACCAATTTTTCGCTCTAATCCAGCCTTACACTTTATGTAGTCGAGCTCGCCTTGAAAATATAGCCCATCTCTGTAACGACTTGAACCAACGAAATGTATTAGGCGATTTTGTTGAATGTGGTACTTATAAGGGTGGCTCTGCTGCTGTACTTTCAAGATCTTTGAAATCAGATCGTCACCTCTGGTTATATGACAGCTTTCAAGGTCTTCCCCCAACTTCTCTTAAAGATGGAGAAGATGCTGTTGAATGGGTTGGAAAATGTGCTGCAGAGCTTTCAGATGTTCAGAAAATTTTAGATGATGCAGCAGCACCCTTAGAACGATGCTATATTCAAGCCGGTTGGTTTCAGGAAACTTTTCGGCACTCTTTACCTAAACGAGTGGCGTTGCTACATTGCGATGCTGACTGGTATGACTCAGTTCTTTTAGTCTTGAACACATTTTATGATCGTATTCCTCAAGGCGGATGTATTATTCTAGATGATTTTGGCTATTGGGAAGGATGCCGTGAGGCATTTTATGATTTTTGTCAAGAGAGGAAGGAGAAACCGCTTCTAGAGCGGTTGGGTTCTACTCAAGCTTATTGGATTAAAGGCAGAAATCATAACCGCTAGTGCACGAATACATCCATGACTAAAGAACAAAATCGGATTCAAAGATGGGACTATACTTCCAAAGGGCTATCTCTAATTGATTTAGCACCTTGTTTTCCCCACAGATGTGAAGGACAGGCAGAAGGGTTTCCCTGGCCATTTTTACGCCGTGAAATACCTCATCGTTGGTATGTTGATCGGCGATATCCTACAGTGGGCTTTCTTAGTCCTGATGAAGCCCACATACTCTACAATACTGCTTTAAAATTCAAAGGTCAGTCAGCTCTCGAAATAGGCTGCTGGATGGGTTGGTCAGCTTGCCATCTAGCCTCAGGGGGTGTGCAGCTAGATGTGATCGATCCGGTTCTTGAGAAGTCTGAGTTTTATGAGAGTGTAGCTAGTTCCTTAAAGAAGGCAGGGGTGCGCGATCGAGTCAACCTCATCCCTGGTTATAGCCCCCAGCAGGTTGAGGAGATAGCGCATCACAAGCAACGGTGCTGGTCTCTTATTTTTATTGATGGTAATCATGAAGGCACTGCTCCTTTAGAAGATGCCCGCTGTTGCGAGAAATTTGCTGCCAGTGATGCCATAATTTTATTCCATGACATTATCAGTCCAGCAGTAGCCCAAGGGTTAGATTACTTTAAGCAGCGAGGTTGGCAAACCAAGATTTATCACACTATGCAGATTATGGGAGTAGCATGGCGCGGAAATGTTGAACCTGTGATTCATCAACCAGATCCCCGCGTTGCTTGGCAGATGCCAGAGCACCTGCATCAGTTCGACCATGATGATTTTATAGTCTCTCCAGATCAGACAGAATGGCTGTCTGCTCTAGCGGCCCAACAATTAGAGATCGATTACTTGCGTCAAACTTTAGATAATCTCCGTATTGACGTTGAAACGCTTTCAGCCTTAACACAACAGGACTCTGAGACTTTAAGTTTAGAACAATTGCAAGAACAATTAGCGTTGGCCCATGGATATATTGAAACAATAGAAAGTGGCAGATTATGGAAGCTACGGCAGCGCTGGGTTAGCTTGAAGCAGAGATTGGCCTTACCAAAGCACGAGTCATAGTGAGTATTTCTACTGCGCGATGCAAACTTCAGTAATATTAAATCGGTATACTTGAATCGTAAATTGTATGCTCTCAGTTTTGCCGCATCCAATATTCATCCACCTGAATGCTTATGCCAACCCAAGCTATTTGCACAATTGTTACTAAAAGCCACCTTTGTTATGCTCGAACTTTAGCTGAGAGCGTGCGCCAACATCATCCGGAAATATCAGTATATGTGCTTTTAGCTGATCGTGTAGACAAATACTTTGACCCAGAAAAAGAGCCTTTTGAGCTAATACAACTAGCAAATTTGCCAGAGCAAGACATTCTTCAGCAAATGTGTTTTTACTACACATCCTTCGAGCTATGTTGTGCTTTACGAGCCTGGTTACATGATTATTTATGGCACCACACTACTGTCGAAAAGTGGCTATTTTTGGATGGAGATATTTTTGTTACCCATCGATTAGATTCTATATTTGAGCAACTTGACCGTCATTCAGTTTTAATTAATCCCCACTATCAATCTTGGCAAGCACTGAGTTCAGAAGATTCCTTACCTGAAGTCATCCTGCGATTAGGGATTTATAATGGCGGTTTTCTAGGAGTGCGGCGCTGTGAGGAGAGCGCTCAATTTATTATATGGTTTAAGGGCTGTCTACAGCACCATTGTTTCAATGATCTTAGCACAGATAATCCACGTGGACTTTATGTCGATCAGCGCTGGTTAGACTTCTTGCCGGCCCTCTTTCCAAATACAGGTCTGCTTAGACATCCTGGGGCAAATTTAGGACATTGGAATTTATGGGAGCATCCGCTGTGTTTAGAGGAGGATGGGAAGGTCACGGTTGACGCTAAGCCACTGCTCTTTTTGCATTTCAGTGGTTGGCAAATCGAAAATCCTAGGCAGGTGTCCCGTAATAGCTCTCGATACTACCATCAATCACTACCAGTGTGGGAACAGTTGGCAGACAAGTATCGCGAGCGTCTTTTGCAACATGGTTATCAAACCACATCAATGCTTCCATACGCATTCAATCATTTTTCTACGGATGAGCTGATTCAACCAACTATGCGTGACGCTTATTACGAAGATCTAGTAGAGGGTAACTTCAAGGGTAGTAACCCCTTTGAGATGGCACCTCAGTTTTATAGCCGCTCCTATTCTGTCAAGAAAAGTGTTGCAGATCTTCAGATCGAGTTGGCTAACCAGCAGAAGATTCAGGACAGATTGCTTCAACAAATCACCTACTTACAGCAGCAAATGAATAAGCACATTCAACCAGTCGAAATTTCTATTAACGATAAAGATAACAGTAAAGTTGGGTACCTTCAGAAGGCTTGGCATCAACTCAAAAGCAAATCTAAAGCTTGGATGCAAGCATTACCGCTGGTCTCTCGACCAATTGAGCCAGTGCTATCTAAAGCATCGGCGTCTACACCTCTGCAGCATGATCAACTCTATACTCACATTCGTGAGCCAAAAGTTAACCAGGCAGTTTCTACGACCAATAATGAGGCCTGTGAGATTTCTCAGCGCTTGCGAAGCCTTGAGATCTCTGTAAAAGAACTCTCGCTCGATAAAACAGACTATCAAATCTATTTTCGTTCAGCTCGCTATATTGAGGACTTTCCAGCTTATTATTCGTTTAATCTCCCTGAAAAATCTTTAGAACATTATATTGCCGCTAAACTTTTGCAACTTAATGCAGAAGATACCTACATCGATATCGCTAGCGAAGGTAGTCCTGTACCTGAAATTTATCATAACTTGTTCGGTAGTAAAACCTACCGTCAAGATTTAGCTTATCCCACAGGCTTACATGGTAATAAAATCGGTGGGAATGCAGCACATATGCCTATTCCCGATAATTTTGCAAGTAAGATGGCTCTACACTGCTCATTCGAACACTTTGAACAAAATGCAGACATAGGTTTTGTCCGTGAAGCGGCGAGAGTATTACGGCCAGGCGGTAAAATTTGTATTGTGCCACTATACTTGGCGCTTCAATACTCAATTCAAACAGATCCGGTAATTGCAGTACCACAAAATGTAAGCTTTGAGAATGATGCCATTATTCATGCAGCAGTAGGTTGGGGTAATCGTCATGGTAGATTCTACGATCCAGATCATTTAGTTAGCCGCATTTCCGAGAATCTAAATGGACTGAGTTTAACCGTATATCATATTTTAAATGCAAAGAGCATTGACTCATCTTGCTATGTTCAATTTGCAGCTATTCTCGAGAAAGTTTAGCAAATATATATGTCTAAGCAAGCACTTGTTTTTTTCCCCCACAATCCCTACCCATCTCGGTCAGGTGCTCATCGTCGCTGCTTATCTGTATTGCGTGCCTTACAATCCATTGGCTATGAAATCACACTACTGAGCTCAGAACAATTTACCGATAACCCTTGGACACGTGAAAGCATTAAATACCTAGAAGATAGGCTTCGGATCACTGTTAAAGTTCATAAACCTACAGAGTTAGACATTGACTATACTCGCCTTGCAGGAAGAGGTATGAACTCTGCTGTTAAGTTTTCGATGTTTATTCCACCAGGATTGCGCCAGTATTTTCGGGACACTTTTAATCAGATATGCCCTGACCTAGTTTTTGTAAGCTATTCACTATGGGGGGGATTAGCAATTGGTGATGAATTCAAATTAACGCTGAGGATACTTGACACGATTGACTTATATAGCCAAAACATAAAAATGTGTCATGCCTTAAATCAATATATTTCTTCGACACCAATTGACGCTAAACAAATATCACCTGAGTTTACTAATGAACAATTCTTTTCTGAAATTGATATTTCTGCTTCTCCTGAAGAATATTGGATTTGTGATCAGTATGACTATACAATTGCCATTTCACCTAGCGAAGCACAAGAAATTAGTGAGCGCAGTAAAAATACAGTCGTTGAGTACATACCAATTACAGTAGATATACCATCTATCCGAAACAGCTATACAGGATCTCCTTTGTTAGCTGTTGGCCCTAACCCTTTTAACTTGCAGGGATACTGCTATTTTGTCCAGAAGGTTCTTCCTGGCATTATAGAGAAATTCCCAGAATTCACCTTGAAGGTAGTTGGGCCTAGCTGTGAGAATTTGACGGCTGTTCATGGTACTCAACTACTGGGATTTGTGCCAGACTTAACTCCGTTGTATGCCATCAGTAGTTTTGCTATTTGCCCTTTAATTGGTGGCACAGGACAGCAAGTAAAAATTGTAGAAGCAATGGCCCATGGAATTCCAGTAATTGCCTTAGAAAATTTAGCGAGAAGTTCGCCAATTCAATCAAATTATAATGGATTTATTGCCAAGAATGCTGAGGAGTTCTCCGAGTGCGTTACACAACTTTTGTGCAATCAATCTTTATGCAAAGATCTAGGAGAAAACGCACGTGAAACTATCAGAAAATATTTTTCAGAAGAGCGTTTGACTGAACAGCTAAATTTAATTTTTAATAAGTCCCGAGAAAATTTTCGGCAAAAGCTTGACAAAAGAAATCCCAAAATTGTAATTGATGGTGCTTTCTTTCAGATATCTCAAATAGCAGATGTTTCACGTGCATGGCGGTGTATTCTATCAGAATGGAGCAAAACAGACTTTAAACATCATATTGTAGTGTTGAATCGAGATGAAACTGCTCCTAAGCTTCCAGGAATACGCTACCGATCAATTCACCCCCATGCGTCTATTTTTCACCACGATTCTATTGCCTTAAATAGCCATGATCAAGGAGGTCTTGACGCAAAGATTTTACAATCGATCTGCGATGAAGAATGCGCTAGTGTATTTATTTCCACTTACTATACTACGCCGATATCTACACCGTCTATATTTGTGGGGTACGATATGATCCCAGAAATTCTCAATATGGATCTTAATGCTCCTGCTTGGCGTGAGAAGCAGCTTAGCATTCTTCATGCATCACATTATATTGTTATCTCAAACCATATGGCCTATGAGCTAAAAAAGTTTTTCCCCTATGTTAAGCGGTCTCAGATCACGGTTTCTCATTGTGGAGTAGAATCATTTTTTTCGCCTGCCGACTCTGATCAAATAGAGAAATTCATAACGAATTTTAGTATTCGCAAACCCTACATTATATTGACCGGCGAGCGATTAAGCCGCAATGGATATAGAAACTCAATTTTGTTGTTTGAGGCATTAAACCAATCTGAACTTAAGCAAAAATTTTCCGTACTCTGTATAGATGGGCAACCAGAACTAGAAAAGGAACTGCAAGAATTAGCCATTGATCTTGAAACTCATATGGTTCACTTGACTGACACAGAGCTTAGAACAGCTTATTCTGGTGCTTTTTCCCTAGTCTATCTGTCTCCGCATGAGGGGTTTGGCCTACAACTTTTAGAAGCAATGGCATGTGGATGTCCCGTTATTGCTTGCCATAATTCATATATTTCAGAAGTGGCAGGTAATGCAGCTCTCTATGTTAGCCCCGATAATCCAGACGGTTTAGTGGTTGCCTTAAAAACTATTCAAAACCTAGATTCCCGTAAGGGCTTGAGGGAAAGAGGCCTAGCAAGAGCTCAAACATTTTCTTGGAAAAGTATGGCTGATAGGATTGCTGAGACTATAGTTGGAGTATCTAAAAATCAGCGCACTCTAAGAAGACAAGATTTAATTTGGCTAGAGTTTAGAAAGTTGCAGCAACAGCAACGTCGTGTGGTCGAAAGTTTTCAGCATACTCAAGAACAACTACAGCATACTCAAGAGCAACTACAGCGTACTCAAGAACAACTACAGCATATTCAAGAACAACTACAACAGACCCAATCTAAGTTCCAAGAGGCCCAGGTTACTATAATGACTATACAATCAAGTAAGCTTTGGAAAATACGAGAATTTTGGGTTCGCATAAAAGAAGTGATGCGTCGAGTTGTTACTACATTGAAGGACATTTAGTTATTAGCAATCAAGGAGATTGTATGGTCGAGAGCTCTTTAAAGTATGAATAGCAAAAATAAGATTAAAGTTGCTGTTGATTTAACTCCTTTGCGTCCTGGTGGAGAAAATGGCGGAGCGAAAACGTTGGTTTTGACGTTGTTAAGAATGTTTCATTCTCTTCAAGCTGATGAGTTTGATTATCTGCTTATTGCTGAAGAGTGGAATTATGAGGAGCTTCAAAGTTTCCAGGGATCTAATATGGTCTGCTTACTCAGGTCAAACATGTATGCAGTCGCTGCTCCAGTTCCAGCTTCGTTGAAACTTATTTCTGGTAGCGATCGAATTGCTGTAGATCGGCTGACCCGGGTTCGACTTTTGGTTAAGGAGGGGGTAAAGCGCCTGTCAACCATCCTCATCAGTAGAGGTCGACCTCAGTTAGCAAAGCTCAAGAGTTTGGTGAAGCGAAAACTCATCTCTTACCCTCGGTCACATAAGCTACTACAAAAAGTTCTTAGTAGTAAGCGACCGCGACTACCTCCATCTGTCCTCCGAGAAAAATATAATGTTGATCTTCTATTTTGTCCTTTTTCGGCTCCTACGCTAGCAGAGAGAGGGCTACCTTTAGTAGCTATCGCCTACGATTTTCAGCATTTAGATCTTCCTTTTTTCTTTACCCAAGAAGAACGCTTCCACCGAACTCAGTTTCTCACTAACTTGCTTGCTCAAGCAGACAAGATCATTTGCATCTCTGAATTTACTCGGCAGTCTTTCTTGCATCACTTTGATGCAGAAGGTGAAACGCTGTTGTCGATCCCTATTTGTATTCACGAGCGGTTGAATCCCCTCGACCAAGACAGTGTCTATAGCATTCTCGAGCAGTTGGGTCTGAAGGAAAACCATTATTTATTTTTCCCTGCCAATTTTTGGCCCCACAAAAATCATCGCATGCTGCTGGCTGCCTACTCAATTTTTAGGGAAAGGTTTCCGCATCTAGTTTTGAACTTGGTGTTTACTGGTGCTTTGGAAGAGCCCCAGAAAGAACTCAAGAAGTTGGCCTTAAATCTAGGCTATGGGGACAGCGTTCACTTTTTGGGGTTTTTGAGTCAGGAGGAATTGACTGCCCTATGGCAGGGGGCTAAGGGTTTAATATTTCCTTCTCTCTATGAGGGATTTGGCATTCCGCTGCTGGAAGCTATGTGGTTTGGTAAGCCCATTGCTTGCAGCGCTATGGGGAGTTTACCTGAAGTGGGTGGAGATGCTGTGATTTATTTTGACCCACGTAAACCTGAATCAATTGCTAATGCGATCGCAGCGATCGCCCAAGATGACACTTTAACTATTCAGCTGAGAGAACGATCTCGGCAACGATTGCAAGGGTTCAACCAGCGCTCTATGACGGAACAATACCTAGATGTGTTTAGAGCCGCCGCCCATACCTTACCCCCGTCCCGATAGTTTGCTATGACCCTTACCTTCAGCGTTGTCACCCCATCCTACAACCAGGGCCTGTTTATTGAGCGCACCATTCAGAGCGTGTTGGCGCAGACCGACGTAGCCTTTGACTACATGGTCTGTGACGGGGGCAGCACCGATCAGACCGTGGGAGTTTTAAAGCAGTACCAACATCAGCTGCGCTGGGTCAGCGAACCCGACGGCGGACAGGCCGACGCCGTCAATAAGGGTATTCGGTCTACCCGTGGAGATATCATCGCCTGGATTAATTCCGATGATGTTTACTACCCTGAGGCATTTAGACAGGTTCAGCAGGTTTTTTTGACCCATCCCGAGGTGCAGGTTGTCTACGGCCAGGCCAACCACATCGATCGAGACGACAAATTTATAGAGTCATATCCCACTGAGCCATGGAACTACCGGCGGCTGCGGGAAATTTGTTTTCTGTGCCAGCCAGCGGTGTTTTTTCGGCGGCAAATGGTGCAAAACTATGGCGACCTGGACGCCAATCTCAAGTTTTGTATGGATTATGAATTCTGGCTTCGGTATGGTCAGCACACTGACTTTTTCTACCTGCCAAAACCGCTGGCGGGTTCACGGTTTTACCAGGACACCAAAACCCTGGGCCAGAGGGTGGCGGTGCACTATGAAATAAACGACATGCTCAAGGCAAAATTTTCGCGTTCACCGGAGCGCTGGGTGCTGGCCTACGCATCGGTCTCCGTAGAGGAGCGGGAGAAGCTCGAGGGTAGTGATGTAGGCAACCTGTTAGCACCGGTGCAGCGCATCAATGAGTTTTGTGCCGAGGCATTTCACGGCTACCGTCGATGGCGCAATTTTGCGGTCTCCCCTTCTACAATTTGGCAGATTGCTCGGTGGATAGCTGCGGCCTACTACCACTGGCTGAGAAGCAAAGTTAACTTTTAATCGGGTCTGATGATGAAAATAGGGTTTGACGTTAGCCAAACTGGCAGCATTAGAACCGGGTGTGGCTTCTACGCCGACAGTCTGGCCAAAAGCCTGATTTCCCAGTATCAAAACGACAGTTTTTACCTCTACAAAACCTTCGGCACCACCTATTGGGATCCGGGCTATCGAAAAAATATTGCCGCTATCGAGTTTGCAAATTGCAAATACCCGCTAACGTTTAAGACCAAAGAAGAGTCATTCGCCTTCTGGGGCAATCCCCAGGGGGTTGATGAAAGTCTGATTGGTTGGCCCGATGTCATTCACGCCAACAATTTTTCCTGCCCACGCCTGAGCCGGGCGCGCCTGGTGTACACCGTTTACGATTTGAGCTTTATCGATCTGCCCGAATGCACCACTGAAGAAAACCGACACCACTGCTTTAACGGCATGCTGGCGGCCTCGGTGTGGGCTGATGTGGTAGTTGCCATTTCCCACTACAGCAAAAAACGATTTCTGGAGAATTTTCCGCACTTCCCGGCGGAACGGGTGGTGGTTGCCCACCTGGGGAATCGGCTGGTGGCGGACGGGCCGGAGGAACCGGTGCCGGCGCTGGCGGCGGGGAAGCCCTTTTTCCTTTCGGTCGGCACTCTGGAGCCGAGGAAAAATCTGCGGCGGCTCCTGGCCGCCTACAGGCGCTATGCGGAGCAGTACCCTCTGCCTAAGCCGCTGGTTTTAGCGGGGGGCAACGGCTGGCTAGAGGATGACCTGACCGCCTATATAGCCGATCTAAACTTGCAGCATCGGGTGCATATTCTTGGCTATGTCAGCGATCGGACGCTGCGCTGGCTCTACCGCCACTGCTGGGCCTTTGTCTACCCGTCGCTCTACGAGGGGTTTGGGCTACCGGTGCTGGAGGCGATGGGGGCCGGGGCTGCGGTAATCACCTCGAATACAACCAGTCTGCCGGAGGTGGGGGGAGACGCGGTGCTCTACATCGACCCGTCCAGTGAGGAGAGTATTGTGGCGGCTTTGACGCAAATCGAGGAGCCCGCTCGGCGCTCCGCCTGCCAGGCTAGCAGTGGGCGGCAGGCGCGCTCGTTTGCCTGGGAAAAATCGGCGGCGGCGGTCTATGGGGCCTACGAGCAGGCCTTGCAGATGCCGCGCCACCGTCAATCGGGGCTGAACTAGGTATGTTTAGGGTGGTGGTTGAAGCTACGCCAGTGTTGCCCCGGCCCAGCGGCGTCGGGCTCTACGTGCTAAATCTGCTGGGGGCACTGCGATCGCTGCAAGCATCTGAAAACTTTAGTCTTGGTGTCGCCTATCAACCCAGCCTTAAAAACTGGCTGCGAGGCAATTTAGCGCTGCCCGAGGTGTTATCAACCTATGACGATGTGGCCGTTTTACCCCTGCCGGTACGCCTGCTCAATCTGCTAGCCCAGGTGCCTAACAATCCGGTTTTGGGGCAGCTAGAGCATCGATTTGGTCAGCTCGATATCTATCACGGCACCAACTATGCCGTCTATCCCTGTCGGCATAGCCTGCGGGTGATGACGATCTACGATCTGTCGTTTCTGCGCTACCCCGAGTACGTGACGGCGGTGGTGCGCACCTATGGCCAGCGGGTACGGCAGTGCCTGGGCTGGACCGATCTGGTAATCACTATTTCTGAAAGCTCTAAGCGCGATATTGTCGAACTGCTGGGGGTACCACCCGAACAAGTGTGGGTGACGCCGCTAGCAAGCCGCTATGCAGCTGATACTGTGGGAGGGAGCTATGCCGCCCTGGCGGCGGTGGATTTGGGCGACTCCGGAACAGATATTGGTTCCAAGTCGGTTCCTGTTTCTGGGATGCCGCAGGCTTTAGGTTTCGCGAATCGCCCCTACATTCTCTTCGTGAGCACCCTAGAACCCAGAAAAAACGTGGTGCGGCTGATTCAGGCCTTTGACCAGCTCAAAACAAATCGCCAAATCGATCATCAACTGGTGCTGGTGGGCCAAAAAGGATGGCAGTTTGAGCCGATTTTTGAGGCGATCGCCGCCTCTCCCTGGCGGCATCACATTCGCCATCTCGACTACCTCTCCGATGCTGAGGTGGCCTACTGCTACCAAAATGCCGATGTGTTTGCCTATCCCTCGCTCTACGAGGGGTTTGGCCTGCCGGTGCTAGAGGCGATGACCCTGGGCTGCCCGGTGGTCACGGCCAACACCTCATCTTTGCCCGAGGTGGCCGGTGATGCGGCGCTGTTGGTAGACCCCACCAGCGTGGAAGACCTGGCGGAGGCGCTGGGGCGGGTGATGGGCGATCGCACCCTACGCCAAGCCATGATTGCCAAAGGCCATCATCAGGCGGCTCAGTTTTCCTGGACTCGTACGGCCAAATTAACGCTGGCGGCCTATCGTTCACTACTATAGGTAAGCCCAGCCCAATGGATTGAACGAGTAGTTTCAATGGCAAAGAAAGCGTTGATTACGGGCCTCACCGGCCAAGACGGATCGTACCTGGCTGAGCTTTTGCTGTCTCAGGGGTACGAGGTCTGCGGCATGGTCAGGCGCTCTAGTTCCAGCAGTTTTGAGCGCATCAGCCATTTTTCGAATCAAATTGAAGTCATATCTGGCGATCTGCTAGACCAATTCTCGCTGATTGACGCCATCGATCAGACGCAGCCCGATGAGATTTATAACTTGGCCTCCCAGAGCTACGTGCCCCTGTCTTGGACCCAGCCCGCCCTCACCGCTGAGTATACGGCCCTGGGGGTGTCTCGCCTGCTGGAGGCAATTCGGCGCTGCAAGCCCACCACTCGCTTTTACCAGGCGTCGAGCAGTGAGGTGTTTGGCCAGCCCGACGAGTCTCCCCAAACCGAGCGTACGGCCTTTCGGCCCCGCAATCCCTACGGCGTAGCCAAAGCCTACGCCCACTGGATGACGGTCAACTACCGGCAAAAGTACGATCTGTACGCCTGCTGCGGCATTACCTATACCCACGAGTCACCGCGGCGGGGGGCAGAGTTTGTCTTTCGCAAAATTACGCGGGGGGCGGTGCAGATTAAACTCGGCCTGGCGAAGGAACTGCGGCTGGGCAATTTGGATGCCCGGCGAGACTGGTGCCATGCTCAGGATGTGGTGACGGCGATGTGGCTGATGCTGCAGCAGGAGAATCCCGAGGACTACATCATCGCCAGCGGAGAGACCCACTCGGTGCGTGAACTGGTGGATTGTGCGTTTAGCTACCTGGGCCTGGACTACCAGCAGTACGTCAGCGTCGATCCGGCGTTTTATCGCCCCGATGAGGATGTGCAGCTGGTGGGGGCGATCGACAAGATTAAAACCGAGCTGAATTGGCAGCCCCAGTATTCGTTTCAGCGCCTGGTTGAGTCGATGGTCGATCACGACCTGAAAACGCTGAATGGGTAGGCATCAGCCAGCCGATCGCAGGCATAGAACACATCCTTAAACAACTCTGGCATGACTGAGGCCTCGCTGCTGATTAACCTGGCGTTTGTTCCCACTAAGCCGACGGGGCTAGGGGTCTATGCGCTCAACTTGGTGCAGCATCTGGCTATAACAGACTGCTGCATGCTCAGCGATCGCCCCATTGCCGGCCATCGCCATCTGCCCTCGCCCCAGGGCGCTACCACAGATGCCGGTAAACGGGGCCATGCTCGGCGGCTGTGGTGGACCCAGTTTCAGTTGCCCAAGCTATACCGACAGCTCAAAACCAAGCTGCTGTTTTCGCCCATTCCCGAAACCCCGCTCTGGTCAGCCTGCCGAACGGTGGTGACGGTGCACGATCTAATTCCCCTGCACTTTCCCCAGCCGGGGTCGCCGCTGACGCTGTACTTTCGCCACTATCTGCCCCAGGTCATTCGCCAGGCTGAGCATATTATTTGCGACTCTGAGTCAACCCTGCGCGATATTCACCGCTTTTTTGGCCCACCGCCGGGGACTGCAACGGTTGTTCCCTTAGCCTACGACGCTAATCACTATCGCTGGCTAGATTTGCCACGTCAGCCCTATTTTCTCTATGTGGGCAGCCACTATACCTATAAGAACTTGGGGCGACTAATTGAGGCCTTTGCCCAGACAAAACTACCTGACTTTAAGCTTTTGATCGCTGGAGTGCCCGACCCCCGCTATACGCCAGCGCTGCAAGCTCAGGTGGAGGTGATGGGGCTGGGCGATCGCGTTCAGTTTTTGGCCTACGTTCCCTATGACGAACTACCTCGGCTGATCAACCAGGCGATCGCGCTGGTGTTTCCCAGCCTGTGGGAAGGGTTTGGCCTGCCAGTGCTAGAAGCAATGGCCTGTGGTACGCCAGTGATTACCTCCAACCTGTCATCGCTGCCTGAGGTAGCCGGAGGGGCCGCGCTACTGATCGACCCTTACATCGTGGGTGAGCTAACTGAGGCGATGATGGCTATTGCTAACGATCAAAGGCTTTGGGAAACCCTGCACCATGCTGGGCAAGCGCGAGCAAGGCAATTTAGCTGGGAAAAGACGGGCTACCAGACCAGTGACATACTCAGGGAATATTTGTAAAAGATTAATGCCTCTATAAAATTGATCACCAAACTTCATTTGGCTAGATTCAACGTAACAAGGCAGACGATTTTATTTCTGCATGAGCTGTCTGGCAAAAGAGAGGGGAAACTTAGACTCAAATTTCTATATGGTATTGAGTGTTGCATAGGATAGGGAAGTAAAGGTAAAGCAAAAAAGCGCTTAGTACAGTTTGGTATCGGTGGGGTCTAGCCATCTGTAACCTGCTTGATATCTTGCCGAACAATGACCCTTACTCTAGCACTGCTAGATTTTTAGCCGATGATCTTCCATAAGAGACAGCATTTTGGCGGACACTTCCTTCATGTCCGTCTGCTGAGATTTATTGGCAGGCACTTTACGAGCAATCACAATACTGGTTAACCCTGTCACAGATCCGTAGGTAAGCGAGATGGCATGTTTAAGTTGAGCCAAGGCACCCTTGGGCGTACTAATTTCACACAACGGTAGTTGGGTAACGCGAGCATACTGCTCAACAACACCAAAGCCAGCCTTTAACATCATTTGCCTCTGTAGTGAGAACGGCATATCCTTCTCGGTTGTACCGTATTTCTTCATCACAGTGATGCTATCTTCGGTTTGAGAGTGTCCGACTCCTGGTTCAGCAGTAATCAGAATACCGTTCTCACCTAAGGCATCGTAGACATTTTTAATAACCTTATAAACATCTTCGGCATGGTGCAGAGCATCATAAATGACCGCAATATTAAAACCTGAGGGCAAGGGGCCTACCTCGTAGTCACAAACCTGGAAACACAAGGAAGGCCGGGCACGTCGGTTTGCAAGTTCAATCATATCAGGACTGATATCGAGGCCTAAAACCTCATACCCACGCTGACAAAAAAGATCACTCGTCCAACCGCTGCCAACCCCTATGTCGAGCAGCCGTGCCGGAGGTTGTGGTAGAAAACGCATCATTTGACCAATATCAATCAAATAGTTACCGCATTGGGGATCAGAAAATGGTTTTTGCTCTAGATAATTTGCGAACTGCTCAATAGCAATTCCCTCAGTAGAGGATACATTTTTGATGTAATTGATTTCATTGGATTTTGACATAACAAATCACATATACACTACTCAGGACAGTCTTGCGAATTGGAGCTCCTTAAGGATACATGGCCCTGTATACCTCCACCTAAATTCGTGCCGCTATTCAGCAAGTATGTTGTTAGTTCCCGCTAACGATGGCTAACCCGCACGATCCAGTAGCTGATCGCCAGGGCAAAGACGGCGATCGCCAGCCCGATCAGCGTCGTACCCGACACATCCTCTAAGTCAAGAATAATGGGTAGTGCACTTTAGTAAAGGACAGAGGAAAACGTAGGCGATTCCCGTTCTGCCAACTTCTCTCTGACGCGGCGATTGTAGTCGTGGATGAACGTCCAGATCGCACCAATGTGATTCTCTAGCTTC
>NZ_JAYGIH010000014.1:0-31737 GCF_034932455.1 Leptolyngbya sp. CCNP1308 | reverse complement strand
CTTGGTGCGAGACTACGAACGGCTACCGGAAACGTCAGAAACCCTCATCTACCTTGCCATGATACGGATCATGGTCAGGCGATTGGCATGATTTTTGACCCCATCGGACTTTTCAAACACCCTCTAAGAGAGAGCTGTTGGGGGTGCTCCAATGTCAGCAGGCTCTTCTGCATCGAGAGAATCAAGTACACGCAGATGATAGAGCAGGAGTAACCGCTCATCGTCCGTCAGATTAGACCAGCGCTTACCCTCAAACTGGTCAGCAATGAACTGGCGAATCACCTCCCCAGACCACCCCAGGCTCCTGATCTGGTGTTGAATCTGCTCGTGCAGGCCCGGGTCGTAGGGCGCAGGCTCTGTTTCCTGTGGAAAGGAAGACTCATCCCCCCGCACCCCCCTTTCCGGAGTAAAAGAATTTGTATCCGACCCCAAATCATCGGCGCAAAGCGCCTCACCCTTCATATATCTCTCTAAGGGGTGTAATTCCTTGATTTCTTGGGGTTCTAGCAATTCTGGTATTGCTTCAGAACTCACATCTTCAGTGGCTAGAAGGCTTGCTAGCTGGGCTATTACACCCTGTTGGTGCTCAGGGTGCCAGAGGCTGAGGTGCTTGTAGAGGGTTTGATGGCTGACTTTGGCTGACAGGGCGATCGCCTTAGCCCTGGCCGTAATCTGCTCAGGCAGCTCTCCGGCCTGCTCTAGCTCGGTATAGGCAGTACAGATGCGGTGCTGGGCATCTTCGGCCTGCTGCTGGTTAAAGGGCACCAGGTTGTTCTTAGGCTGGCTGGTGTCACGGCTGGGAGTGGTACCCAGGGGCCAGTAATAACCCTCCACAGCTCTGGCCCAGGCGGTGACTTTGCGATCGATGGCGTGCCGGTGGCGGCAGTACTGTTCGTAGCCAGGGCGGGTGAGGGCGATGCGCAGGGTGTAGTCGATCAGGGCTTGGCCCTGGAGGCTCTCGAAGACGCGGCCGTAGCAGGCGATGGTTTTGAGCAGGTGGTTGGTTTGACCGAAGGCGGTCCAGCCTTCGGTGATTTCGAGATCCATATCCTGTCGCCAGCTGTCGACGGGGTGACTGCGGCGTTTGGGCTTTTTGCGGTGGTTATCGCGGCCAATTTTCATCGCATGGCGCAGGGTGTCCATGTCTTGGTGGCTCGCCGCGCCATCCCAGAGCCAGAAGAAGCGAGCTAGGCTGCCGCTGATGGGGTTGAGGGCATCGTCAAGCAGGCAGGAGCCGCTGCCGGGCTGGAGGGGCAATCGGTGGCCCATGTATTCGATGAAGGTTTGAACGCCGTAGGCTTTGACGTTGGGGAAGATTTCGAGCTGCCCCGCCTGGAGCCGAAACCCCTGGGCTTGGAGGCATTCCTTGAGGGTGACGGCCAGGTTGAAGGTGTTGACCAGCTCAGCAAAGGGGAGGTAGAGGTGCAGGCCACCACTCCAGCTGGAGCGGATCAGCAGGGTGCGGGTAATGCCGATGGTTTCTAAGGCGGCGCGGATCTGGGCCACCCCGTCGGCGGTGCAGTAGTCGCCCCCGGCGTCGAGGTCGAGCAGGGCGTAGCGGGTGTCGTGGGTGAAGCGGACGCCGATCAGCTGGTTGGCGTCTTGCCAGTGGTTCCAGAGAACGCGGGGCCGCAGGGGGTAGGTGGTAACGGTCGTCCAGGCGGCTTTGGCGGTGGCGTCATCCGGCAGGTCGGCGCGGATGAAGTTCCAGGGGTAGTGGCCAAAGATCTCACAGAGCCGCTGGCCCGTGGGGTCAGCGGGGAGGGGTTCGGAACGGGGAGGTCTACGCGACTCCTCGCCCCATCCTAGCGATGCGGTCATGGGGGCTTTCTCTCAAAAAATGAGCAATGGGTATTGCCCCGAGAGAAAGCCAGTGTTACCATTAGTCGCATAAGTATTCAGCGCGACTCGGGACTGGTCCTCTCGGGTTTTCGCTTTTTAAAGAGCCGGTGGCGTTTGCTGCCGGTTCTTTTTGCCTATTAAGGTCTGGTCAGGACGCTTAATACTGACTAACGCGATCGCCAGGGGGTCAACCCAGCAGGGCGTCAATCATTGCCGGATCATAGTACAGGTGTCTAAACCGGGCAAGGCAAACGCTAAAAATTGAGCTTCATGGGTGTTTTGGGGTTATACCGGCCTCCTAACGTGCAACAAAAGACTGTGGTTACCGCTCGATTGGCGGTAGTTGCCAGGGCTCTAGACCGGCGTCGAGGAGCTGCTGGTCTAGCCAATTCCCCTGTTCGCGCAGTGCGTCGAGTTCTGCGTGGGCTTCTCTTAACGCAGCTAAGCCGGCCTCGGTTTGCTGGAGCCGTTGGGTGAGCAGGACATTGCGATCGCTCTCGCTATGCTCCAGATCAAAATCAGCATCAAAGCGGCGTTCTAAAGATTCTTGCAGCAGCGCCCAGGTCAGGGTGAATGCTGCCTTGTTGCCCTTGAACGTCCGATACAGCCAATAGGCTGATACCACTTCCACTAGAAGGGCATTGATTCGAGTTTGACCGCGATCGCCGAGGGAAGCCTCAACTTCGATTTGCTCTGGGATGTAATCTGTAAAAGCCTGACCGAGCGAAGTTTTGGAGTCCCTTGAGGTCAGAAAACGTGATGCGTAAACTGGGGGCTCATTAATTGCCTTTGCGGCCCCAGCTTGGCTCATGCGATAGGAGCTATCGGACAGCTGAAAACCGTCGACCGACAACGAGCCGATCGCCACCGTAGTGCGTTTAGCTTTGTCGCCGCTTTGGGTCATCCGGCCACCCGCTGCCATAGTCGGGCAACTTCTGCCAGGAGGGTCTGAAACGTTTCGCGAAAAGCTCGGTGTTCACTTTCGTTGAGGGCGCGATCGCGATCGGCCGGAGCCAGCGCCTCATCAATTCGCTGGCGGTCGGCCCTGGCCTCTTGCCGGTCGGCTCTGGCCTCTTTCAGCAGGTTGTTAAAGCGCTGATCGGTTTCCTGTTGCTGTTGCCCCAGGTTGGCAATCATCTGCACCGTATCGATAATAGTCTCTTCCATGCGCCGGTTGGTATTGGCCGCCATGGAGCTGCTGACCTCCTCAGCCTCAGCTATACCGTCCTCCATGCGAGATGACCAGGCCTCGATCGCGCGGGCATTTGACTCAACAATCTTCTCAGTGCGAGCCAAGTTGGCTTCGGTACGCTCTAGCCCCATCTCAATGCGGTCTAGACGATCAGTGCTGGCAGCGTTAGATTCCGCCACGGTGGCCAGTAGCGCCTCAATGCGGTCTAGGCGATCGGTGCTCATTTGTTTTCCTCCACCGAAGGATAGTCGCCAGATTGTTTAGCCTGCCTCACAGCTTGCTCTAACAGGAATGCACAAAGGTTTGCAACAGCACGCCCGTCTGCGTCCGCCCACTGCTCTAATTCTTCTGCCAATCGGTCAGGCAGAGTCACCTGAATGCGTTTACTCATGCCCGTCATGATACAAGCTCCAACGGTTTAGGGTGCACATGCCATCAATAGCACACATATTTGTGTCAGTAAGACATTTTTTTGTGTTATTCCTGTGGCTATCAGTGGACCGCAGCCGGAACAACTGGTTCCACCAAACCGCCCAAAGCATCGATTTACCGAAGTTTTGAACTGTAACAGCGAGGTGTAACGACGTGGAACGTGAACCACTATCGATTCGCAAGTTTGCCGAGATCTGTGGAGTGTCCCACACCGAAATCGGCCGCAAGATGACGGCCCTGGGCACGTCGGCACGCCCCGGGGTAAGGGATTGCCCACACTGCTCAGCCCAGCCGAGCAAGACAAAATTGCCGTTGGGCCGCTTATTCCTGCCGAACCGCCCGCCGCGCCTGCACACCATGTCGCGGTGTTGGGCAGTGGTTTATCGGTCTACACGCCCCCGCCGCTGGCTACTCGGGGCGTCAACAGTGAGCTCAGTCGCAACCCTCAGAGAGTGAGTATCCAAAATGAACGATTATTGATGCCCTCACGCCAGGATTCACATTAATAGCGATGGATCTGAACTTTGCAATTCAGCAGTTGTTTGATGGCATGTATAACTTGTTGGATTGAGATGTTTTAGTTGCGTATAAGTTGTTAGAAACTACTGAGGAATCTACCATTCGGTTGTGCCTCCTCAATAACTAAGAGTGTTAACTCGTATATGGAGAAATCAAAGTGACGCAGCATTAAGGGGAATAGCAAATGACAAACAACGAATTTCGCTTTTTAATAGAAGCCTACACTCATGCCGCAAATGATGGGGACACGGGTACTGCTGAAACACTGATGAAAGAACTAGATGGCATAGTTGTACTATCCCAGCACGATCGCTTGAATGCAGAAAAAAATAAGGGATGGACGGTGGGTTAGTGCCTATCGAGATTCGCCACCCTAAAGCCGGCAACCACGCCAGCGAGGTATCCAAGATGAACCCTGACATTCAGACCTTAGAGCAAATTCTCAACCGTATCCTGCACACTGAACCCGCCGACAAAGTCCAAAGCGCGCTATTAAATCAAGCCTACTCGGGCATCAGAAAAGCGATCGCTGCCCTGGAGAAATATCAGGCACAATAGCCCCAGCAGAATTTCACCTCAGCCCCGGCGATCGCGCTGGGGCCTTTTTTATAGAGTGCCAAAACAAAACCCCCACGGGCCAGCGGTGCCTGTGGGGGTTTTTGGGTTCCTACATCTACGCAGGTATGGCTTTGTCCGCTGTGGGCCTAGGGTGCCCCACCTGGTGGGTGCGATCGCAGGGGTAGAGGTGCGATCCAGTTAGGTAGTTTAGGTCTCCTGAGATTCGCGGAACTGTTTGCGATAGCGATTAATCGGCCTCTCTACCCACAGCACCAAAGCCAGTGACAAGGCTAGAGTGAAGGGTAATGCGGCAAAGAATAGAGGCCAGCCACGCCCGATCTCGAGGTAGTGACCGACAATCGCCCCAACTAGCATGTGGCACAGAAACAAGGGATAGCTCATCGCTCCGGCGAGCATAGCCCACCCTTCGTCTCTGGGGAGCTTTAGCCCCGCATGGTAGCCAAACGCGCCCAAGGCAAACCAAAACGAACCAAACCAAATCGTGGTGTACCAATCACTCAACGGCCACGCTCCGAACACCACAACAAAAATAGTTGAGGCCATCAACCAAAGTCCTGTCCGCCATGCCGTTGCAGCTATGCCCAGGCTGATTGCAAGCCACCAAAAGAGTTCAACAGATAGCGCCCAGGCAGAAGGATTGACTTGGGGGAAATGCACCGGCACAATACCGAGAATTTGCCACCAGCCATAGTTGCCCATAACCTCAGCCCCCCAGGGCGTGGCAGGAAATCGCCATAGCCACAGCACGGAGGCTAGGTAAATAATCCAGTAGGTTGGGAATACCCGAATTAATCGATTTGTCCAAAAAGCCTGGAACCGCCCACAGTATGGGCCACAGCACAGCAAGGTCATCAGGTAGCCGGAGAGCAGGTAAAAACCAATTACAGCAACCCGTCCCCCGTAGTGCCCCGAGCCTAAGTGAGTCTGTACCACCACCATGGCCAGTGTCAATCTGAGTGGTCCAATCATCTGCCGTCGTAAGTCTTAATTGTCGATTTCACACCAGCTCATTCTGTATCTGGCAGGTTTAGATTGCACATTGTCACCAGACGTATTCCCACCATCAAATAAATGTCAGGCGAGATGCCAGTCGGGGGTGTATCCATGCCATGGAAGTATGGGTTGACTGGGCGGTCCAACTAATAGCACTCAAACCCCATAAATAACTCTATTTTCAGCGCGGTTTCTATGCTCTATCCCTGTTGCAGCAAGCTCTCTAGGTATGTTGTTACCCGTTAAGAAATAATGGCCACCTATTAGGGACAAACACCGTTTGCCCTGCTCAATCTGGGTTATCCAAGACAGATCTAGAATCACCTACGATCGCGGTAACCGGTTAAAACCGCGATTCATATTCGATTAAGAAGATGTTATCTCCAGCAAAGTTGGTGGTGCCTCGAGCCCGAATCTGGTCGCTCAGCTGGTAGGACAACCCAACCTGGGGCGGTTTACTGTTGTTGAGAATTTCCAGCACGTCCACGCTAGCGTCTTCGCCCAGGGAAAAGGCGGCCTCTACCCCAATACCAATGCCCACGGTGCTATCGGTGGCGGTATCGGTAGTCGGAAAGACGCTGAACGATCGCAGGCCAACCGTATCGGCAATGCGATCGCCAAAGGTTGCGATCGACCCCGCCCCCACAAACCCGGCTAGCTGCGTCAGCGATGCGCCATAGACATTGGTGACCACGCTACTGCCCAGCAGGGCGAGCAGTTCTTCCTGGCTACGGGAAGGGCGGCTGGTCAGCGCCAGCAGCTCACCCGCCTGGCCCGGCGAGGCGCGATCTTGCAGGTCGCTGACATAGCCATAGGCGGTAGCAAAAATCGAGACAAACTCCACTTCTCCAAAGGTGGTAATGCCTGAGGGTGCGGTAATTTCAGCACTGTTAAACGGGTTTACCTCAGTGATTTGGGCGACGTCGGCATCTTGCACCCTGGCCCGCATCTGCACGTCTAAAAATGGGTCAAGCCCATCTTCGGGGAAAAATGTGGCAGTGTTTTGGGCATCGCGCACCAGGCGAAACTGAGTCGAGAACAGATTGATCCAGCCGCGATCGAGGGTTAGCACCCCGCTGGGCCGCAGGTCCGTCAGCGTACCGTTGACCTCGACACCACCCGAGGCGGTGATGTAGTAGAAAGGCTGGCCCACGATCGCCAGATCATTACTCAAAATCAGGTTCAAATCATTCAGCCTAACCCGGCTCAAAGGGCCATTCAGCCCAGTCTGATTCACCTCTGGTAGGTCAAACCCGTCGATCTCAGTCCGGTACTCCTCCACGTACTCAGGCAGCGGCTCTTTTACCAGAGGATCTTCTGCGTCGTCTTCAGGCACCTCTAGATCAGCCGCCGGTACTGCCTCGAACCGCCCGAGCAGGTCGTTGGCTCTAACCACGCCGTCTCCTACCTGCACTGTGCCGGCAACCACTGGGTTGAGCAGGGCTCCCGTTACTAAGAGAATGCCATCCAGTTCGGCTTCGACAAAGCCTTCGTAGTCGATATCCACCTGGTTGATAGCGATCGTCAGGCCATCGGTGGGTGCAGGGGTCTGTTTGGTCGCTGCCAGGGCTGTGGTCGCTCCCTGAATGGGCAGTCGTCCCGTGATCACAATCTCGCCGCCACCGTAGTTAGCCTGTAGCTGCTCAACCAGTACCTGGTCGAGGTTAAACCTGACCCTGCCGGTCAGGTCAGTCACCGGCTCTGATAGCGCTGTACTGACTAGCGTGCCATTCTGAAATTCGGCCTGACCCACCACCGCTGGGGCGTTCAGGGTGCCCCCAATTTGTAGGCTAACGCGGCCCTGGCCCCCAGCCCAGCCCAGCCGTTCGTCGGTGACCAGGTTAAGCAGCTCCAGGCCCTCGTCTTCTAAATTTACCTGCACGTTAATCACTTCGCTATCGGGCTGAACGGCCATAAACGGCAGGGCGTAGGGGATGTCTCCACGCAGGGTGATCTCGGCGGGGTCGGCCACTACGGCAGCCCCATCAAAGCGGAAGCGGGCGTTGTCGTAGGTAAAGTCGAAGGCCACCGACTCCAGCGGCTGCTCGTTCAGGCTAGGGTCAACCACCGCTAGGTCGCCGACCACTGTGGGGGTGCTCAGGCTGCCACCCAGGGTGGCCATCAGCGCCAGATTCCCGTCGGCTTCTACTGGAATATCGACAAACAGCTCCGCCAGTTCGACCGGCACCCCGCTCATCTCTAGCTGGCCATTTAGATCCTGCGGGCTGCCGTCGCCCACAAAGCTGATCCGAGTGTCGTCGGCCTCGAACAGTAGGGGGCTGATGTCGAAGCTACCCTGGTCGTAGCTGGCCGCCAGGGTAAAGCGGTTGCAGCGATCGCCCGGCTCAGCGCCAGCCGTATCGAGGGGTTCACCAAACGCGATCGATTCGTTGGCTGCGCCCGACTCCCCTGCGCTCGACTCCACCACCGCTGCTGGGTCGCAGGTGAGCAGGTTGCCCCAGGTCCAGTTTTGGCCCTGAATGTCAGCCTCGGCCACCACGGCGTCAGCCGAAAACCCATCCCCTTGGAGGGTGACGGTGCCGCTGAAGGTGCCCCGCAGGTCGGCCAGGGCGGGCAGGGCGAGCTCGGTGTCGTCGGTCTGCCGTTCGTAGCGGGCCAAAAACAGGGCAAAGGCCTCTAGCTGCTCTAAAAAAGGAGCCGCTGGCAGACTGGCGGCATTCAGGTCGAGCACCTCGGCCCCAAACCCAGTCGCGGCCTCGCGGGGCAGGCCAATGTCGGCAAAGGTTTCCCAGTTGAGGGTGGCCAGCAGGTCTTGGAAATTGCCCGAGACGATATCGATTTGAGCATAGTACTGGGGGGTGGGGGTGCCCAGATCATCCAGCCACCCGGTGACCAAATAGCGGCTGTCGTCAAAGACCAGGGCCGCATTGGCAAGCTCAAGACGGCCATCAGCGTAGGTAAACTGTGCATCCAGACTTTCGGCTACCAGGGTATCAAGGGCGGGATTAAGAATGCTGGCGGTGCCCTGAATCGAGAGATTATTCAAATCGCTCAGGTTAGCGGTGATGGTGCCATCGAGAGTGCCGCCCAGGGGGCCAAGATTGGCGACGGGGGCTATGCCCAAGGCATCAAGGGGGACGTTTTCAACGGTGGCGGTGAGCTGCTGATCAACCACCCGGCCCACCGCAACGGCATCGCCCAGGCGAATATCAAATTGGCTGGGTCGCAAATCCTCATCCAGCGTGGCGAGAATACGGTCCCTGCCTCCCCGTAGCGCGATCGTGCCGCCCTCGGCGCGGGCAATATTCACTGGCCCCGACAGCTGAGACTCAAAAGCAGTGGTATCTAGAGCCAGGTCGTTGACTAGGGCATTGCCAACCAGGCGCAGGTTGCGCAAAGGGCCAGTGATCTGCCCGTCAAAGCTAATCACCCCGGATGGGTCAAAGCGATCGCGAATGGCAGCTGGCGCGAGCTGGGCTAGACGGCTGAGGCGATAGCGGTTCACCTGTACATCCAAATCGACGGGGCCAATGGGGGTGGCCTCTCCCAGATTGGTTGCCACAAACCCGCTGGCCACCACCCCAGGGGCCACAAACCGCTCGACCTGAATACCGTTCCCCGCCCAGCGAAAGGCGGTCGTCCAGTCTCCCGGTTCTAGGAGCGAAGAGGAACCGGGGGATACGGTGAGCTGAGCATCGGCGATTTGGGCGGTGCCACCGGCCTGTAGGGCTTGCAAAGATAGATTGTCTAGGTTGCCAGAGGCGGTCAGATCGGCGGTCAGCAGTCCCTGCACTCGGTCGGTGAACTGATTCACCGGCACATCAGTGGTATCGATCTGGGCCGTCCAGGTGCCGCGATCAAGCAGCACAGTGGCGGTGGCATCGAGGGTGCCCTGCTCGACCTGAAACTGGGTGTTGTCAACCACCAGGGTGTTGTCTCGGTAGGTCAGCTCACCGCGGCCGGGATAGGTGGCCTGGGGCAGCCGAAACTGAAGCGTCGCCAGAGGGTTTTCAGCTGTTCCCCGGATTTCGCCCTCGGCCAGAACCGAGCCCAGGATGGCCTGGTTGGGCAGCGACAGTCCGTACCTTGTGGCTAGGGCATCCCCCGGCAGGTCGGCCTGCAGGTCAAACTCAAAGGCAGGGCTGCCCTCGGAGGCCAAATCGACCTGGCCCGCCCCGGTGACAAATCCCCCCTCGACTGGCACCGCCCGCAGCGTTTGCAGGTCGATCTGCTGTTGGGTAGCGACAAAGTTGGCGGTCAGGGTTTCGAGGGTTACTTCATCTAGCTGCACCGGGCCCTGGTTTTCCAGCTGTCCCGCCAGGCGAGGTTGGTCAATATCGCCGGTCAGGGTGCCGTCAAAACCAAACTCCCCAGCGGCTTCGATGGGTAGATCGACCTCTAGCACGTCAGTCACAGTGGCGATCGCCACCTCCGGGATCTCTACAGCCAGGTCATAGCCGTCTTCTAGATCGACCGTACCGGCTGCGGTGAGGGGAATCTCGCCTAGCTGCAGCTGGGCGGCGTCTACGACCACCTGCTCACCCCGAAACTGCAGCGTGGTGTCGATGTCGGTAATGGGGGTCGGCAGCTGGGCCACCAGCACCTCGCCGTCGCGCAGCCGGGCGGTGCCTCGGGCCTCGGTGAGGAAACTTTCAGATTGCGATCGCAGCTCCAGTACCAGGTTGCTGTCTAGGGTGCCGCCAACAATGCCCAGCGACGGTGGCAGAAAAAGGTTAAACCCGGCGGTGGGCAGATCGGTAGACCGCAGGGCCAGGTTGTAAGCCCTCTCCTCTAGCAGCCATTCCCCATCCACCGCAAACTCGCCATCATCAATGCGGCCACTGACCTCAAATAAAATCTCCTGGAGGTCTTGCTCTGCGGGGCTGATAAACTCGGCGCTGGCGTTCAAGTCGGTAATTAAAATCGCCTCGGCTTCGACCACCGCCTGGTCGCGTGGCAAATCTCGAAACACAGAGGCGCGCCCGTCCTGCACCTGTACTTCTACCAGCTCCAGCTCGACTGGGCCGCTGGTTTTGTCTTCTTCGGGGTCGGGCAGGGTGAGGTCAACCCAGCGACCATCGGCCGCCTGCACCAGCTCAATATCCGGTTCAATGAACGTCAGGCTGTAGCGCAGGCTGCGGCTAAACAACAGGTCGGGCCAGCTAAAGGTGACGTCTACCGCCTCTGCCGTCGCCCCCGATGCCACCGCGTTGGTAGGGGGCAACCTTGATGGCCCTAGGCGCACCCCATTCCAGGTCAGCCGTTCAAAATTGCCCAGCTCAAAGGGGCGATCAAGACTTTCTTCTAGGGCGGTCTCGACCCAGGGAATGAGGCGATCGTCAATTAGATCATCGCCCCAGACCAGAGCCGCCACGCTGCCCACCAGGGCTAGGGCCCCCAGCCCTGCGCCCACCCTAAGCAGGGTGGGCAAAATCCGGCGCTGCTGCCTGTCCTGGTTGGGGTTAGGCGGCAGGCTGCTGGGCTGAGTCATAGCGATCCTCGCTTAGACGGCTGATAGGGACAGACCCTACCCAAAAGTCACATAGACCCTACAGAGGATTAGCGTTGTAAGCAAGCCCCCTAGGGAGACTTGACTGCTTTGATCGCTTATGGATTTCTTAGCGTTATGGCTTAGCCTTTCAGAGGATGTTTGAAAAGTCCTATTTCTTGTAGCAAAAGTGGAGATCCCCCCTGCCCCCCTTTTTAAGGGGGGCAGGGGGGATCGGCAGGTGACTAAAACTACAGCAAATCACTTTTCAAACGCCCTCTCAGACTGCTAAAAAAAAGTTCCAAAATTTGTTCAGCGCGGCGTTGGACAATCACGGGGTTAAGCCAGATCGGCTAGTTGCGCGCGTAGACAACTACTCAAATGCCTCTCCCCCTCAACTCACTGAAGCCCCTGTCGGGGGCTTTGCATTGGGTACCGAGAGCAAAAGAGAGCCCAATTTATTCACGGCTTTTTTGCGTTAAGTGATGGGAAAAGTGACATCAATCAAGGTTCCCTCAAAAAGGAGACTAATAGGGGTGTCTCCGTGCCCGATTTCAGACAAGGATGGCTATAGTGTCATAGCTACATATAGGATTGCCCTATAATCTTGACGCAGCAAGACAAAATCCGGATTTTTGGGCTTCGATTAACAAATCTTGGTAAATACCTCAGCAAGTCCTTGGTTTCTATAGCGGCTTGCCAAGTTGCCTAGTAGACAAATTCATTTGAGCCGTGCAGGAGTCGATACTCACGAGGCGAGACCCCGGCCCAGCGCCTGAAGGCACGAGCAAAGTTGGCGGGGTCGGTATAGCCCAGCTCCGTGGCAACCTCAAGCAACTTGACATCGGGCTGTTGCAATAGGGCTACCGCCCGGTTAAACCGCACCCGATCGACCAGCTTAGAGTAGGTCAGCCCCGCCTCGGCTAGGTGTCGTTGCAGACTGCGTACGCTCAGCCCCGAGGCTGCCGCCACCAAAGTAATGTCGGGGCAGCCGTGGGGCAGCAGCGATTGAATGAACTGATGCAACGAGTCGAAGCAGGCTGAGGACGGGGCAGTCTGCTGAAACCTGTCGTAGTCTGGATGCTGGCTGAAGCCATCGCCTGTAGCGGTGGGGTTGTACGGCAAACTCAGAGCAGTCCGAGGGATTTTGATGGCGTTGTGGGGGCAGGGAAAGCGCATGGTGGTGCCGACAAAGTCGTCCATGGTCAGCAGCGATCGGCAGGGTGGCCTTTCTAGGTGCAGCTCGGTGGGTCGCCAGTCTGGCCCCAGCACCTGGCGCAAAATTTTGAGATAGAGACCAAGGTCATAGAGAGCGGTTTGCAGGTTGCTCGCTTGGGCGGGCCGATCGCAGCGAAATTGCCACCAGACCGAGTCGTCTACCCACCGGAGATTGACATGCTCGCCGGAGTTGGCCATGCCCACAACCTGCTCAATGGTGCTCAGCAGATCAAACAGCGTCAGCGAGTTGTCCAAAATGCTGCCTAAGGTGCCCAGCTGATGCAGTGAGGTCTGGCGACCAATCAAAAAGCCGAGAGCCTCTAGCCCCTCCAGGTCGGCGGCGGTTTCTAGCAGGGCACTGCCTTGGTAAAGCGGCAGCAGATCGTCTGGATGTTCCAGGACGGTGGGGGGAATGTTGACTTGCTCTAGCAGGCGATCGACAGGGGAGCCAATTTGGCCAAGAAAATCAACAACCGGCAGCATTACACCGACTCTAATCAGAGGAATAGCTTTCATAGAAAGTGCAGGGCATAGGGAAGTAAGATAAAGCCGCCATAGCCAGGAAAAGATGCTTTCTAAATCAAGCGTATCAGAGGTCTAACTATTCTTAGTAGTCTTGGCGCAAAATGACCAGAAATCTAAATATCTAAGTGATATCACTAAATAGTAAGGAACAAGACGTTCTCTACTAAGGGTCTCCATTTACCGGCTGAATAACGCATTGCTAGAGGGGCATCTCTGGTGTGAAGGTCGTTGTCAAAGTCGTTTCTCTCAAGCATAGGGGATAGGTAAAAGGCTCTCAAACCCTCTTGGGAAAAGGCTTTAAGGATAGAAATACGTCTTGCCAAAGGGCTAGCTGAGCTGAGCTGGCCTAGGTTTAGACTGCACTGTTGAGGATGATCAATGGAGGCCATAGACAACTTTTTAGTTGTTTTATTGCTCCGAAAATCTGTGAGGATAGCGTGAGGAAATTATTAAGAAATTCTGCGTAGATGAAGCAGTTGACTGGCTGAAGTGTTGCGCAGTATTGAGAAGAGAATTTTTTTCGCAGCGTTTCATTTAAGAGTTCTATTGGGTTGTTTAACACCCATTTTGTCTCGGTAGCAGCGTTGCTTTGGAGAGGGTTGAACCGATGGACTTAAAAGAGTTGCTGAGTAGCTTTGCCCAGATCACGGTGTTTGCTGTGATGCTGTCGATGGGCATGGCGTTGGGGTTTGAGGGCATGGGTCGTCTATGGCGACGGCCTTCGCTGCTGCTGCGCTGTTTTGTGGCGGCGTTTGTGGTGGTGCCGGTGGCGGCCATGGTGGTGACCAGGGTGTTGCCCCTCACCTTTGAGGTGCGGGCGGGCATTGCGGCGATGGCGGTGATACCCGGTGCGCCACTGATCTATCGCAAGATGCTAAAAGGCCCTGGCGACGTGGAGCTGGCGGGGAGCTTTCAGGCGACGATGGCGCTGCTGTCGATTGTGCTGGTGCCGCTGTGGTTTGGCATTATTTCGGCGATGTACCCCAATGACGCGGCGGCACCCCTGGCGGTGGTGTTTAAGCAGGTGATGCTGATGCAGGGGGTGCCGCTGCTGGTGGGGGCGGCGATCGCCCACTGGTTGCCCGATCTGGCTGATGACTTTAACGAGCCGTTGAACCGTATTAGCAGTGCCATGCTGGTGGGCGTGGTGCTGCTGGTAGCGGCGATGGGGCTATCGCTGGTGCTGAAGGCGGGGCCGGTGCCCATTTTGGCGGTGGTGCTGATGGCGGCAGCGGGGCTATTGAGCGGTCACTACCTGGGCGGTAGCGACCCCGTCACTCGCCAAACCATTGCAGTGGCTAATGCCTCGCGCAATGCCGGGCTGTCCCTGGCGCTGGTTACTCTCAACTTTCCGGCGGTGGCCCATGAGGTGCTAGTTACCATTGCGGCCTACGCAATCATGTCTGGCATCGCCAGCAAGATCTACACCCGCCTCTACCAAAAACAGCTGGCTCGGGGGGCGCATCCCCAAGATGCGCCGGGGTTCTAGGCTTGATCGCCCATCGTCGTTCCAGAACAACAGGCCGTTTGACCCGCTGCGTAGTTCGCTTTTCACGCCAAAAAAGATAAGCAAAAAAGGATTTAATTATGGCTCTGTTTAAAGTGCTGCCCGGTTTGATGATGTCGGCCTGTCTTGCGGCGGTCATGGCCCTCTCCAGCCTGGCCCGAGCAGTGGAAGAGCTTGCTCCCTCTGGGCAGCTGCCGACGACCCTAGTCCAGGCTAGTGACAGTCAGCCAGCCACTGCCGATGATCTGGACGTAGATAACCTGACCGATGAGCAGGTGGCCCAGCTAGAAGCGATCTTTGACGCCTATGAGCCTCAAATTGAAGCGGCCACCGCCAACTACATGGCGGCGCTAGAAAACATGAATAACCTGCTGGTGCCCAGCACCAGCGATGAGCTACTGGTCAATGGCTACAACGATCTGGCTGTGGCTCAGCAGACTAAGGACGCTCTGATTTTTGAACGCAATCTGGCGTTGCGGGGGGTGCTCACCCTCGATCAGCGCCAGGCCATTAACGACTATGTGCGCGCCTACCTGGGCATTGCCCCACCTGAGCCAGTGGCGGTGTTTCCCCAAACTCTGATCGGCACGGATGCCGATACGGCGATCGCCAATCTCCAGGCCGATGGCTGGGGTATTGCCTTTACCACTCCCTCTCAAGTCGGGCTCGATCGCGGCAGCGAAAAGCTCGATCTCAGCATCAACCGCAGCGGCCAGATTAGCGATGCCCAACTGTTTTAGGGGCGTAAAGGAACTGTCATGAACTCCAAAATTAAGCTTGTCAGCCTGGGGACTACTGTGGCGATCGCGCTGCTGCTGCCCTCCCAGGCTAGGGCCAACGCGCCCGCTCCCACCGATGAACCCACTGCGCTAACGACTGCGGAACCGCAGACAGAGGTAGTTCTAGAAGATGTTTCCGAAGTAGTACCTGAAGCGGGGATGTCCGCTGCGATCACAGCGGACACGAGCCAGCAGCCCCAGCCCCCAGGCATAACCGCCGTTGCGCCAGTCAACACCAGTGACAATGCTAGTCCTGAAAATAGCGACAATGCCCAGGCTGATCTCCCCTTGCTGCCGCCGTCTACCAACAGCCACGATCTACAACCGATCGAGGCACCTCTAGCCAGTGAGAGCTTGTTGCAAACGACTCCAGCCCAGCCCCTCGACACAGCTCAAACTACGTCAGCACCAGCACCCTCAGAGCAGTGGCACTTTTTGGTCGTGCCCTACATCTATGTTCCCTTCAATATCTCGGGTTCAGCGACCTTTCAAGGCGAGGATTTTAGGAACAATTTCGTCGGAAATTTTGTTGATCCTTCCCGAGATTTTGATTTTAGCCCCAGCCAGATTAGAGCAGCGCTGCGAAACAGCTTAAACTTTGCTTTTTTTAGCGGGTTTGAAGCCTGGACGCCAAACTATAACGCAGGAATTCTAGCCAATATAGACTACGTTTCCCTATCGAGTGGCAGCACCTTAAACCGGGATGTACGGATTCCTGGGGCTGCGGCCTTTGTGCCCACCGAAGTAAATGCCGCCTTAAATACCCAACTCTGGCGAGGTGATTTGGCGGCCAGCTATCGCTTTTATGATCCAGCGCGAGCTAACCCTGAGGGCATCCGCTCAGAGTACGACCTAGGGCCGTTTGTATTTGATGTGTTGGGTGGTCTGAGTCTAGTTCAAATCAACAATCAGCTTGGTTTGAGCACCAACTTGGGCGGAAATGGCCAGTTTAACAGCACTCGAACGCTGATATCGCCGCTGCTCGGCGGACGAGTGCGGTGGAATGCCACCCCTGAACTAGCCGTGCTTGCATCGGGCACGGTCTCTGGCTTTGGCATCAGTGGGCTGACGCAGTACGGCATCCAGGGCGGTATCGACTGGATGTTTTCGGGCAACACCACCCTGGGGGCTGGCTATCGCTTCGCCTTTCTCGACTACAGCTCTAGCCAGGTTGACCTCAACGTCAATCAGAATGGCCCCTACCTAGATATTGGGTTTCGCTTTTAATCGGCAGGGTGGTCGGTTGGGGTTTGCGCCGCCGCCTCTAACCGACGAAAACCAACCCATAAGATGCATCGCCTTTTCATGACTATGCTTCACAACCTGAATTAACAAAGGACTTAGAGAGTATGGCTGCTAACGACCATGTCCAACGGCAGATTCTGCCCATCCCTGACCAGACCCACTTCGGCATTACCACCTACGATGCCAAAGACCCCGACACCAAATATCCCCCCATTCGCGACCTGCGCCCCCTGCCGATGCGCCTAACGTGCTGGTTGTGTTGATTGACGATGCGGGTTTTGGCTCATCCAGCGCCTTTGGTGGGCCCTGCCACACCCCCACCTTCGAGAAACTGGCAGGACAGGGGCTCAAGTACACCCGCTTCCATACGACAGCCCTCTGTTCGCCCACTCGCCAAGCCTTGCTGACCGGTCGCAACCACCACTCCGTGGGCATGGGCAACATCACCGAAACCGCCACTGCCGCGCCGGGTCAAAGCTCGGTGCGATCGAATACCAAAGCGCCCCTAGCTTTGACCCTAAAGCTGAATGGCTACTCCACGGCGCAGTTTGGCAAGTGCCACGAAGTGCCGGTGTGGCAAACCTCCCCGATGGGGCCGTTTGATGCCTGGCCGACGGGCGGCGGTGGGTTTGAGTATTTCTACGGCTTCATCGGTGGCGAAAATAACCAGTGGGATCCGGCCCTGTATGAAGGCACAACGCCAATTGAACCCCCAGCCACCCCCGAGGAGGGCTACCACCTGACGGAAGATTTAGCCGAGAAGGCGATCGCCTGGGTCAGTCAGCAAAAAGCCCTGCTACCCGACAAGCCCTTCTTTATGTACTTTGCCCCAGGGGCTACCCATGCCCCCCACCACGTGCCCAAGGAATGGGCTGATAAATACAAAGGCCAGTTTGCCCACGGTTGGGATCGCCAGCGGGAAATTACCTTTGCCAAGCAGAAAGAACTGGGCGTGATTGGCCCCGATGCCCAACTCACCCCCCGCCATGCCGAAATTCCCGCCTGGGACGACATGGATCCTCGTCTGAAGCCGGTGCTAGAGCGGGAGATGGAGGTCTACGCCGGGTTTATGGAGCATACCGACTACCAGATCGGGCGGCTGATCGACGCCCTGGAAGATCTGGAAATTCTCGATTACACCTTGATCTATGTGATTATCGGCGACAATGGCGCATCCGCCGAAGGCACCCTCCAGGGCGCGT
The DNA here is from genome assembly GCF_034932455.1 of Leptolyngbya sp. CCNP1308. Classification (NCBI taxonomy): domain Bacteria; kingdom Bacillati; phylum Cyanobacteriota; class Cyanophyceae; order Leptolyngbyales; family Leptolyngbyaceae; genus Leptolyngbya; species Leptolyngbya sp. CCNP1308. Next base: position 14,255 of record NZ_JAYGIH010000014.1, on the reverse strand, counting down.
TCAACGAAATGGCCAACTTCAACGGCATGGCGTCCCTAGAAACGCCGGAATTCTTGCTGTCGAAGATCGACGACTTTGGCGGCCCCGATTCCTACAACCACTTTGCGGTGGGCTGGGCCTGGGCGATGGATACCCCCTACCAGTGGACGAAGCAGGTGGCCTCTCACTGGGGCGGCACCCGCAACGGCACCATCGTTCGCTATCCCAAAGCCATTCAAGAAAAAGGCGGCATCCGGCACCAGTTTAGCCATGTGATTGACGTGGCTCCCACGGTGCTAGAAGTGGCTGGCATTCCTGAACCGACCATGGTGAATGGCGTGCTGCAAAGCCCCTACGAAGGCACCAGTATGGCCTACAGCTTTACCGACGGCACCGCGCCCGAACGTCACGAGATTCAATACTTTGAGATGTTTGGCAACCGGGGCATTTACTACAAAGGCTGGAGCGCGATCACCAAGCACCGCACCCCATGGATCATGGTGGGTCAGCAGATGCCCGCCTTTGACGACGATGTGTGGGAACTGTACGACGGCAGCAAAGACTGGACGCAGTTCCACAACCTGGCTCAGGAGATGCCGGAGAAGCTGCACGAACTGCAACGCCTATTTTTAATCGAAGCAGTGAAGTATAACGTGGTGCCGCTGGACGATCGCCAAACCGAGCGCATCGACCCCGCCACCGCTGGCCGCCCCTCCCTGGTGAAGGGAGATTCGCAAATCTTCTTTGCGGGTATGGGTCGCCTGTCGGAAAACAGCGTCATCAATATCAAAAACAAGTCGTTCTCGATCACCGCTGAAATTGAAACGAAGGACAAACCTGCTAACGGGGTGATCATCGCCCAAGGGGGCAAGTTTGGCGGTTGGAGCGTCCACACCAAAGACGGCAAGCTCAAGTTTACCTACAACGTGCTGGGCATCCATGCGTTTCCAGTCGAGGCGACAGCCCCCATTCCCCAGGGCAAGCATCAGGTGCGGATGGAGTTTGCCTACGATGGCGGTGGCCTGGGCAAGGGCGGCAACGTCACCCTCTACTACGACGGTCAACCCGTAGGCAGCGGGCGGGTTGAAGCCACCCACGCAATGATTTTCTCGGCGGATGAAACCACCGACATCGGCTATGAATCGGGCACCTCCGTTAGCCCCGACTACACCGCCCACAGCAGCAAGTTCACAGGCAAGATCCACTGGGTGCAGCTCGATGTGGGCAAGGATGACCACGACCACCTGATTTCGCCAGATGAGCGGCTGCGGGTGGCGATGGCGCGGCAGTAATGCCCAGCGGTCCGGTGGCTTGAAGCCGCCGATCGCCTGAGCCCTACAGACTGACCTCTCTGGACGGCCCACCATGACCCCTACGCCCCTGACCGAGGCCGAGGCCTACACCCTTGGCCTGGAGGCCTACCTCTACCTCTACCCCCTGATCCTGATGAATGTCACTCGCCGGGTCACCACCTCTAGCTCTCCAGGTCAGCGCCCTGGTCTTGGCCCTGCCAATGCCTTTGCCCACGTGCACGCCCTGCCAACCGGCGATGGTCGAGCTGGGGGGCGGCCCAACGTTGACCTGCTCTACTCCAGCGCCTGGCTCAAGCTGTTTGATGAGCCGATGGTGGTGTCGGCACCGGATACGGGCGATCGCTACTATATGCTGCCTATGCTCGACATGTGGAGCGATGTGTTTGCCGCGCCGGGCCAGCGCACCAGCGGCAGGGGAGCGGGGCACTGGGCGGTGGTGCCCCCCGGTTGGCAGGACAGCCTGCCGGGGGGTGTCGATCGCATCGAGGCACCCACGCCAATGGTATGGGTGATGGGCCTGACTCAAACCTATGGCCCCGATGACTATGCCGCCGCCCAGGCCATTCAGGCGGGTTATACCGTCACCCCGCTGTCTCGGTGGGGCCAGGGAGTTCAACCGAGCGCATCTACCCAGGCCGAGGCACTCCAGAGCCCCGCCACCATCGATCAATCCTCACCGCTGCACCAGGTTAACCACCTGCCGATCGAGCAGTTTTTGGCCTACGGGGCGGCGCTGATGGCCCAGCACCCGCCTCACCCCACCGACTGGTCGCAGCTGGCGCGTTTGAGGCGGCTGGGGTTGGCACCGGGCCACCGCTTTGACCCAGAACTGCTCGACCCGGTGGTGAGCGAGGGTTTGCAGGCGGTGCCCAGGGATGCGATCGCAGCCATGCAGACCCAATCCACCCGTCTGGGGCGTGTGGTCAACGGCTGGCAACTGCCCCCCGAGCCTCTGGGCGTCTACGGCAACGCCTATCTAAAGCGGGCGACCATCGCCCTGACCGGCCTGGGGGCAAACCCGCCGGAGGATGCTGTCTGTCTCCAGAGCGTTGCCGATGCCCTGAGGGAAGCCATTGTGAGCGACAAAGCCTATCGCCTGCATTTTGAGGCGGGGGCGCTGCCCCCGGTGGAGGCCTTTTGGTCGCTCACCCTCTACGACGGCGACGGGTTTCCGGTGTCCCATGAGACAGAGCGGTATGCGGTGGGCGATGGTCGTTGGCATAGCCGCCCCAGAGGGGCTAGACCGGCCAAAGGCGATCGCACCCCCCTGACCTACAACGCCGATGGCTCGCTGGATCTCTGCATCCAGCCCACCAATCCTGGCCCAGAACTGGCTGCCAACTGGCTGCCTTCACCCTCCAGTGGCCCGCTCAACCTCACCCTGCGTCTCTACTCCCCCCAGCCCCAAGTTCTGGACGGGCGCTGGGAGCCGCCTGCGGTGACCCCCTTGGCCTAGAAACAGATCCCTGGGTTCTTTGAGAACCCAGGGATCTAAAGCCCCCAGCACTTTCCTTGAATGAGAAAAACCTGTAGCGAGAAGGTCTATGAACAACATCCACTATCTATGGCAAGCCACGAAAAGAACACACTGCGGGCACGCATTTAGGCTTGGGTTTGGGCGCGCACCCACTGGCGAAAGTCGAGTTCTGCGGTGACTTCGTCGGCGATCGCAGTCTGCAAAAAGCCGTAGAGATCAGCTTTAGCCACTAGGGGAAAGGTTGGGGAGCAATCGCATTCCTCATACCGCCCCTCTACGAGCTGCAAAATTGTCCACTCGCGCCCGTTAAACCGCCAAAACTCGGGTACTCCCAAGCTGGCATAGAGGGCATTTTTCTGGATGTCGGTGTGGGTAATATCCACTTCCACCACCAGATCAGGGGGTGGGTCAACCGCCAAATCTACCTCATGATCGGCCACCAGAGCGTAGTTCTGGATGTAATAGCCGTTATCGGGTTCTGCACTTTTAAGCAGATCTGCCCGCGCCAGGGTAGTCGAGCCCATCGACTTCATTTTTAACCCCAGTTCCACCACCAAAATGCGAATGAACAGTTCAATTAACCGCGCCAAACGCTCATGTCCCTCTAGCGGCATGGTGATTTCTAAAACCCCGGTGTCGTAGGTGAAGCGCGCATGGGTGCGCTCTGCCAAAAGCTGGCGAATTTGTTGAAAGGCGGCCCAATCGAGCGATCGAAACACCATCCGATTTTCCCCCATAAGCGGGGGCGGAGCCTCTAGGTACAAGGGTCTTTTCTCCACGAGTAGGGCTGGCGTTACTCCGGCCATCTCAATTTTAAGGGTTCTCCCAGATCCGAGGGTTCTTTAAGAACCCTCGGATCTACCCCAAAAAGACTTTCTTTAATGAGACCAACTATGAACAACAATCACTTTCTAAACCAAATCGGTGGGGTATCCCTGGCCCTCGGTATGGGCCTGGGGGTGGGGGCGATCGCGCCTACCCCCGCCCAGGCCCAAGACCTCGACCCCAACGCCACCGAGGTTTTGCAGTTTATGTCCGACTATCTGGCGGAGACCGAAGCCCTCAGTTTCAATGCCGACATTGACTTTGAGGTGATCGCCAGAACCGGACAAAAATTGCAATTTAGCAGCTATGCCTCGGTGCTGCTGAATCGCCCCAATGGGCTGCATGTCCGCCGTCAGGGGCCATTGGCTGATGTCGAAATTTTGTTTGACGGCAGCCAGCTTACCCTATTTGGACGGCGGATCAATGCCTACGTTCAGCAAGCCTTCACGGGCACTGTGGACGAGGCCATTCTGGCGGTAGAGGCCGACACGGGCATTCCCTTTCCGGGGGCCGACCTGCTGTTTAGCGACACCTACGCGGTGCTGATGGAGGGGGTGACCAGCAGCCGGTACCTCGGCACAGGCTACATCAACGGGGTAGAAGTTCACCACCTGGCCTTCCGGGAGGACGACGTGGACTGGCAACTCTGGGTACAGACGGGCGATCGCCCCCTGCCCATGAAGTATGTGATCACCACCAAGTGGCTGACGGGCGCGCCCCAGTACGAGACTCGCCTGCGCGACTGGAATACCAGCCCGCAGATTGCCAATAACCGCTTTACCTTTACTGCTCCGGCGGGGGCCGCGCGCCTAGAAACACTGCCCACCAGCGAACTAGAAGACTTCCAATCTACCGAGGACAACTAGCCATGAAAAAATTGTCTCTGTATGCCATGAAAATGTTGCCCTGGCTGGCGGCATCGGTGTGCGTGGCGTGGCAAGCGTCAGCGTCGTCGTCGTTGGTGCGGCCCCAGGCCATGGTCATTGGGCCACAGCTTGTGGCCCAGTCGGCGGCTGATTTGGCCCCTGGTAGTTCCAGTACCGCCGGGCAGCCCACCAGCGCCGACGAACTGGTCATCGACGATCTGACTGATGACCAGTCGGCCCAGATCGAGCTGATTTTTGAAGAATACCAGCCTCAGATTGAAGCGGCCATGCTCACCTACGAAGCGGCGGCGGCAGACCTACTGGACCTGTTGCAGCCCGCCACCCCCGAGGCCGATCTGATTGCCGCCCGCGAAACCGTGTTGGATGCCGAACGGGCCGTTGAAGATTTGATCTTTGAGCGCAACCTGATGCTGCGGGCAGTGCTAACCCTCGATCAGCGCCAGGTGATTAACGACTACCTGCGCAACGGGCTAGGGCTGTAGGGCATGGCCGAGGGTCAGCTGAAATGCTGCCCAGGGTTCTCTCGGCTTTCTTAATCCCAGACTTCTTAATCCCAGACTTCTTAATTGTGGAGAGTTTAGCGATGAACCAAGTTCAGCGAATTGCCTTGACAACCTGTGGGCTATTGGCGGCCACTGCCGTCTTCGATGGGATCGTGGGCGGCGGCACGTTCGTTTCCCCAGCGGTGGCGGTGGTGGGCAGACCGGCCACCCCGGTCAGCGTGGCGGGGGTGGCGCGGCGCACCACGCGGCGGGTGATTCGGCGATCGACCATCTATGCCGCGACGCTGCCCGGCGGCTGCTACCCCATCGTGATTGAGGGCACCTCCCTCTACCAGTGCGGTGCCACGTACTACCAACCCTATGGCACTCAGTATGTGGTCGTGTATGTGGACTAAGAATTTACCGACACAACAGGAGAAAAGTCATGACGACACCGCAAACCAAGGTGCTCAACGACGGTGACGGAGCCAGATTTGAGCGTTTCGACCACATGCACAAAACCCGCTTCATTTGAGTTGAGAACAGTGATGAGATTCTCGCCCTTTTTTCTAAAACTATCTCCCATGACGATGAGATATCTCTGCCCTTTTACCGGGTGGATAAAGCGTGGTGCGATCGCCACGGTCAGCGCAACGGTGCTGAGCACCACTTCGGGATGGACTGCGGAAATATCGCCTGAGCGATCGCCCCTCCCCCGCTGGATCGAGCCAACCACACCCGCGCAGCTTAAACAGAACTCAATGTCGGTAGCCAAGCCCGCGACCACCCCACTGGAGAAGCCTGCCCCAGTAGCGTTACCCTGGTCAGTCTCCGCAGCCGCCGATGCTGTAATGGCTGAGGCGACTGCATTACCCGTGGCGAGCGCAGCCGTATGTACCGTCTCAGCTTGCTTGAGTTTGAGCCAAATTGCCCCTGCTCAAGCACCTGCGCTGGTGGCCTCTACCGAACCTGAAACGGCCACCTCTCTGGCTGACCGGACTACCGCGATCGCCCAGGCCGCTGACAGCGCCGCTTCGGATCAGGCTGCCCTGGCGAGAGCATCCCAAAATCCTATCGCCAGCCTGATTTCAGTCCCCTTTCAAAACAATACAAATTTTGGCGTCGGTGAGTTTAACCGCACTAGCAACATCCTCAATGTTCAGCCGGTTATTCCCGTACCCCTGAGCGATAATTTAACGCTGGTCAATCGCACCATTATTCCTATTGCCTATCAGCCCGAATTGGCGGCGGGTTTAGATAGTGCGTTTGGCCTTGGCGACATCAACTACACCGGCTTTTTTGTGCCCCAATCTGCGGGCAACTTCACCTGGGGAGTTGGCCCCTCCCTTCTGTTGCCCACCGCGACAGATACCATCTTGGGCACGGGTAAGTGGTCAATCGGGCCAGCCGCTGTCGCACTGGTGACCCAAGGCCCGATTGTGACGGGGGCGTTGGTTAGTCAGCTCTGGTCTTTTGCCGGGGATAGCGATCGCCAAGACGTCAGCCTGCTGACGGTGCAGCCGTTCTTTAACTACAACTTCGCAGGCGGCTGGTACGCCAGCACCTCACCCATCATTACCGCTAACTGGCAGGCCGACGGCGAGCAATGGACTGTCCCGATTGGCGGCGGGGTAGGTCGAGTTTTCAAGATCGGCAGCCAACCCGTGAATGCTTCGCTGCAAGCCTATTGGAATGCGATCAGGCCCGAGGGTGCCGCTGACTGGACGCTGCGTGCCCAATTCACGCTGCTGTTTCCCTAGAAGGCGTTTCCCTAGGCGTCGTTTCCCTGAAAGGTTTCCCTAAAAGACAGTGTTGAACCATGACCAGTCCTGTTCCCACCCATTCAATTGAATCTCGCTGGCCCGTCGCCCTGACGATTCTAGTGGTGCTGGTCTTGCTGACGGTGCTGCCCGATCGCATCCGGGTGTTTCCGGTTTGGCTGCCCTACCTGCTCGGCCTGGTGATTTTGGTGGCGATCGCCCTGGTGCCACTCACGGGCGGCAAACGTCGGGCACTCCGAACGGAGCGGTGGATCACGCTGCTGTTCTGTCTATTGGTGGGAGCGGGAATGCTGGTGGGCCTGCGCCACCTGATTTTTGAGATGTTTGACTCTTCCGGCGACCTGGACGGTCTGGAGTTATTCACCTCTAGCGTGGCGGTGTGGATGATCGGCATTCTAATTTTTGCGCTGGTGTACTGGCAGAGCGATCGCGGCGGGCCAGAGATGCGCCTTAGCGATCGCCGCCGATCGCCCGACTGGCTCTTTCCCCAGGCCGATTTGGACGATATCTTGCCCCACTGGCAACCCACCTTTGTGGATTATTTGTTTCTGGCCTACACCACCGCCACCGCTTTTAGCCCCACGGATGTGGCCCCCATCAGCACTTGGGCCAAGCTGATGCTGATGGCCCAGAGCCTGATCTCCCTGGCCACCATTTTGGTGGTGGTCTCCCGCGCCATCAACATTCTCGGCAGTTAACCTCTTATCTAAATTCAACCCATGAACAACCAACCGCTCAGTGAATCAGCTGCCTGCGCGATCGGGGTCGAGGCCTACCACTACTTCTACCCGCTGATCTCCATGGATGTGACCCGCCGGGTGACCACCAACTACCCGCCCGACACCAAGCCCGCCATGGGGCCGATGAATGCCTTTCACCACCTGCGGGCCTTTCCCCCCGCCAATTTTCGGGAAGTGGTACGACCCAATTTCGATACCCTCTATTCTTCGGCCTGGCTAGATTTGACCCAGGGGCCGGTGATTGTGTCGGCACCGGATACGGGCGATCGCTACTACATGCTGCCCCTGATGGATATGTGGTCTGATCTGTTTGCGGTACCCGGCAAACGCACCAGTGGCACTAGTGAAGCCCACTTTGGCGTATTCCTAAAAGGCTGGAGCGGCACCCTGCCCAACGGGGTGCAGCCCATCGAGTCGCCCACCGCCTACATCTGGATCATCGGTCGGACTCAAACCAACGGCCCGAAAGACTACGCGGCGGTGCACCAGGTGCAGGATGGCTATGGCATCACTCCCCTATCGGCCTGGGGACAAACCTGGGAGCCAGCCGTGGCCGTTGACCCCACGGTAGATATGAAGACGCCGCCCTTGATGCAGGTGAATACAATGCCTGCGGCCCAGTACTTTAGCTACGGGACAGAACTACTGAAGCTCAACCCACCCCACATGACCGACTGGTCGATAGTGGCTCGCCTGGGTCGTCTGGGCATTGTGCCGGGTCAAAGCTTTGACTTTAATACAGCTTCTCCAGCGATTCAGGCGGGGTTGGAGCAAGCGGCTGTGGATGGCCTCAAGCTGATGCAGGCCAAAATACCGACCCTGGCCAAGGTGGTCAACGGCTGGCAGATGAACACCGACACCATGGGGGTCTACGGCAACTACTACCTGAAGCGAGCGATCGTGGCCATGGTGGGCCTGGGGGCCAACCAGCCAGAGGATGCCATCTATCCCCTGTGTCTGGCCGATGCCGACGGCAACCCGCTAGACGGGGCGAATCGCTACCGGCTGCATTTTGCGAAGGAGGAACTGCCCCCGGTGGATGCCTTCTGGTCAGTGACCATGTACGACGCCGAGGGCTTCCAGGTGGCCAATTCACTGAACCGTTTTGCCATTGGCGATCGCGACGACCTGCACTACAACCCAGACGGGTCCCTCGACCTCTACATCCAAGCCGAGTCGCCAGGAGCTGACCAGGAATCTAACTGGCTGCCCTCCCCCAGTCAGGGCAGCTTGGGCATTACCATGCGCCTCTATGCCCCCAAAGCTGAGGTGCTGGATGGCCGCTGGGCACCCCCCGCCATTCAACGGGTATGAGTGCGCCATGATGCAAAACCTGCCAAAGCCCACTGGCCCCCAGCAAACTCTGATGATGGCCCTGGGCACCGTCATCAGTGTGGCGATCACCCTGGGCATTATCACCCAATTGCCCCTGGCCCGGGCGACACTGATCACCGCCCTGGGACTCTCTAGCCTGATTGTGGCCTGCGCCTATATCTCGCGTCCCGTCTACTGGTGGATGGGGGTAGGGGCGATCGCCGGCATGATTATCGGCCTGGGGGGAATTTTAGCGGGGCACATGGCTGCTGAGAAAGAATCCCTGAGCCCCAATCTGCGGCTGATATTTGTGGCCTTTCAGGCCACGGCAGGGTTCATAGCCGGGGGGCTGGTGGGCCTCAAAACCCCCCAGGCCCACCTCCCCACCCTCAAAGACTTTCTCTCTAGCCTCAGCGCCATCACCGTTGGCCTCTATGCCGTAGTGGTCACCGGGCGCTTCATTTGGGAAGGGCTAGAACCGGCCCGCACCCTGTCTAGCCGCTTGAGTGTATCGACCACGATTTTGATCACGCTGCTGGCAATTCCAGGGGCGATCGGCTACCTGCTGGGCGAGCACTGGAAAGCGACCCATACTCGGCGGCCTAGATAGTCCCATTCCTCCCGGGCAAGGCTGCTAGCCGCTGCTTCAGGTTTCGAAGGGCTGCACTGGAGTTGCGATCGCAATCGTGAGCGCAATCTGCAACGCAATCTATCGCCATCCCAACGACAAAGACGAGCCCTGCCGCCCTACTCTCTACGCCCCACTTCTCCTCACCCCCATGCTCCATCACCCCTGGCTACACCACGGCTTAACTGGACTGCTCTCGCTGAGTGCGATCGCCCTCACCCCCCTACCCGGTCTAGCCGCCGAAGCAGTCTATTTTGACTTTCGGCTGCTGGGGCGATCGGTGCCCACCGCCTCTCTGGCCCACTTTGCTGAAACCGGGGAGGCCGATGCGGCCCTCGCTCCCTACCTGCGGCGGCTCACCCCTGAGCAAAAAGACGGGTTCAGAGAAGCGCTGACAGCAACTCAGCCGGTGGATATCGTGCGCCTTTCCCAGTGGTTTTACAGCCCCATTGGCGAACAGATTCTGCTGTTTGCGGGCGATTTAATCCAAACCGAAGGGCGGTTAAACGGCCAAAAGGCCATTCGGGCCGCCCTGCTTGCCGCCGCCGCCGAAGATGGCGAGATCTCGCTGCTGGATGTGATTGAACACTTCCCTACCCACGACCTGCGATTTGACCTCAACCAGGCCCTGACCGTCGTCCGCCAAGTGGAGACCGAACGCAGCGAAACCCTGACCGTGGTAGGGGCCATCTCTCAACAATCCCTGGCTGCTGCTGCCGCCGCTCCGGTAGATGTGGCGGCACTGCCCGACCTCACCCAGCCCGGCCCCTACGCCACCCGCCGCCTTACCCTCACCCTGCAAGACCCCAGCCGCAACCAACGCGCCTATCCTGTGGACGTGTTTCTGCCTGAAAATTTGGCGGCGGTGTCGGGGCAGATTCCCATCGTGGTAGTTTCCCATGGGTTGGGTGATTCGCGCACCAGCTTTTTGGACCTCGAACGCATTGCCACCTACGGGTTTGCCGTAGCTCTGCCCGAGCACATTGGCAGCAACCGCAGCCAAAAAGAAGCGCTGCTCAGTGGGCTAGACCACGACCTCCTGAACCCGCGCGAATTTTTAGATCGGCCCCTGGATATCAGCTTTTTGCTGGATGAACTGAAGCGTACCAACGCCAGCCAGTACCAGGGCAAGCTGAATGTGCAGCAGGTCGCTGTCATCGGCCACTCCTTTGGGGGCTACACCGCCCTGGCCCTGGCAGGGGCCACGGTGGATTTCGACGCCCTCGCCCAAGGCTGCACTCCCGAGGCCAATATTTTGCTCAATGCGGCCCAGTTGTTGGAATGTCGCGCCCTAGAACTTCGAGACGACCCTGCCGTAGTTCAGCAGCTCGGTGTTGAGGGCGTGGGCGACGATCGCATCAAAGCGGTCATGGCCTTTGCCCCGGTCTCTCACCTGTTTGAGGAGTCCGGCATTCGCCGCATCCAAATTCCCACGATCATTTTGGGCGGGGCTTTTGACATGGTTACCCGCGTAGTGCCCCAGCAGGTTGAGGCCTTTAGCTGGCTGACCACCGAGGAAAAATATCTCTACCTGTACGAAAACACCTCCCACACTCCCCAACTCACTCGCCTGGTGACGTCGGTGTTTCACATCTATCGCGACTTTGACCAGGGGGTTGAAGAGGCGCTAGAGCTCAACCGCGACACCAGCATAACTTTGGCGATCGCCTTTGCCCAGGTCTACCTCAAGGGCGATCGCACCTACGAACCATTCCTGGGCTCAGCCTACATCGAAGCTGTCAGTCAAGAACCCTTCCAGCGCCATCTGGTGCGAGACCTACCAGAGGCCCTGCAGTTTTCTGGTGAATAGACCCTAGCCCTGGGATCTGATCTAGCTTCTCCCTGATTCCGATCTGTACCTGGTGTAGCGTCCGTCATGATCAACGCATCTACAATCAAAGGGTTCAAGCTTAAGTCCATCCTCCTAGGACTAGTAGCCTGGGGACTGGTGGCACTTACCCCAGGTGCGGGAATCGTGGGCGCGCAGGAATCATTTCCCTCCCTGGGCTGGACCTCCTTTGGGTTGGAGGGCGATCTGGCCTACGCCCCGGTGCGGCTCGATGGCTACGAACTTTTTTCAATTGCGGCGGCACTGCCTCAAACCGATAGCGATTGTAGTGGCGTCGGAGCGCTACAAATTCGCCGCAACCGGGTCGAAAATCGTCTGGAATCACAATTGCAATTCCTTTTGCAGCAGGGACTAGCCCTCGACTCGTTTCAGGCCATCCCCACCACGCTAAACCAACAGATGGCGGTGCAAGTCATGGTCAATGGTCAAGCCGGTCGCCCCCTGGTCACCATCACTGCCCTGGATGCCGAAATCTACGGGCTAACCGAGGCAGAACTGGCGGCCGAATTTGCCCGGCGCATTCAAACCGGGTTAGAGCGGAGCATAGCTGAACGACAGCCCGAGGCGCAGTGGGCGCAGGCCAGACAAGCGCTGGGGGGAGGGGCGATCGCAGCCCTCATCGGGACACTGCTGTATTGGGAAGAGCGGCGGCTGGTGCGATCGCGCCAAAACCTACAGCGGCAATACCTCAGTCAGCAGCACGCCCTGACCCAACAGCAGGCCGCTCCCAACTCCGACGATCCGCAACCCGAGCCCATCGCCGAACTGCCCCCGGCCAGCAGTTTAGCGTCTCCCGCGAGTACCGCTTGCGGCTCAACCAGGCGCTCAAGGCCCAGGGCATTCACCCCGCCATTCCCCAACACGAACTGCGCTATCGCTCGTCTAGCCGTCCTTTCACTAACCCCTAACCATGACCACTCTGCCCAAAGCTACGCCCCCGTCCTTTCATCTGCTGGCCAAACCCACCGGAGCCATTTGCAATTTAGATTGCGAATACTGCTTCTTTTTAACGAAAGAGCAGCTTTATCCCGGCAGCAAGTTTCGCATGACCGACGACCTGCAAGAGACCTACATTCAGCAGCTTTTGGCGGCGCACCAGACCCCAGAAGTTACCATCGCTTGGCAAGGGGGCGAACCTACGCTGATGGGGCTAGCGTTCTTTCAGCGCTCCATTGAACTCGTAGAAAAGCACAAAAAGCCTGGGCAGCAGGTTAGCCATACTATCCAAACTAATGGCACCCAACTGGATGATGACTGGGCCAAATTTTTCAAACAAAACCATTTCCTCGTCGGCCTCAGTGTAGATGGGCCTCAGCCACTGCACGATACCTACCGAGTAGACAAGCGCGGACGGGGCACCTTTGACCAGGTGATGCAGGGTCTCAAGGTTCTGCAAAAACACCAGGTTGACGTCAACCTTCTCTGCACGGTGAATGCGGCCAATGGCAACCATCCCCTCACGGTTTACCGCTTTTTTCGCGATGAGCTAAAGGCCGAATTCATTCAGTTTATCCCCATCATCGAGCGGGTGAATGAAGACGGGTCAACGCTGATCCAAGCCGGAAACCAGGTCACCGAGCGATCAGTAAAGCCTGAGCAGTTTGGCCAGTTTCTTAATACCGTATTCGACGAATGGGTGCGGCGGGATGTCGGCAAGATTTTCATTCAGCATTTCGATGCAGCCCTGGCCAACTGGGTGGGGGTACCGCCCTCAGTGTGCATTTTCTCAAAAACCTGTGGCAACGCCCTGGCCCTAGAGCACAACGGCGACCTCTACTGCTGCGACCATTTTGTCGAACCTGCCTACAAGCTGGGCAACATTCAAGACACACCCATGATTGAGATGGTTGCCAGCGATCGCCAGCGGCAGTTTGGCCAAGCTAAGCTCGACACCCTGCCCCAATACTGCCGCGACTGCGCGGTGCGCTTTGCCTGCAACGGCGGCTGTCCTAAAAACCGCTTTGCAGAAACTCCCAACGGTGAACCGGGCCTTAACTATCTGTGTGCTGGGTATAAGGCTTTCTTTACTCACATCGATAAACCCATGAGACTGATGGCCAATCTGCTGCGCAAAGGCCGCTATGCCGATGAAGTGATGGGGTTGATTGCGCAGGGCGATCGCCCTGCAAAGCCCGTTGGCTTTGGCACCCCAGCCAAGCCCTAGCCAGCAGGGTGCCCTCATCGCTCTGCATAGCGCACCATTCACAACTCCCCTTAACTCAAAGGATGCGCAAACAATGGAATCGTTGGAGCAGCTGATCAATAGTTTGGCCGGGTCGTTAAAGATCATCCTGGAAGGCATTTCGGTGCTCTGCATTCTGGTCGGTCTACTGACCACCGTGCAACTCACTGCCAAACAGCGCTGGCGATATGTTGCCTCTGGTCGGCAGGCAACCCGCGATCCTGATATATCTCTAGCGAAAATCAGGCTCAACTTTGGCCTCTGGCTCTCCCTGGCGCTAGAGTTTCAGCTGGGAGCTGATATCGTCAATACCACCGTCGCACCCTCCCTAGAAGCCCTGGGCCGCCTGGGTCTGCTGGCGCTGATTCGCACCTTCTTGAATTTCTTTTTGGCCCGAGAGCTAGATGCCGAAAAAAATACGATTACCCAGGCATCTCTGTCACTGCAAGACACCAATGCCTAGGTGCGTCGCTACCCTGCGATCGCACCACCACTGGCTAAATTGCTTAACGCATTCAAGGCATCACTGCCCTAGTCTTGTTCTGGGTTAGCTTCAGCTATAGGGCGATCGCCGATTGCCGCCTCCGCTTCCCACACCCGCCGCTGTTTCTGTATCCCCATGGCAATCTGCTGAATCAAGTGCTTCTTCACCAAGCATTCCGGCTGGTAGTGGTTAACCAACTACTGCACCAATTTCTGAAAAGCGCTCGGCATTGGACAACGGAAAGCTGAGGCTCCAGTGCATGGAAGTAGCCCCGAATCACAGCATTGCCAGGCTAGTTGCCCGCGCCGCAACCA
>NZ_JAYGIH010000013.1:0-38388 GCF_034932455.1 Leptolyngbya sp. CCNP1308 | reverse complement strand
TTAATGACCTTTTGTCGCAAATCGAGGCTGTAGGGTTTGGCCATGGCACGCAGGTGGAGATGTCTCTACCTCTAGATTATGTCCTAATCAGACTGGCTATAGCTATACTCGACCATAATCACCCTGGGTTTGACCACCTCGAGGCGATCGCGCAGCCAGTAGTCGATGCCGTCAATATCTAAAGAAAGCAGGTCAATTTCGCCTGTAAACCCGTGCTCGGCAATCAGCGAGTTGATGCTTTCAGCCGTCACCCAAGCGTTGACGACCTGGGGCGGAAAGATAAATGTATTGGGATTTTTGGCATAGAACTGCTGTGAGGACGCCACCAGATCGGGACTGCCCTCGATCAGCAGCCCGTGCCAACCCCAGTTGACGATTAGGTTAATGCTGTTGGCCCCTACCGGGTGTCCGGCGGCGATATCAATGCAGTGCTTGTTGGTGGTAGCAATCAGGGCAAAGATGTAGAACATCAGCCCGTCTTCGTCAGCCTGCAAATAGACTTTAAAGCCCACCTCGCTATCAACAGATAGCGCCCTTTGGTATAAATCAGTTCTGTGCGACGATCCATTGCGATTTAGAGTAGCTGGGCATATACGTCGTCGTCTTGGTTATCCCAAATTGAATCTAGAGATGTCTGGCTGGCCTGTTGCCAAAACTGAGCTTCAGAGGTGCAATATTTTTCGATAAGTTGGGTTTCGCGGTTGGGCATGGTAAGAGAAGGGGACTGGGTGGCTGAGCACTGTTGCATACAGATCTAGCGCAGGATATGAACACATGCAACCGCCCGTGCCGCTGCGGCTCGATCGCTGGGTTTAGCTTTTCCCGGTGTCTGAGCTAACCACTCATCATTATGAACGTACTCACAATCAGCACAGTTAGCTTCTGTGGCTACTTGCCAGCCATCAACGGAGTACTTGAAGTAATTTTTCTCAATTGACTGGGCAGGGCCAAAGGCGGCGATCGTATCAGTCAATAGAGCAGCATCAAACTGCTGAAACTCGCCAAAGTTTTGATACTTCCCAAAGGGTACGCTAATAAACAACTCTCCCCCTGGCTTTAGAATGCGGCGAAGTTCTTTGACGGCCAATAGGTAGTCGCTGGAGCGGTTTTCGCTGTAGTGATTATCTTGAGTATATTGAGCATTATCTAACCCCACATGCTCAAGCGTAGATAGGCAAACAATGCTGTCATAAAACTCATCTTTTATAGGCAAATCCCTGAGATCCTCAAAGAAATAAGAAATGCCTTTGTTCCAGAAGCAATTGTACTCGGGGGCTAGAGTAGCAATATGCAGACGCCTCTTGGCAAAGTAAGAATGGTCGAGCAAATATTCAAAATTGAGAACAGAGCCTGCATCTAGAATGTGGCAAGCTTTCTCTGGTAATCTCGAAAACAGCCAAGGATATTCTACGCAACGCTCATCGAGATACAGGCCGAAATTCTTAGGCAGGGGAGTGTTTAGCGTAAAAATATTGAGCAACCCCTGATCCTGCAAAGCCTCTTTAACGGTTTTTTGTTGATAGAACTTATAACCCGTTGACCAGGGAATTCGGCCATTACGCAAGTACTGATCAATTTTTTGCTTAGGCGTTTTGCCTACGGCAAATTTTCCAGCCGTAATTAAGCCCGGCGGCACCCAATGCTCTATGGAATCCTTTAAACTCATGGCTTCACTAACTGTGCTTAGTTGGCGTTTGGCGATTTGTCTGACCAATAGTGCTGTTTGTAAACCCACTTCCTCAGGTCAGAATCAAATAAAAGACGGGTTTTATATAGAGCCGAAACCAGGTGGTGAGTCCATTGAATATCGTACTGTAGCCAGTGCTCGACTCCTCTGAATGACATGGCGAGGCGTTGTAGTCCTGCCAACAGTGCTTTTACCGTGTGCTTTGCAACTTGAACCGGCAGCATTAGTTTGTTAGGTAGAAAATATCTAACCTCACTGTAGGCACTGCTAATCGCCCCTTTGATCGTTCGGCGGCGAACGAATTCTACAGTTTGTCGCTGAGCGGGAATGCGGTGATAAAGCCAGGCTTGAGGGCTATAGACAACCCGGTAGCCCTCATCGTAGACGCGCTTAGCAAAACCAGTTTCACCGTCACCCCTTTTCCATTCAATCCAACCGCCGCCTACGCCATCAGGTGGAAAGCCGCCCAGGGTAAGCACTAGATCTCGACGAAAGGCCATATTGCAACCGTAGGGGGTTTCTGGCCACTGCATGTCGCGGGGGGTATCGCCTAGATCGAGCAAACTAAAGTAATCGTCTGGAACTTGCTTCAACCAATCTGGGGGGGGATCATCCCATTTGGGCAAAGTTTTACCACCTACAGCGCCCACTTGAGGATCGCTGAACGGAGCACAGATAGCTTCTAGCCAACCCGACGGAACAATTACGTCATCATCAACGAAAACTACAATGTCTCCTTTGGCTGCGATCGCAGCTTGATTTCGCCCGTTGTGTAATCCTAAGTCCGGCACGGGAACATATCGAAGCCTGCTTCCCACTTCGGCGAAACGATCGGTCAAAGACTCTTTTACTTTGTCATCACAGTCGTTATCAAGCACTATTACTTCAAATTCATGCTGGCATTCTTGACGAACAATACTTTCGACAGCATTGAGCAGTAAATCTAACCGACGATATGTTGGAATTGCAACTGAAACGCGAGCAGTTAGCTTAGAATCTTGTTGTTTATGCTGAATTTGTGTCCAATACAAACCATCTAAGGTGCGACCAGCATCTATTTGAAGTGGTGCCAGCAATTCTCGAATGGCTCTTCTAACCCCTTCTGCCCAAGTATAGTCATGACAGACAACTATCCCGAAGTCTTTTACCTTCGGCAGCCAGTCTTTTAAGTCTGTATAGGCACCTTCGTAAGAGTGATCGCCATCGACAAACAGCAAATCTACTGGAAAACTAAAATCTTTTACAACCCCGTGGGATAATCCTCTCAGTGGATTGACAATATCTTTGTAAGGGTTGGTGTTGTCTAAGAATTGACTGTAGGTGTCTCGCTCTCCCTCACTCATTGTGAGATTAGTCCAAGTGTCAATCGCGTAGACCTTACCATCTTTAATACCTTCAGAAAGCGCGCAGGTACTTGCCCCAAGGTAACTACCAATTTCAACGATATTGGATTTTGGCCCAAGGCTCTTAGCCAAGTCTGAAAGAAGCAAGAGTTCCGCTTGCGTCATGTGAGTCTGAATTGGCATGCACTTTTTCTTCATGCGTCTTAGGAAAATGTTTCTAGATTTAGATAAAATTTGAGATTTTGCCTTAATTAAACTGAAAATCTAACAGTCAATTTGCTATATTTTCTCGCAGGTGAAAAAATCTATCATTGCCAAAGATGGTGACACTCTAGCAACAGGCTCGAACAAGTCATGAAGCCATCGAAATCGCTTTGCTCTTCTGCAAACTAGTTGGCGATAAAGTAAAGGAACTGTCAATGTAACGCCAACGCACTGAGTAATGTCAAAGCCTGATTCTTGGAGAAGAAATCTGTTCTCTTGATATGGTCTTTCTCCAGGATGATCGAGTTCGTGATCGGTACGATCTAACTTACCTTTTAACACGAGCGTAAAACGAGAGTTAAAATGAGCAAGATTAGGGATAGACGTGAAAAATAGACCGCCTTTTTTCAATACCCTATGAATTTCAGCCAACGCAGGCATCTGATCACTAAAGGCAAGATGCTCAAAAACATCTAGCAGCATTACCGCATCAAGAGTTGCGTCTTCAAATGGTAATTTGAGTACACTTCCACGACGGACATACTGGCTCTCATAGTTTAGGTCTAGCCCTTGAATATCCCAACCTTCTTTGGCAAAATCTTCTACAAAGACTCCTTCTCCACAGCCAATGTCGAGTATTTTTTTGTTTTGCCCTATAGCTTTTATAAAAGCTCTGACTAATTTATCCTTCTGCAAGTAAGTTGGCGCATATGACCAACTTAAATCGAGATTTCTATGATAATCTCCTGTTTTACTGTATTCCCAACCCCTAAAGTATGTGCTGTTATCTTTTGTGTTCATGCTTCTAAACTCTCATTATAAATGATTAATAGTTTATTGGAAACTGCAAGCCAGGGCAGTGAAGAAAATGAAATTCGGTTTTTCTTGAATCATTACTGGGCAAGACTTGCATTAAAAAACCAATGGACAAGACTCTAAACCAGGTGGCAAATATTGAGCTTTCGTTACGCCCGGTAGCCATTAAATCATGCCCATATCTAAAACACGAATGTCTTTGAAAACTAGCTCCACCGTCCTCATTAAAGTTGCTTACTATCCAAGGTAAGCTTTTAAGAAGAATTTCGGATCCAGATAACTGTAAATCCGGAAAATCAACGCACAGCTTAGCAATAGGATGAATGGCATCTATGTCTTGGCAAGCAGAAGCAAAATCGTTGTCAAGGTTAAAAGCACCATAGGAATTTTGCAATAGAGAGATAGATTTGAATGCCTGTCTTGCGTATGGAATTTTTTGCTTCTCATACCAAAACAATAGCCAGAAATGATAGCCTGCCTGGACACCCTCAGAAAGAGCAGCATTAGCACTGCTTAATCCGCTACCCCAAAGCCCCGTTTCTGGATCAACTTTTTCGGTGATTCCATCTAGCAATGCTGAAACAGCATCCTTTAGGTGTTCTTCTCCAAGAAAGTCTCTAGAGTATTGTAAGAAAACCCCATAATTCTGTAAGGTGTTGCTTGTGAAAGACGCTCTTTCTGCCCAATTAAGCTTCTCGATAAATGAGTAAATTTTATCAGCTGTATCTAATTTTTCCAGAAACTGGAGCTTGTATTTCGGCTTAGCGCCTAAAGCAGTTAACGCCATAAGTGCAAGCATGGTTAAGTGCCGCCAGCCCCACCAATCTTCAGTTTCAGCAATTTCATTTTGTACCAAAGGATCTCTAAATAGTCCGTCTGAAGACTGGTGATCCTGAATATACTTAATCCATTCTTGCTTGTCAGCTGAACTGATCTCGTATAAGGTGCCGGTTAAATGCCTAAATAAAACGGCAAATATAGAAGCGTAAAGAATCGGTTTTCTAGAGTTTCGCTTATAGAGGTACCTTCCATAAGAACCATCTTTGATTCTTAAGCTCTCTACATAAATGGAGGCGAGCTTTAATGTCTCATAAACTGAAAAACTATTCTCATTTTTTATTAGAAGCAAGTTCTTTTCAAGAGCTCTAACCCGCCTTTCTTTAACTATTCCAAGAACCTGGCTCTTTAATGGTCGAGCAATGGCTTTGATTATATTTTTAGCGCTCATTCTATATTTCCTCCACCATTGATTTTGCGGAAATTGATGCTACTCCATCTTCTTTTGAGAGTAGATATCCCGTTCCGTAGATATCAGAAGGATTAATGGTGATTTTGACGCAGTTTTCTACTTTATCTTCTAATACCCCTTGATGGGAGCCCAGTGAAATAGTTAACAAAAACGTTCCTGGATTGAATTGACGAGCTGGAAGTTGAAAAGAAAGCCTACCATGGCGAGGGATTCTGTAAGGTGGTTGAGAATCCATATAAGTATTAAAGCTTCCTACTCGGATGCCTTCAATAGTACTAAAAATAATCCCAGCCCCTGCTAAATTGATTTCTTCTGGTGCATGATATTCAATATCCAGAAAGATTTCTTCGGACTGATGAAACTCAAGTGTGCTTAGCCCATTTTCGGCTTTGCAAGAGACTTTTTTGAAGATCTTCTTCATCCCTAAAAGTCTATTTCTATGATTACTCAAGTCTAAATTACTGGAGCCTAAATCTAAGCCAGAGGATAAATAATTTGATATAGTTTCTTTAGTGCTTCCAGCGCATTTAAGTTCTCCTTCGTGCAGCCAAATAGCTGATTGAACAAGCCCTTGGAGAACTCCCATGTTATGACTTACAAACAAGACTGTTCTGCCTTCTTTGGAGACATTCTCCATCTTGCCTAAACATTTTTTTTGAAATGCAGCATCGCCTACAGCTAACACTTCATCAACCACCAAAATCTCTGGTTCCATATGGGCCGCTACAGCAAAAGCCAATCGCATATACATGCCACTGGAATATCGCTTAACTGGGGTATCTAAAAACCGTGCAACTTCTGCAAAGTCAACAATTTCATCAAACTTGCGGTTAATCTCGGCTCGGCTCATGCCCAAAATTGCGCCGTTGAGAAAGATATTCTCGCGCCCGGTTAGTTCGGGGTGAAAGCCCGTGCCCACCTCTAGCAAACTGGCCACCCGACCCCGCAGGCGCACCCGCCCCGTCGTAGGCTCAGTAATGCGGCTGAGAATTTTGAGCAGCGTCGATTTGCCCGCCCCATTGCGGCCAATGATGCCCACGACCTCGCCCTGTTTTACCTCAAACGAGACATCCTTGAGCGCCCAAAACTCTTCTTGCTGAGAGCTAGATTGAGACTTAAAAGGATGGCGCAGGCGACGGCCAACCGACTTAGCGCTATCGGCCATTACATCGCGCAGAGCTACGTAGCGAGAGTTGCCCTGCTGCTGCTGGCCAAGAACATACTTTTTGCCGAGATTTTCGACTTGAATAACTGAGTCTGACATTACGGGGCTGTGGAACGGGGGCAGTTCACCTAGCTGGCGCATCCGCCATTGTGCTCATTGTGCCCCCTAGCTTTATGAAAATTGCACGTCCACACACTTAGTTACCCGGTTAGGGCTCTAGGGCCAAAAGTCTGGGTCGATAACCTGGTCAAAGGTGTAGGGGCAGCAGTCAGAAAACTGGTCATCCGGTAATCCTGTTTCTGCGATCGCCAGCAACCGAGCCTCCTCCTAGCCCTCTGCCATCGCCTCTCCAATGCGAGATTTCAAGCCGGGGTTACGTCGCAGCAGTTTATCTAGCGACAGCCGCTGCACCCGAATGGTGGCCCGCCAACTGTTGGAGCGCTGCCAATGCTGCACCTGCCATTTCAACAGATAGGCCATTAGCAGCACCAACCGAGATTCCAATTGGTCGTAGTGGCGATTGCCCAAATCTTCAATTTCCTCCAGCAGGTGGGTGCGATCGAGCGCCTCGAAGTTTCCTTGGCGCAGCAGTTCAGCCTGTTGCTCAGTCCAGGTATAGAAATCCACCTCGTACAGGCTATCTGTCATTGTCTTTCCCCAAAATCTTCTGGGTTATGAAAGATGCGCTCCATGCGGCGAAAGTAGAGAGTACCCGTCATCATTAGCCTTCAGCTACCCCGCCACCACAAAGTTCACCAGCTTGCCCGGCACCACAATCACCTTCTTGATCTCCTTGCCTTCCAGATAGCGCTGGGCCGCTTCCGACTCGCGGGCGTAGCGCTCCAGGGCGGCTTTGTCGGAGTCGGCGGGCACCTCTAGGGTGCCGCGCGTTTTGCCCATAATTTGGATGACCAGCGTGATCTCATCCACCACCAGGGCACCGGGGTCAAACACCGGCCAAGGGGCGCGGTGTACCGAGTCTGCGTTGCCCAACTGGTGCCACAGCTCGTCGGCCATATGGGGTGCAAAGGGGGCCAGCAGCAGCACCAGGGCGCGCACGCCCTCGGTATAAACGGGGGAATCTTTAGCGGCAGAATCTGTGAGGGCGTTGCTGAGCTTCATTAGCTCCGAGACGGCGGTGTTGAACTGGTAGTCGCCGTCAATGTCTTCGGTGACTGCCTGAATGGCGGTGTGGATGGCGCGGCGCAGGGCTTTCTCATCCTTGGAGAGCTCGGCAGCGCCCCCGGCAGGCGAACCACCGTTCGCCCCTACGGTGGCGATGTATTCAGTGACTAGACGCCAGACGCGGTTGAGAAAGCGAAACTGTCCCTCTACGTCAGCGTCGTCCCACTCCAGATCCTTCTCGGGGGGTGCCTTGAAGAGAATGAACATGCGGGCGGTGTCGGCCCCGTATTTGGCCAGCACCGATTTCGGGTCAACGCCGTTGTACTTCGACTTCGACATCTTTTCGTAGAACACCTCCAGGGCATCGCCAGTGGCAGGGTCTACCGGGTTCGTAGGATCAGCGACATTCTCAGAGGCGACGTACTTGCCGGTCTTAGGGTTTTTGTAGGTGGTGTTTTGCACCATGCCCTGGGTCAGCAGCCGCTCAAAGGGTTCATCGCAGGAGAGCAGGCCGCGATCGCGCAGCACCTTGGTAATAAACCGCGAGTACAACAGGTGCAAAATCGCGTGCTCAATGCCGCCCACGTACTGATCCACTGGCATCCAGCCGTTGGCCTGGGCCTGGGCAAAGGCCGACTCGGGGTTTTTGGCATCCGTATAGCGCAAAAAGTACCAGGACGAGTCAATAAAAGTGTCCATGGTGTCGGTTTCGCGCCGGGCGGGGCGGTTGCAGGTGGGGCAGGGCACGTTTACCCAGTGCTCTAGCTGGGCCAGGGGCGAAGCGCCGCGACCCGAAAACTCCACATCTTCGGGCAGCGTCACCGGCAGCTGCTCGTCGGGCACCGGCACAATGCCGCACTCGGGGCAGTGCACCACGGGGATGGGTACGCCCCAGTAGCGCTGGCGGGAAATCAGCCAGTCGCGCAGGCGATAGTTGGCTTCGCCCTGGCCTTTGCCGTTGGATTCAAGCCAGGCAATCGCTGCCGCCACGCTCTGCCCCTCGCCCTTGCCAGCCAAAATGCCATCCAGCGGCCCCGAGTTCACCATCACCCCTTCTCCCGCCCAGGCGGTGGTCATGGTGTCACCATCGAAGGATTCTCCCTCGGGCTGCACCACCACTTTGATGGGCAGATCAAACTTGCGGGCAAACTCAAAGTCGCGCTGGTCGTGGGCGGGCACCGCCATAATCGCCCCGGTGCCGTAGCCCATCAGCACATAGTCAGCGATCCAGATGGGAATCTTGGTATTGTTCACCGGGTTCACGGCGTAGCTGCCCGTCCACACGCCGGTTTTTTCGCGGTCTTCGGCGGTGCGATCGATCTCGCTCTTGGCGGCGGCGGCCTTGCGGTAGTCGTCTACGGCCGCGACGCGATCGGGCGCGGTCAGCTTTTCGACTAGCGGATGCTCGGGCGACAGCACCATAAAAGTGGCCCCCCACAGGGTATCGGGCCGAGTAGTGAACACGGGTAGGGCATCCCCCGCTTCGGTCTTAAATACGACTTGAGCCCCAGTCGATTTGCCAATCCAGTTGGCCTGCATGGTGCGCACCCGCTCGGGCCAGCCGGGCAGCTTATCCAGGTCTTGCAGCAGCTCCTCGGCGTAGTCGGTGATCTTGAGGAACCACTGGCGCAGCAGCTTTTTCTCGACGATCGCCCCCGATCGCCAGGATTTCCCCTCGCTATCCACCTGCTCGTTGGCCAGCACCGTCTGGTCAATGGGGTCCCAATTCACCGCCGCCTCTTTCTGGTAAGCCAGCCCCATCTTCAGCATCTGAATAAAAATCCACTGGGTCCAGCGGTAGTAGTCGGGGGCACAGGTCGCCACCTCCCGCTCCCAGTCGTAGGAGAGGCCGAGTTCCTGGAGCTGCGCCCTCATCTGATCAATATTTTGGTACGTCCACTGGGCGGGGTGAATACCGCGATCGATCGCCGCATTTTCCGCCGGCAAACCAAAGGCATCCCAGCCCATCGGGTGCAGCACCCGGTAGCCCTGCATGCGCCGCACCCGCGCCACCACATCGGTAATGGTGTAGTTGCGCACGTGGCCCATGTGCAGGTTCCCCGACGGGTACGGAAACATCGACAGCGCGTAGAACTTAGGCTGATCGGGATTCTCGATCGCCCGATCTAGCCCTTGCTCGGCCCAAGCCTGCTGCCACTTTGTCTCGATGTCTGCGGGGTTATATTTGGACTCCACGTCCTTGACTCCTAATGCTGCACTGGTGCGATGTTCCCCATGATAGACGGGAGTGGCGGCAGGGAGGCAACTTGAGAGGTACGGGAGTGAGAAGTACAAGGACAGAGACCATCGCAGCCCAGGCCGTAGCTGTATCACTGATTCACAAAGACCCCTGTGATCGGCCCATTCTCGCTACTGCCTTAGTCTATGGAGCACAACTTGCCAGTGTGGATACCGTGTTTCCGAGGTATCCAGAGCTTCAGGACTGCTTGATGGAGTGACCCTTCAGGATGCACATATTTGCAGGTTGTTCGGTGGATCTGCGGTGAGTAGATCCGTGATTTCACCGTAGTATTGGTGAAATTCATGACTGCACGGACGATGACTGAGCGTAGGGGCGGACGACGCGACAGGCTGAAGGCATCCCTGGAGGGGCTACAGGTTGTAGACCAAGCGATGAGGCAGCGGGGGTGGGGGCATCAGTCGGCGGTTTGGTACGATCGCGCCCATGTCTCTCTCGGTACGCTGCGGCGGTTTTGGCAGCGCATTCCCATTCGGGCTGAGTCTTTTGTGGCCATTTGCGAGGCGGCGGGGGTCGATTGGCAGCAGGTGATTGCCTCTGATGCGGCCCTGGCAGAACCATCGTCGGAGGATGCCTACGGCGTCACCGGCTGGGTAGGCCGGGTGGCGCTGCTCGACGAGGTGGTACAGCGTTGTCAGCAGGGGTGCCGTCTATTATTTGTAACGGGTATGACCGGGGTAGGCAAAACGGCCCTGGTTGACCAGGTTTGCCAGCGCTTGGAGGCTGAGTTTGCCGATCAGCAGTGGGTGAAATTTGATGGGCGCGATCGCACCGAGTTTGCCCAGGTAGCCCCCTGTCTGGCAGAGGGCACCTCAGACCTGGCGGCGGTGTCGGCTGAAGAGGGCGTGGCGGCGGTGGTGCAAGCCCTCACCAGCCAGCCCAAACTGGTGGTGCTAGATGGCCTAGAGGCCACCCTTCAGGGCAATGAAGAGATCGGCTGGAGTGAGTTTAAAGACATCCATTGGGGGCACTTTTTTAAGCGGTTGCTGGCGGCGCAGGCGTGCCAGAGCGTGGTGCTGGTGACCAGTCAAGAGTTTCCGGCGGTGCTGCGAGCCGTGGTCAGCCGCGACGAGGCCGCCTGGCACGGCGTTAACCTCAAGGGGCTAGAGCCCGCCGAGCGGGAGCAGCTCTTTGCAGCGTTGGGGCTGGACGGGGAAAGGGCTGCCAATAGCCAAGCCTGGCTGCGCCGCATTGGGGCCGCCTATGAGGGGCACCCCTTGGCCCTCAAGGTAATTGCCGGAGAGATTTTGGCCCCGCCCTTTGACGGCAACCTGGCCGCCTACTGGAACACCTATGGCGACGAAATTGAGCAGCTAGAGCAGTCGATGCAGGCGGTAGATCTAGAAAGCGAGGACGATCCGCTGCGGCTAGATTGCTACACCCGGCAGCTGCGCCAGATTGTGCGCCAGCGCATTGAAACCAGCTTCCAACGGTTGCAGCAGGAGGTGCCCTTGGCGTACCAACTACTGTGTTTGGGGTCGGTGTATCGCCGTCCGGTGGTCGAGGCGTTTTGGTTAAATTTGCTAGCGCCCTTTCAGGCCCAGGGGGAGCTGTCGCAGCTCATGTTGGAGGCTCTGCTCGATCGCTACCTGGTGGAAGAGACGGTGGAGCACCACCAGCTTCACCTGCGCCAGCACAACGTCATCCGCAGCATTGCCCTGAGCCACCTGCGCCAGATCCGTCCCCGCCATGACCCTCCCGCCGCCAGTGCTTGAGTCCGACGATTTTTTTGCCAGTGCCCCCTGGGCTGCGCTAGAGAACAGAGCAGCGGGGGAATGGTTGCCGCCACCCTTTGCCGAAGTCCTAGCCGATGGTGTGCTGGTGGCTCCGGCCTTAGAAACCGCGCTGGCGGCGGTGGAGGTATCGTCGCCCTGGCACTATGCCCACGCGATGGCCCTGGTGCAGTGGTTGCAGGGCTATACCCCGCCCAGCAGTGCCTCCCTCGACCAGGTGCGGGGCTGGCTAGAGGCGTTTTACCACGCCAGCGAGGCGGAGCTGTGGGGGGTGGCTGGGGCGATCGCCGCCGCTTATACCGAGACAGGCACCCCTCTCTATCGCCAACTGGGCCGGTGGGGACATCGCCGCGAACAGGTAGACCTGTGTGAGGCGATGTTGCCCCACGTAGCAGAACCCTTGCAGAGAGAACTGCGGCAGCTGGCGGGGGATGGGCGGCGACAGCTGGGGGCCTACGACACTGCCCGCCGCCATTATGAAGCGCTGGTACAGGAATGCCAATCCCTCCAGGCTCGCCTTGGCCTAGCCCAGATTGCCATGGCTCAACTCAGCCATCGCACCGCTATTCCCCCGCTGGTAGCTCTGCTGCCGGAGGCGGAAGCGCTGGGGGATGCTGCTCTTACCATTGAGGTGCAGCAGCAGCTCGCCCTAGCCTATGGCTATACCGGACGATCGGGCCACAGTTTGGCGCTGTTGCAGCGGGCCTTGGCTCTGGCTAACACCCACGGGCTGAGCGACCTGGAAGTGACCACGCTGCAAACGCTGGCCAAGATCTACGAGTGGCGGGGGCAGTCCCAGCGATCGCTGCCCTACTTCAACCGCATCCTGGCGGTGGCCCAGGCCCAGCAAAACTTGGCCCTAGAGGCAGATGCTCTCTCGGGGCTGGCGCGGGCAAGCTTTTGCAGTCGGCAGTTTGCGGCGGCGATCGCCCACGGGGAGCGCAGTCTAGCCCTCTATCGCCAAATTTACCATGCCGATCGAGAGCTGTTGACTCTCAACGACCTTGGGGCGATCTACGCCTATGGTCTGGGCCAAATGCCTGCCGCCCTGGCCTACTTTCAGCAGGCAGAACGGCTAGCCCGCCAAGTTGGCTCCCTCGGCAGTGTTGCCATTGTCACGGCTAACCAAGCCTATTGCCACGTCACTTTGGGCCAGCGAGACCTGGCCCAGCGGGCTAGCCAGACTGCCTTTGCGATCGCCCGCCAGGATGAAGTGGTAGCAGAACATCGAATGGTCGCTTACGCCTGTCTGGCTCGGGTGCATTGGGCCGATCATCACTATGGCAAAGCCCTGGCCCTGGTCTGGCAGGCCCTCTGTATGGAACCGCCCTGGCGGAGTATCAATGGCCAACTGCTGCTGACTAAAACCTGGGAAACCCTGCGGCAACTACCACAGCAATGGTGGCAGGCCCACTTTGAGAGACCTCAGCGGTAATGTCGCTTCAACCAAAGACCCACCAGTAGGGTATAGCCAGTGCCGACGAGCGCGACCCCCTTAAAGGGCAAACCCAGGTCGTAGAGAGTGCCCCCTGCCACCGCCCCCAAACTGACTGCTAGGTTAGAGGCGAGATCACCAGAGCATAGGCCGAGCCTGCAACCTGGGGCGGGCAGACCGCCACAACCTGCCCAAATAGGCCCAAAAAGCTGACAATGGCGAACATGCCCCGCAGCAGATACACCCCGTAGGCCGAAGCCGCACCGGATAGACCCACCAGGCTCAGCATTGCACCCGCCTGACCGATAACCGCCAGACTGAGCCAGGGCAACCGAGCAGACCGCCAGGCCCACAGCCCAAACCCCAGCGCTCCCAGGGCCGTCCCCACGCTTTCCATCGCCTTGAGCTGTCCTACCAGGCTATTCTCAAACCCCAGCTCTTGCACCTGATAGAGATAGTCGATCGGCAGCGGGCTGAGGTGTAGCAGCACCACCAACCCCAACACCCGGCGCAGGTCAGCCCGTCTCAGGGCCTTGACACAATCAGCCCAGATCCTAGGGTTCTTTGCCCCACGATTTACAAATTGTAGAGAATCTACGCTAGAACCCTGGGATTTCGGTTGAGGGCGATTTTCCTTCACCTCTGGCAGTTTCCACGCTACCAGCAGCAGGGCCAAGGCGGGCACCACTGCGCTGAGGCCAAACACCTGGTGGAGAGGGATGCGATCGGCCAGCCAGCCACCCACTAAGAACATAGTCATGGCTGTGCTGCCCCACCCTACCCACTGGGCCGCCTGGTACACATTCCCTCGCTGGTGCCGCAGCCCTTCGATCACCATCCAGCGATCGGCCACCACATCAGCGATCGCCACCGCCACCGAGAGCAGGCCCAGGGCCACTAGCAACCTGCCAGCCGTGGGCTGCTGCACCTGGCTAAGCAGGCCAAACCCCAGCACCATGCCCCCAAAACAGAGCACCAGGTACGTTTTGGTGGTGTACCCCAGTCGGGCTAAGCCGTCGATCAACAATGCCCAGAGGGGCTTGGTGACCCAGGGCAACAGCACCATGGCTTGAAAGCCCGCCAGCTGCGCGGCAGAAAAGTTCATCTGCTGGGTCAAGTAGGCTGCCACCGGCAGGTAGGCTAATCCTGGGTTACCCGTGGCCGCCTGCACGGCATAGAGCAGGGCCATAAACCCTACCCAAACACCACCCCTAGGCCGAGAAGTAGACAACAAATCTACTGGGGTCAAAATCGGCCCTTACCCCTTCACCTCATCGGCAAAGCTTGCCCGGCGCTTAAACTCAAACGGCCCCGCCAGCGCCCCCCACAGGTGCTCATTAGTTTCTGGATCGCGGCCTCGATCCCAGCTGATGAATCGGTCGGCGTCGATTTCAAACTCGCTATCGAGGTAGGTGGTTTTGCCATTGCGCTCGACCATGCAGGCTTTGCCAGGTTCTACCGATCCTTTAAAGCTGTGGCCTGTCCAGTGGACGATCATGTCGCAGCCGGGGGTTTTTTCAAAGTGGTCGGCGGTGAGCTTGGCGAGCTGATCCAGATTGCGAGAGGCCCCGTGGAAGGCTTCTCCGTCCTTGAGGGTGTAGTTCTCAATCAGAATGTGGTCGCCCTGGGCGCTGAGCTTCATGCCTCGGGCGCGATAGGGCTGCTGAATCATGAAATCGTAGGCCTGCTCAATGTAAAAGCCCAGACCCCCCAGGGTCTCGGTGGGCAGGGGGCGCATGCAGACGCGAATGTGGGCAAACAGCGGCGGGTTGTCGAAGGCCTGCTGCTGATTGCTAAAGTCTGCCGCCATCCAGCGGGCCAGGGTGTGAATATCGGTAGCGTGGGTCATGGATGGGTGTAGAAATCATCGTGGTAAGGTTGACCCTAGTTTACAGGGTTGACGAGGGTCGTCAGAGAAGACCGCAATGAAAAAGCTCCACCTAGCGATCTCATCCAGTGATATTGCGGCCTCCGTGACCGATTATTCGGCCCGTTTGGGATGCGACCCAACGCTGGTGATTGCCGGTGCCTATGCTCTGTGGCGCACAGAGACGCTAAACCTTTCCATTCGCCATGCCCCTGGGGTGCCGCCAGGGCAGCTGCGCCACCTGGGCTGGGAAGACGACGAGGCCCAGACATTCACCGCCGAAGTAGATGTCAACGGCATTACTTGGGAGCGCTTTGCCGCCCGCCACCAGGCCGAGGAAATTCAGGCCATTTGGCCGGCAGCAGATTATCGAGTCGAGGGCGGCAAAGAAACCAATGGACACCATGAAACCTGATCTAGCTGTTGAAACCTGCCACCTGCATGTCGAGCTGCTCGACAGCGACCCCTACATCTGGCGGCAAGTTTGTGTGCAGGGCGATGTTTCCCTTGCAGAACTCCACCAGATACTCGCAGCGGTAATGGGGTGGTCGGGGGATGCTGACTACGTGTTTAAAGGCCAGGGTAAAGTTTTGCAGGCTGGAGAAAAGCGGTGGTCAGAGACCGGCTCCCAAGGGCCATCGCTCTCTACCCTTGTCACCCAGCCCGGCGAGGCGCTGATCTACAACTATGCCCCCGCCCAGGGCTGGCTGCACAAAGTCACGCTGGAGGCGATCGCCCCGGTCGACCATCCTCTGCCCCACTGCACCGCCGGGGAGCGCCAGTGCCCGCCGGAGTTTTGCCGTGGCGTATGGGACTACGTTGACTTGCTCGATCGCCTGGGCGATGGCGACGATCCTGAGGAAGTCGATGCTCTCTGGCAAAAAGTCGGCTACGATTTCGACCCGGAGCATTTTGATCTGGCGGCGGCAAACCAGCGATTGCAGAGGCTGTCCCCCTGAGTTCAGGCTAGAGCAAGCTGTCAGGAGAGCGTTGAAAATGAATTCTGGTATTTGGAATTCTCATATCTGGAAAAGTCTGTTGTCGCCACACCGAATCTAGAGCGGGTTCGTCCCGCGATCGCCGCCATAGTCAACACCCGTCTGGCCCAAGACGGCTTAATTACACCACTCGATTGATGGGTTAGATCTAGCCGTTATGCGCATTTATCGAACGCTGGCGCGATCGCCGCTTGAGCTACAGGCTTACGGCACCGATGCTGTAGCAACAGCCGTCTCAGACCCCACCGGACAGATCACCAGCGTATTGAACAGGCTGATGTCAGTACCCTCAGGCACCGACAGATCGAACGCCCCGCTGCTCTCGGGCAGCGGCCCCAGGGCAATGGGGCGCTTGGCCATATTGCCATTGATGGTCAGAAATGCCTCCAGCGCTTCACCCTCGGCAGCGGTGGTGAAATCTTTTAGCGATAGGGTAATGCTGCTGCCCACGATGGCGGCTCCCACGTAGCCACTGGCGGTATAGCCGTCCGTACCAACAACGCTGCCCATGATCCAGTTCTCCACTTTATCTAAACCGACACGGCCATCATTGTAGAAAAAATTAGCCCAATCCCTACTGCAAATCAGGGACTTGAGGACTCCGCTAGGGAGACCCCTAAAAGCCTGAGTTTTGGAGCGCAGCAAAGTGGCAGCAACCTGGGGGAAGGGCTGCTTTTGTAGAGGTACGATTCCCTCCGGGATCGCTCCGCGAATCGCTGTCGGCAAATGATGGGTTTTCCCCACTCATTCAAGCCCCAATGGCGGCTATCCTGAGTATGAGAACCTAGTAATCGATCTCCCCCCTTTCACGGATGTGTCAGGGGGTTTTACAATAGTTCATATTAGGTGTTGTTGCCTCGGCCCCAGCTCAAACTCCCCGTCATGGTCTCGTGATAGAGTTTTCTGTTGTCAAGGCTACCAAATCGACAACCCAGACCCCGTCTGAGTAACCCATGAAGATGGTCACCAGCGGCTCATCGCCCAGAACCCGGAGAAGCAGTTATGGCTAAAGACATCACCCGTTATCGCAATATTGGCATCTTCGCCCACGTAGACGCGGGCAAGACCACCACCACCGAGCGCATCCTCGCCCTCACCGGTCGCATCCACAAAATCGGTGAGGTACACGACGGTGCTGCCACCACCGACTTTATGGCGCAAGAGCAAGAACGGGGGATCACAATTCAGTCGGCGGCCACCACCTGCTTCTGGAAAGAGCACCAGCTCAACATCATCGACACCCCCGGCCACGTTGACTTCACCATTGAGGTCTACCGCTCCCTCAAGGTGCTCGACGGCGGCATTGGTGTATTTTGCGGCTCGGGCGGGGTAGAGCCCCAATCTGAAACCAACTGGCGCTACGCCAACGACTCCAAGGTGGCGCGGATCATCTACGTCAACAAGCTCGATCGCACCGGCGCTGACTACTACCGAGTCATTAAGCAAGTTGACACTATTCTGGCGGCCAAGCCCCTGGTTATGGTGCTGCCCATCGGCACCGAAACCGAGTTTGTCGGTGTGGTTGA
Organism: Leptolyngbya sp. CCNP1308; assembly: GCF_034932455.1. Taxonomy (NCBI): domain Bacteria; kingdom Bacillati; phylum Cyanobacteriota; class Cyanophyceae; order Leptolyngbyales; family Leptolyngbyaceae; genus Leptolyngbya; species Leptolyngbya sp. CCNP1308. Next base: position 20,980 of record NZ_JAYGIH010000013.1, on the reverse strand, counting down.
CCTGCTCACCCGTAAAGCCTGGGTGTGGGATGACTCGGGCAAGCCCGAGAACTACGAGATCCAAGAGCCGCCCACAGCCATGAAGGATCAGATCGAAGAGTACCGCGAGGCGCTGATCGAACTGGCCGTCGAGCAGGACGACGACATTCTCAATAAGTACCTCGAAGGTGAAGACATCACCATCGACGAGATCAAGTCCTGCATTCGCAAGGGCACCCGCGATCTGGCCTTCTTTCCCACCTACTGCGGCTCTTCCTTCAAAAACAAAGGGGTGCAGCTGGTACTTGACGCAGTGGTTGACTACCTACCCAACCCCCTCGAAGTGCCTGCCCAGCCCGAAATCGACCTAGAGGGCAACCCTACCGGCAAATTGGCCTACGCCGATGCCGACAAGCCCCTGCGGGCGCTGGCGTTCAAAATCATGGACGATCGCTTTGGTGCCCTCACCTTTACCCGTATCTACTCGGGGCAGCTCAAAAAAGGCGACACCATTCTCGATACCTTTACCGGCAAGACCGAGCGCATCAGCCGCTTAGTCGAAATGCACGCCAACGATCGCGAAGAGGTCGAGTCGGCCCAGGCGGGCGACATCGTCGCACTGATCGGCATGAAGAACGTGCAGACCGGCCACACCCTCTGCGACCCCAAAGACCCCGCCACCCTAGAGCCCATGGTCTTCCCCGATCCGGTGATCTCGATTGCGGTCTACCCCAAGAAAAAGGGCGACAACGAGAAAATGGGCATGGCGATCAGCAAGATGGTGTCTGAAGACCCTTCCTTCCAGGTGGAAACCGACGAAGAGAGCGGCGAAGTCATCCTCAAGGGCATGGGCGAACTGCACCTTGACATCAAGGTTGACATTCTCAAGCGCACCCACGGCGTCGAAGTCGAAGTGGGCAAGCCCCAGGTGGCCTACCGCGAGGCAATCACCAAGCGCCTGGTCGACAGCTATACCCACAAGAAGCAGTCCGGTGGTTCGGGTCAGTACGCCAAGATTGACTACGTGATTGAGCCGGGCGAAGTCGGCACCAGCTTCCAGTTTGAGTCGGCGGTGACCGGCGGTAACGTGCCCCGCGAATTTTGGCCCGCGGTGCAAAAGGGCTTTGCTACCAGCATTGACCGCGGCCCTCTGGCGGGCTACCCCGTGGTTGACCTCAAGGTCACTCTCACCGATGGTGGCTTCCACGCGGTTGACTCGTCGGCGATCGCCTTCGAAATCGCCGCCAAAGCCGCCTACCGTCAGTCGCTACCCAAGGCTGGCCCCCAGCTGCTGGAGCCGATCATGAAGGTGGACGTGTTCACCCCCGACGACTACATGGGCGATGTGATTGGCGACCTCAACCGTCGCCGCGGCATGATCAAGTCCCAAGATCCCGGTGCTACCGGCGTTCGAGTAAAGGCCGATGTGCCCCTAAGCGAAATGTTTGGCTACATTGGCGACCTGCGCACCATGACTTCCGGGCGGGGCCAGTTCTCCATGGAGTTCTCCCACTACGCCCCCTGCCCCAGCAATGTGGCCGAGGAAGTGATCAAGGAAGCCAAGGAGCGCCAGGCGGCTGCCGCTAAGTAGGCAATGGGCTAGGTGCTAGCCAAACTCATAGAACGCCCTGGTCAGAGTCTGGCCAGGGCGTTTTGTATAGGCAACTGACAATCGCCAACTGCCGTTCGATGAAGGATTTGCGAGGAGATGCGTTCCCAGCTGTTCCAGCGGCGGGAATCAACTCGCAATGGTGGGTTAAGCTAGCTGTTTAGCAGAGGCAGAGCAGGCTGCGATCGCCCTTTCATCCAGAGTGTAAATTCCTACCTGAAATTCTTAGCCAATCACTTTACCTCACTTAAAGTTCGCTGACGGATGACTTTAGCTGGAGCACCAACAGCGATTGAATAGGGCGGAATATCTTTAGTGACAACGGATCCAGCACCGATAACGCTGCCTCTGCCAATGGTCACTCCATCGACAACCTTGGCTCCCGAACCAAGCCAGCAATCTTCTTCAATTTCTATGCCCTTGGCCGTTAGGCCCTGCTGATTGATAGGTATATCTACTCCAGAGAAAATATGGTTATTTGCGTAAAGACCAGTGTTTGATGCGATTAAACAGTTTTTTCCAATAGTGATGTCGCCTGGGCCTGCCATACAGACGTATGGCCCTAGGTAAGTATTTTGCCCGATTCTGACTTTGCCCCCCAAGGCTTGGAGGTGAAAACCTTGGTCTAGCCGTACAGAATCTTCTAAGACAAGCTCGCCACCATCTTCCCAACAATTTAGGAATGAATAGTTGCAAATCGAGCAAGAGTTACCAATAACCATCGATTTTGGGCGAATAAATCGCACGCTAAATTCTATCGTAACGTTTTTACCGAACCTTTCGAAAACAAGTGGATAGGCAAGCTGGCGTAACTTGTTACCAACACCCGTTGGAACCGAACTCAGCAGAGCAAGCAGATATTCGTCTCTTCGATATTTCCAACCCATAGAACAATTAGCCTTAGAATTATCTGTTACTGACTGCTGCTGGCTAAAGTCTTCGCGACGATTCATGTTGCTAATTCCTCTCTTTAGAACTAATAAGTTGCGTTTGACTTTAAGAATGAATATCACTATTTTTTAGTGACATAGATGCTTGCTAAAACCCTTATTTGCGAAGGGTCAGCTACCTTTGGCTGTTTTATTGGAATGCTTATTCACTGTTGAAATGCGCAGTTCTATCAATTAAAGAACAGCACGTTTCAATCGAAAATTGACCTACATTTCATTGCAGAATATAAGCTTTATTCGGAAACTTATGCGTTAGGTTGGCAACAAAATTCTTCTATGCCTGTGCTGCTGCGATTCTTTTGAAAACGCATGTTGCTGTCGCAGGCAATAAAGATATGCAAACGATAGTGTAGCCCTTGCGGCTAGAGCACCAATAAATTTAATCTTCAGTATTTCTAATTACAGAAAATATCGAGGTCAATATTAGGCGACCTAGTCATTTTCGCTAAAGGATGAAATCTGGTGCAGAACACTTTCTGAGGTTCTAGCTTGAGAGAACCTCTGCCAACGCTTACCTTGGGCAAACAATAACTAATTTATGGGGGAGTCAAGCCGCCTGGAATTCTTACGGCCATGACGGGCATACATACTCGGCTTAAACGCGCTAGCCGTAGCCCTTTCAACATGGGCTGATAGATGTTAGCGTAGACGCGTGATTTGTTGAAAATTGAGATAAACATACAACAACTTCATCTACGTTTACACTACTGCCAAGACCTGCGTTGTAGATAAAGGGCTTAGCTCTAGTTGACCTTAGTTTACTGCCAAAGACTTTCAAGAACAACAAGATATTGTCTTTAAACTGTAGTCGAAAGTAAAGTTGGCCTTAGCAATCGCTTTGCGTGCTCCCCTTATACCAAATCCGAATCACATAGCCCCGATTCCTAAAAGGCCGAACCGTAGGGAGCGAATGGCATTCGCCCTGCTAAATCGGGGGTAACCAAGAAGGATTTAGTATTAGAGGGCATTGATAAACTCTATCAATCTCGCATACTTTATCACAATTGAAATTTTTCACTAAAAAGCCCCTGGAAAATCCATTTCCAGAAGCGTTATAGCTGTCTTCTATCATTTGAAGAGAAATTTAAGCTCAAAGTCCCCTTGCTATACCTGCTATAGATGCTGCGGCTTCTAGCAAGAGCTAGGAAGCTATCTCAAAGCTCCCTAGCTCTTGCTGTGTAGGACAAGGTATTTAAAGCACTTCTGAGATTAGTCGCCTACACCGAACCAGCAGCGGCGGGCACATTCCGTGCCGTTTCGTCATCCAGCCCCACCAGACGAGCGCTGAGATCCCACAGTTTGCGGGCCTTGGCGTCGTCTAAGGCTTCGTTCGACACCTCCTGGGCAAAGGAGCGACGACCGGGCTTTTGGCGGTTGCCCCAGCTCCAGTACATGCCCGATTCCTTCAGTTCCGGATCGGTGACGGTGTCGGCCACCCGCTCACCCGCCAGTTTTTGGGTGACGTAGCCGCCCGTGATGTTTTTCTGGAACCAGGGGAAGATGGTCTGGAACGCCTTAAAGTGGTTGCGGAACAGGGGCGTATCGGCCACGCAGCCTGGGTACAGCGAGCTAAAGGTAATGCCGGTGGCGTCGTGGTAGCGGCGGTGCAGCTCGCGCATGGTGAGCACGTTGCACAGCTTGCTGTCTTTGTAGGCCTTGCCCGACTTGAACTTTTTGTTGTTGATCATCGAGATCGGAGCTTTGAACCCGGCCTCGAAACCTTCTAGATTGCCGAGGTCAGGCGGCGCGGGGATGGGAATCTTGCCGCCCAGCTCTTTGGGGTTGGCGGTGACGGTGCCGAGGATGATTAGGCGCTTGTCGGCGGCGGGGGAGGCCTTGATGTCATCCAGCAGCAGATTGCACAGCAGGAAGTGGCCCAGGTGGTTGGTGGCTACGCTGATTTCGTAGCCGTCTGCGCTGTACATCGGCTCTTTGAGCAACGGGTAGTAGACGGCGGCGTTGCAGACTAGGGATTCTAAATTGCGCCCCGTAGCCCGAAAGTCGCTGACAAACTGGCGCACGCTGGCCAAAGAGCCCAGATCGAGGTGAATGATGCTGTAGCGATCGCTCGGTATGCCAAGCTCTTGCGCCACCTGCTTGGTTTTCTCAATATTGCGGCAGGCCATCACCACATGCCAGCCGCGATCGGCCAGGGCCTTGGCGGCGTTGAGCCCCACCCCAGAGGAAGCCCCGGTCACAATGACTGTTTTCTGCTGTTCCATAGCTATCTCTAAGACTGAAAAATCGCTTCTAGCTTTCCAGTGTTAAGGATTACGTGGACAACAATGCAGTGTCTTAATGTTTTTTGAGGTGTTGTTACAGGGAGTGATGGATTTCAAGCGGAGATCTCCGCTTGAAATCCATTCTCTCAATTAAACGAACTCGCCCAATCCTTCGCCCAGTGCAGGTGCTTGTGCACCTCCTCCAGGGTCTTGGCTTCGCTATAGAGGCGCAGCACGGGCTCGGTGCCGCTAAAGCGGATCAGCAGCCAGCTGTCGTCGTCGAGGGTGAGTTTGTAGCCGTCGATGTCGAGGATGTGGGTGACGGCTTTGCCCGCGACTTCGGCGGGGGGGGCGGTGGCGAGGGCGTCGAGCAGCTTGGCCTGCACGTCCATGCTGGCCAGGGGCAGGTCGATGCGATCGTACTCAGAGAAGTAGCCGGTTTTCTCTTGCAGGCTGCGGTAGTAGTCGCTGAGGTCGAGGCCAGAGGCGACTACCGCTTCTAATACATAGAGGGCCGACATCAGGGCGTCGCGTTCGGGGATGTGGTGGCCGTAGCCGATGCCGCCAGATTCTTCGCCGCCCAGCAGCACCTTGGCATCCTGCATGCGATCGGCGATGTATTTGTAGCCAACGGGGGTTTGGTACAGCTCCAGCCCGTTGAGCTTGGCCACAGCTGGAATCAGGTTGGAGCCGCTGATGGTTTTGACGATTTCGCCGCTGTAGCCCCGCCGCGATTTAAGGTGGTCGATCAGAATGGGGATGAGAATCTGGGAGCTGAGGAAGTTGCCCTGGCCATCGACGGCGGCGATGCGATCGCTGTCGCCATCAAACACCAGGCCCACTTTGACGCTTTCTTTGGCGGGGTACTCTTTGACGGTCTCCAGCATTTCGCCCAGGTACTTGGGCAGGGGCTCGGGCGGGTTGCCGCCAAACAGCGGGTCGGCCTCGCTGTGCAGCTCGTGAATGCTGCCTTCGCCTAGCAGCCGGGGCAGTCCACCGCTGGCAGAGCCGTACATGACATCGGCAAACACCGTCAGCTTGCCGCTGGAGATGGCGCTTTGAATGGCGGCGACATCGACCTCGGCCTGGAGCGCGGTGCAGTAGGCGGGCCAGGGATCGAAGGTTTCGATTTGGCCGGGCTTGCCGAGGGAGGCGGGGGGAGTGGGCAGCAGCGCTTCCACTTGCTTAGTCACGTCGGGGGAAACTGAGCCGCCGAAGGCTCCTTTAATTTTGAGCCCGGAGTAGGTAGGGGGGTTGTGGCTGGCGGTAATGACGATCGCCCCGAGCAAAGTCTGATGCTTGGCGGCGTAGCTAAAGGCGGGGGTGGGGGCGTAGTCTTGGGAGAGCAGCACGTCAAAGCCCTGGGCGGCGATCGCTTCAGCGGCGGTGCGGGCAAATTCGGCGGCGAGAAAGCGGCGATCGTAGCCGACGGCAATGGTGCGGCTGCCGGTTTCGACCCCAAAGCACTGGTGCAGCACGTGGGCAGACACCGCCGCTACCTGAGCCACGCGCTCAAAGGTGAAGTCGGCGGCAATAATGCCGCGCCAGCCATCGGTGCCAAATTTGATGGGCTTTGGGGTAGCGGGGATGGGGCCTGAGGGTGCTGCCATAGCAGAGTCCAAATGTCGGGGGATAAAGAGCAGATTTTCTCTGAGTTTACCCGCTTACTTCGGCGGTGACACAGCCACGGCAGCGGCACTACGGACAATTTACCCAACCCGCTGGTTTTGCCGAAAAGTCTGAAAAGATTGGCGAATTGTCCTGAGGCGATCGCGGCTTTGGCGCAAATGCTAGGTGCGTTGTGGAGTGGCGCGGCTGATTGAGGGAAATGATGGCTGCTCTGGAGGGGATGCTTGGGCTGGGTTGGTTGGTGGTTTTGGGGTGCCGCAGGCTACGGGCCTTGCGAATCGTCGTTGCTGACCTAAATTTTGCCAACGGTGGGGGGCTGCCGTGCTACCCTAGTTGAGTAAAAACGGGATGTAGCGCAGCTTGGTAGCGCACTTCGTTCGGGACGAAGGGGCCGTGGGTTCGAATCCCGCCATCCCGATTCTTCTAAAACCTACTGCGGAAGCGCCTTGTAGCCGACGCATCAACCTTTTGATGACCCTAACATATTGTCAATAGGGAGGGTGAGGTTGGCTACTTTTGGACGCTTTTGGACGTCTGAGTGGTAGGAAATTGGTAGGAAGATGACTACTATGCAACCCCCCGTAGCGGCACGCCCGACGCTGAGCCGCTACCTAGATAGAAGCCTTGTCAAAGTAGAAAGCGATAAAGGCAGGTTGAGATTACGCTTTACCTATGGAGGCACACGCCATTACATAGCCGTTGGCTTGCCTGATTCCAAAGTTAATCGCATCGTGGCCCAGCAGAAGGCGACTCAGATCGAACTGGATATTGCCTCCGGCAACTTTGATGAGACCCTAAAGAAGTACAAGCCACCCAAAGCTGCCGCTAAAAAGCGCGAGGCAACCACCGTGACTGGGCTATTTGAGAAATTCACAGCGGTTCAGACCAAAGCCAAAGATTTGCAGGTGGGCAGTCTGTGCCGATATGGAGCTACGCAGCGACATTTAGACGCATTTTTCTCAACTAAGCCAGCAGACATTGTGGATGAGGACAGTGCTACCGCTTTTGCCGAGTACTTGCGAAAGCGAGTGGTCGAACGAACGGCTAAAGACTACCTAACCCTAGTTAAGTCCTGTTGGAATTGGGCTGAGCAGACACTCGGACAAAACCCCTGGGCATCCGTTCTAGAGAGAGTGAAACCAGCCCCTAAGCAGAAGGTTAAGCCTTTTACATTGGCTGAGGTTCAAGCTATCTTGACGGCGTTTAGAACGGATCGTTACTACCAGCACTACGCCGACTTCGTGACGTTCCTATTCGGTACAGGCTGTCGTTTTGGGGAAGCTGTAGCCCTAAAATGGAAGCATATTGCCGATGACTACTCAACGGTATGGATTGGCGAATCTGTTTCTAGAGGAGTCCGTAAGACCACCAAAACGGGGAAAGATCGGACGATAACCCTTACCCCCACGGTGGCAGAAATGCTATCTGCTAGAAAACCTACTAACGTGGACCCTGAAGCATCAGTTTTTCCATCGCCGAAGGGAAAGCTCCTCAACGACCATACCTTCCGTCGCCGAGCCTGGACCAAAATCTTGACCCGGCTCGAAATTACCTACCGGAAGCCTTACTCTACCCGCCATACTGCCATCAGCCATGCTCTGGCGAATGGCGCAAATCCTCTAGCGGTAGCAGAGCAAACAGGTCACGATCCTCAAATTTTGTTCAAACATTATGCCTCCGTCATTCAAAAATCTGCTGTGATGGTGGAATTTTAAAGCGCTAGCTTTATAGCTTGTGTCCGGCCCAAACTACCCTGCCCATGATGCTTAGGCCATTCGACTTGCTAGACAAGTCTAAGGAAAAAGCTTCGTAGGCAGGGTTATCACTTAGCACCCGGAAGTTATTTTCGGGGATGTATTGCAAGCGCTTAATCAAAATTCGCTCATTTAGCTTAAACAGGAAAAGGCCATGGTCGATAGCCGCTAACTCCCTAACACTGGTATCTACTAGGACTAGGTCTCCGAGAACCAGGGTAGGCTCCATGCTTTCGTCCTGAACTTGGGTCAGGAGTAAGTGGTCATAAGACTTTGGGAACTCAGACTTTAGCCAGTCCGTCTGGAAAGCTAGCGGATCCTTATAGATATACTCTTTGGATTCTCCGTCTCCCAAGCTGTTGTGACTAGGCTGACCACCCGCCAGCCACTCTACACTTACGTTTGCCGTGCGTGCTATGGCGAGCAGTGCAGGTCGGGTAGGTTCGCTTTGGCCGTTGAGGTATTGTCGCAAAACTGTGTCAGAGAAACCACAGCTTCGTGCAAATCCTCGAATGCTATTCTCTCCAACGGCCTGCTTTAAACGTTGGGGGAAATCGTTTGAGTCGGTCAGTACCGCCTGCCCCTCATTAGAAGGCGTGTTATTCATCGCAAGTCCAGAGATTTAGTACTGCAAATTATAGCGCTTGACATGCGCGTTATTAATTGTTAGCTTCATCGATATATTGATGGAGCTTCGTTGATCTTATGCACGTAGAGGACATTAAGGCCGCTCTTCGCAAACAAGGCTGGACGTTAACCGGCATTGCCAAAGAGCTCGGTGTGGGGCCTTCTGCCATCTCCCATGCCCTGACGAGGCAACGCTCTCGCAGGGTCGAAAAAGTGATCGCGGCCAAGCTTGGCTTATCTCCTCGGGAGATCTGGCCTCAACGTTATAAAGGAGGGGCAACCCATGAATCAGTTTGTCAGCAAGCAGGAAGCGCTACAGTACCTCAATCTCAGCAGCACTACCTTAAAAAAATACAGATTGCAGGGCCTGTTAATCGAGGGCATTCACTGGGTTCGCATTAATAGCCGCTGTACCCGCTACAACTTGGAACTCATCAAAGATTGGCTCCAAAACCGCCATGACCCAGTGGCCCATCAGCGAGCTATCGAAGTCTATCAGGCCAGTTTGTTGAGTAACCAGCGAAAAGTTCCTCAGCGGTTTAATCGTCGATAACCTAAGGGACATCAAGCTGCCTTGATATCTCGATAGTCCATCAAGTATGTGATGAAGAGCTAGGCTTAGCATCTCATTCTTGAGGCTTATGAAAAAACACCCTAACTACAACGTAGTAAGGGTGTCGGACTTTCTTTGTTTATTTTCTGAGCCAGGCTAATCAATATACTGATGCAGTTTTGCCGAACCGCCCAGGTCATTAACCTGCTGATAGAAGTGGTGTCTTCAACTATAGCAAAGACATCGAAAATGTCCACCCTGGGCACAGCTAACGGTTAAAAACAGCCGGTTGATTGTGGTGGCCTGGCTCCTAAACTCAGGAGCTAACCATGGCACAGTACATTTACTCGGGGCGATCGCGCCCCTGTCCGATTTGTGGACGCATCAAAGACCAAGACTGCCGCTGGAATGAGGAGGTGGTGTTCTGCCACACCCACGTAGACCAGGATGGGGCGGTAGACGGCTACGTTTATCGGGGTGCGACAGCCGATGGCATATGGGGGCAATACTTTGCAGCCACCGCCTCACCGGAGAAGCCCATTCGACCGCAGCAGCGGCAGGACTATTTTTATCCCAACCGAACTGGGCAGCCCCTGGTGAAGGTGACGCGGGTAGATCGGGGCAACGGCGCGAAGTTTTTTGTGCAGTACCACTGGAACGGGCAGCAGTGGGTCAAAGGGCTGACCCCTGAGATTAGAGCCCAGGTGCCGATTTATCGCTACCGGGATGTCCAGAATGCGATCGCCATCGGTCAACCCATCTGGATGGTGGAGGGGGAAGGCTGCGTTGACGCCCTCTGGAATATTGGCATTTCCGCGACAACGACCCTGGGGGGCTCCAAGAAGTACCGTAGCTATGGTGATTACCGTCAGGATTTGCAGGATGCGAGCTTAGTGCTGTGCCCCGATCGCGATCAGGTCGGTATTGCCCATATGGAAGAAGTCGCCCAGAACTTCCCCTCAGCCCAGTGGTGCTACCCCTACCCGGATAGCCTGCTCTGGCAGAACCTGCCGAAGCATGGCGGGCTGGATGTGGTGGACTGGATTCACGATGGAGCCACAGCGGAGCAGATTCGGGCGGCGGTGCAAGACCAGCGGCAGCTGGAGGTCAACTCTACCCAAGACCCCAATCGACTGTCGGTGCAGGCTTTGCAAAACCAGATTCGCACCTATCTGGGCTCCAGCCCCACCGAACTAGCTCTGGCGGCGCAGGTGGTGCAGTGGCACCAGGAGACGGGGATATCGGCCAGGGATATCGGTAACCTGGTCACCCTGGTGCAGGCGGAGCTGGAGCAAACCGAGGAGCGGGACGATCGCCGAGCTGAGATTCACCAGCTGCTCAAAATTAGCGACTACCAGCTGTGTCTGGGCGAGTATCTTCACTCTGACCTGGCGGAACCCCTAGAGCAGATTGCTGACTGGATTGGGGCGACGCCAGCGGCGATGCTGGTGACACTGCTGCCGGTGGCGGCATCATTGCTACGGGTGGGTACGGAGTTAGAGATTGATGCCGGGATGGGGTTCTCGGTGCCGCCGATTGTATTCACCGGGCTGGTGGCCCCCTCAGGTAGCAAGAAGAGCCCTATTCAGCGACAGATTTTGGGGCCGCTCTCACTGCTCCAGACGGAGGCGGATCAGGAGTATGAATATGCCGCCTCGGAGTATGAGGTTGACCTGCGGGATTGGGAGCAGACTAGAGTCGAGGATAGGGGCATTCGCCCGAGGAAACCGATGCCACGGGAGTATCACACCTCGGATGCGACACGGGAGGCGATCGCCCGCATTCAAGCCCAACAGCCGGAGCGGGGCATTTTGGTGACGCCAGATGAGCTAGCGGGCCTCTTCAAGGGGCAGAACCAGTACCGCAATGGCCGGGGTAACGACAAGGAGTCACTGCTGATGGCCTTTGATGGCTCGGGGTTGAAGGTGGATCGGGCTAGCGGTTTACGAATTAGCCTACCGCGCACCAGTCTGAGCCTGACGGGGACGATTCAGCCGGATATTCTGCGGGAGATGATGGGGGATTGCTCTGACGCCAGTGGCCAGTGGGCCAGGTTTTTGTGGTGTCTGCTGCCGCTGAAGCCTGCGCCGTTTCCCCGACGGACGGTGCGCCACGACGTGTCGGAGCGGCTTTATACCGTCTACCAGCAGTTGGAGGGGTTGGTGGCCCAGTGCTACCGGCTGAGCCCTGAGGCCAAGGCATTGTTTGCGGATTGGTATGACCAGTTGGATCAGTTGCGGGTGACGGAGACGCACCCAGGCTTGCAGGCGGTCTATTCCAAGATGCAGGGCTATACGGGGCGGCTGGCGCTGATTCTGCACTGCCTGAATGCGGCGGTGGAGGGATGTCTGCCGAACCATGCAGTGGAAGCGAGCCAGATGCAGGCGTCAATTAAGCTGGGGCGTTGGTTCATTGGTCAGGTGAAGCTGCTCTATGCGGACGGGAATACGGTGGATGGGGCGCTGGAGCCGGTCTATACGAAGCTGATACAGCTATCGCGGGTGCGGGGGTGGCTGCGGGCCAAGGATGTGCGGAACTATGAGCGCAGTTTACGGAAGGCGGGAGTAGAGGTGATCCGCGCTCATTTTATGGAGCTGGAGGCGATGGGGTATGGGGAGACCCAGGGGATGGGGAATCGGCTGCGGTGGCGGGCAACGGTAGACGCGGTAGACAGATTTGAGGAAACGGTAGACGGGGTGTCTACCGCTGAAAGCACTGAGGGATAAGGGTTATAGCGAAACGGTAGACAAGTAGACAGGGTTTGCTAGTGGGGAATTTCTAGGAAAGTGTCTACCGTCTACCGAAATGGCTGAAGGGCTCATAGGTAAAGGCTTTTGCCCGGTAGACGCCCTGTCTACCGTTGTCTACCGTGTCTACCGAAATAAGCAGGTGAGACTACTCTGAAACGTCGCGACTGAGAGAGGGATGAGCGAGACCGCAGACTTTCTCGAATCTGGGCCATGGCAGCGGGGCCTTCGAGGCGGTTCCCATTCTGGGCTGCTCCCCAACCGATCTGGGCATCTTGCTGGAGTTCGGGCAGTCGCCCTTGATAAATGTCGTTTTGTTGATCGAGCAAATGTATACCTGCTGTGATGACCTCAGAACGGACTGGTACTTACCAGTAGCAAGCTGACGTTGGATGAGTTGCTCTAGTTCAGAGGGTAGGGCAATAAACTGCTGCCCGAGGTATTGAAAGCCTCGGAACGGAAAAAAAATCGCCAGGGCAGATGCGACTGCCTTGGGATAAGTGGGAGTCGATCCAACAGGACATTCGGAAAGTCGCTGAACAATTTGTGCTGGGGTTTAAGTCTATTGAACGGCGAAAGATTACGGATTTTGCTGTTGCCTAATCATCTAAGAACGATAGCTGTAGAATGGGCACCGCCCATTCTACAGCTATCGCTGTCATCACCCGATGAAGGATACCATAAACAGCCCTTCTTACACCCCCAACAGCCCAACTACGGTTGGGTGGAGTGCTCGCACCGTAGGGGTTCTCGAATCTTCGGCGGTTTATGGCGGACAGGTTTTATAGCAAGAATTGGGATGCTGCTGTGGCGGTAAGCGAACAGGGATATTTGAGGGGAAGGGATGAGTAAATGGGGTGGTGGGCGGTGCCCGCCCTATGAAATTATATAAATCACAACATAACAAGAGGCTTGAGATTATTCTGTACTAAAAGTTAAAGTCTGCATTGTGAAAAGCGCAGTCTCACAAAACCTGGTTTAGAACTATCAGCTAACAAAAAAGGGAGGTGTCCAATAGGTACATTGGAAGCTTGCAGTTCTCTGCCGTTCATTCCCTCAGACCATAATAGCTCTCTGTAGCTCAGCCACTCAATTTGCTCGCCCAGTTCACTCTCGCGAGTCCTCAAAATCTCTTCAATATCTCCACTAATTCTATTCCATCCTACCTCATAAGCGAATTTAATCCAGGACACTTCATTACTTGATTCTAGAGCATTACCTGTTTCCTCATGTATGTCTCCCTGAACTCTGAAATCAAGAGCATTACCTGTTTTCTCATATATCTCTCTCTGAACTCTAAAACCAAAATGACCAGCAGAATGTTTAATCCACAGAGTATCTATTTCTCTAAGAATGGGGCAAGCGATATTAGCAGCCGAAATATTTAAATCCTTAGAAAGCGCCGAAGCAATGAGCACATGATTAGTCAGATCATCGGCTTTTTGCCACTGATACTGCGCCAAAACTAGATCTAGCTCTCGGATCGATTGTCTTGCTCGAAAGTCATAGTGTTTTTTGAGGGAAGCAATAACTAATGCCTGAAATTGATCTCCAAATGACTCTGTAGATGAAGGGGCTAGAAGTTGTCGAAAGGATTCTCCAACCGTGCCTTGAGTAATGTCTTGGTTAAAGCTTGGAGTTTCAGATACGTAACTGAAAGCTTGTTCATAGAACAAGTCTGCATTGGGGAGCTCCTGTTCTCCTAAAAAGTAATCTTGTTCTTCCCTCAAATTGCCCTGAACGGCATAGGTAAAGAAGGCGATCGCTCGCCCAGATGCCGATGCATTAAATATATTTGGATTGGCCTCGACTAGCCGAACGCTTTGCTTAATCTGCATTTGCGCCTCATTAATTCGCTCTTGTGCCCTCTCATTGGTATTGTCTGCGGAAATGAGATTGAGGTGCGCTAGAGCGAGACTACTATTCAAGAGCACTTGTTTTAATTCAGTTTTGTCCTCGGTAAAATCCGTAAACGACAAGCCAATCTGTTCGATCGCATCCCGCGCCGCTTCGGGTTTCTCAATGATGTAAAGATCGCGAATGAGGCCCGAGAGCGCTTTGGTCGTGTCATTTAATGCGGCAATTTCTTGTTGCTCCTGGGCAACTTCAGCCAGCGCTTTTTGCGCCACGAACAAGTCGCTTGCTGCCTGATCTGCATTGCGCTGAGCCTCTTGTTCTGCTTGTTTAGCCTGGTCAACGGCGGCATCGGCATTGGCTAAGTCTTGCTTCAACTGCGCCAGCAACCCTTGCTGTCCTTTGGCCTGCTGCTCAGTTTTTTTAAGTTGGTCATACACGACTTGGCGCTGGGCTTCAACGGTGTTTAGAGTCTCCTGCCTTTGGGCAAGTTCTTTGTTTGCCTTAGCGACTTTATCATTAGCTTGAGTCAGATCTTGAGCAACTTGTTCTTTTTCTTGTTGAATTTGGGTTAACTCTTGTTGTGCCGTTTTAGCGAGGTTTTCAGCCTCTTCACGCTGCTGATTCGCGGCACGCAATTGGCCTACTGCTCCCCACGCCAATCCACCCAAAACTACGGCAGCGGCGAGGGCACCGCCCAACACGAAACTCCCTCGACGAATTTTCCTTTGGGCCTGCCGATTGGCTTCCGCCTGAATCTGCTCGGCGGCTTCGGCGGCTTCCCGCCCCTGCTTCTCCCGTGCCAGTTCAGCTTCCCGTTCCTTAGCGGCAATTTCTTCTTCCCGTTGTTGTGCCCGACTGGCAGCTAAGAATTCTCGATCCTCAGCACTGCGGGTAGCTTTCTCCCCAGCCCATCGCTCCGCTTCTACTAATGCTCCGCCCCTCAGCAGACGAGAGCTATCCGTCTTACCAGACACAACCCAGGCACGAAAGCTTTCTGAGTAGGGGCGCAGCTTTTGGAGTTCAGTGTTAATCCAGTCTTCGTCAAAAACCGCGACATAGATGGGGTTATATACCCTCAATTGGTTATCGCGCTTTACTACCAGGCCCGAAAGCTGTAGCTCTCGTTCTTCTGGTTGGTTCTCTGCGGGCAGATTGCCTGCTTGCCGAATAGCTCGATATAGCTCCAGCAAATACCCTGCTTTCTGCTCATCATCCAGCAGTCGCTTTCGAATGGTCTTTAGGTGTTCCTGATGGTCTTGAGATTCCCAGTTCTCAATCAGGCGAGATTCCACCAGATGCTGAACTCTGGTCATTTCGTTATGCGCAGAGATTTCAGCGTCTGAATCAGCTACCAGCTGACACAAGCGCTGGGTTAGAAACGGCTGTCCGCCTGTCCAGTGCAAAATCTCGCGTAGAACCTCCTCTGGTCGCTCTGCTTTGCCCGTTAATCCAGTCGCTAAGGGCAACGCCTCTTCAAACTCAAAGCCCTTCAAGTCAATGCTTTCACCAATATTGAAGGGAGTGCGTTTGGCATCTCCAATTAGCTCAGAGGGGGCGGCAACGCCTAGCAGGGCAAAGGTCAACCGTTCATAGTCAAGGTTCTCAGCCCGTTTGTTGTAGCAAGCCCGAATCAGGGCAAAAAAGTCGTCGGTAAAAGGCAGGCCCAGGGTGCTGTCGATTTCATCAATGAAAACAACAATGGGGCGCTCATGGCTAGGCAGCAGCACCGTCTCAATAAACTCCGCCAGCCGCTCAACGGGGGCAATAAAGTCTCGCTCCTTCAGCCAGCCCCGAAAGGCTGGGCGATCTAGTAGGTCAAACTGGCGATTGAGCTGGTTGATAATGCCGTCATACCACTGGTCAGGTTTATCGACCTGGCTATCTTTAGACGAAAAGTCGATGATGATTCCTGCCCAACCATTAGCTTGCAACTTAGCTAGGGTTCTCACCATCAGGCTGGTCTTGCCCATCTGGCGAGAGTTGAGGACGTAGCAAAATTCTCCTGCTTTCAGCGCTTCGTAGAGGTCGCGATCGCTCCCCCGCGTCACATAGGACGGCACATTCTGGGGTAAAGCACCGCCCACTTTGTAGAAGGTACTGGGGGCTGCGCTCATAGCGTCATCCTCAATCGCGAGTGAAAATAGGGACGGTACAGGCTCTTATGGCGCAGCACCACATCGTTGCTCTGAAAGTTAACCAGACCCATACCATTGAGCTTAAACGCCAGCATCGATTTCAGCGTCACCGGCTTCTCAGACATAATCACCTGCTCAAAAGCCTTGGCCAACTCAGGATGCTGCTGCAAATTCCAAAGATGTCGCCGCAGGTGCTCACCAAAAATACCAGCATCCGTGGGTGCTGCTTGGAGCAGCTGAGCTAGAGTCAAGTCTTGCTGGGCAACGTGATATAAAGCGAGACGGATCAAATAGGGGTGCCCCCCCACCATAGCCATTAAAGACCCAACGTCCGCTTCGCTCCAGTTCAGGCCATGCTTACCCACCAAATTCATCACCTGAGCCGACGTAAACTCTGGTAGTTCCACCGCCAGACCCACGTTAAAGGGCGAGACATTGCTTTCTAGAACCACGTAAGACTCTGTGGAGTGGGCGATCGCCAGCTTGAATTTGGCCCAGGTCTTATCCACCTTGGCTTTCTCATTCCACGAGCGCAGCAGGGTCAAAAATTCCTTCGACACTGCCTCGTAGGGAAACAGCCGATCTAGCTCATCCAGGCCCAAAAACAAAGACGTGTCGATCTTCGAGAGAATGTGTTCTTCAAAAAAGTCAGTACAGTTCTCCTTGGGGCCAAACAGCTCCTCATCCCAAAATTCCGTCACCTGGCGGGGAGAAAAGCCCAACTTACGGCTGACTAACGCACACAGGCGTTTCAGAAACAAGCTGGAATCAGTAAAAGTCCGCTCATCGGTCTCCAGAAAGTCTACCGTCACTGTTTGGTAGCCCAGCTCGGTAGCCCGGTCTCGGATGCGGGCCAGCAGCGAAGTCTTCCCCATTTGACGAGGGGCTTTGACCCGCACCAGCCCGCCGCGATTTTCAATTTCTTGTAGACAGCGAGTGTCCCAGGGTTCGCGCCGAATGTAGAACTTAGAGTCTAGCGGCATGGTGCCGCTGGGAAGCTCCAAATCTGCCACCGGCAGGGGTGGCCGTTGATGGAGGGAAGGCGTAATCTCAGGCTCATCTTTTTCTTTGACCGGGGCAGGGGCCTCACCAGCCTCAATCAACGCAAGAAAATCCTGCACCAAAGCCGCCGTATCTTCCGGCCCCTGCCACGACTTTTGCTGGATAGTCTGAAGCACACTCCGCAGCTCGTAGTTCAGCGGATCATCCAAGGGCAGGTTGACCCGCACCGGCAAGATCACCGGCTTACCCAGATGATCTCTCAGACGCCTAGCCGTTCGGACTTCCCCCGCCACCATGTCGCTGGTGGCCGATCGCTCAGACAACAACAGCAAAAAGTAATCGCAGCGCTTCAACTCCTGGTCAATGCGGTTGACCCAATTTTCTCCCCAGTTGATGCTCTCTGCCGCCATGAACGGTTCATGGCCTGCTGCTTGTAGCTGGTCATGGAAGGCCTGGGCCAAGCTGACATCGGGCTCTTGTGATCGGTAGCTAATGAACACCCGCTTACCCTGAGATAGGGGAGGTGCAGCATCCTCAGACTGAGCCAGCACCGAACCGAGCACCTTTTGTAGCGTTTCTAGCCCACAGCCAATCTCGCTTTCGGCCCAAGTGAGCAAAGCCATCACCCGATCGGCAGGAGGTGCTGACGCTGGCGGAATATTTCCCTTAGCTGGGTTGAGCGTAAAAATGACCTGGTCAAGCTGTGGCCCTGGCAAAGCTGAAAGACGCTGAGCCAGCTTGAGTCGTTGGGAGGAGTCGGGGAAGCCTATCACAACGAAATGAGGCCATAAGGGAAGATGATTGCCATCCAATATAGCCTGGTTTCTCTTAGCGACTTAATTTTCCAACCTGAGTTCGAGACAAGAGAAATCTTTGGGAAAACGGAGGAGCGCTACCCCTTCAACCGCTTCTGCATCGTCTCTAGTTTTCGCAAATCCGCTGCCCGCTTCCGCCGCTGGTAGCGCTCCTTCGCCACCCCATTCACCGCCTGCATCGCCTTGGGGTGCTCCGCCAAGTAAAGGTACGCCGCTTCAAACCACACCTCCTTGGTGATCTTCTCATCCATACAGAGGTGGCGCAGAGCCTTATCAATCTCTTCTTCCAGCCGGGTCGTCGTCCGCACTAGCTGCGGTAACTCCGCCTCATCATCTTGGCTAACAGACATACTGACGTCAACACCCGTAG
This sequence comes from Leptolyngbya sp. CCNP1308, assembly GCF_034932455.1. Taxonomy (NCBI): domain Bacteria; kingdom Bacillati; phylum Cyanobacteriota; class Cyanophyceae; order Leptolyngbyales; family Leptolyngbyaceae; genus Leptolyngbya; species Leptolyngbya sp. CCNP1308. Next base: position 2,731 of record NZ_JAYGIH010000013.1, on the reverse strand, counting down.
ACTCGCTAGAGTCACTATATCCCGACCCATTGCCCCCCTCCGCCAACTGTTGAGGAGACTTCATAAGCGGCTCTAACCCATCGGCACGGGGCGGCACACTCGGACGCTGCCGCTGCATCAATCGTTCCAGCGCATCCTCAGCCATTCTCTTGTCCCTGATCTAACGCCTCAATCACCCCGTACAGCGGAAATTCCAGCTCCCCATACCCAATCTCTGCCAGCCGCTGTCCCTGCCGAATCGCCTGTTTGTAGCGCTCACTCTCCATAATTGACGGCAGCACCGGGATTGAGCCCGCCACCTGCTGCATGGCGGTTATGGCCTCTCGGCTATCCGTTGCCTGAGACCGGCCAAACCACTTATCGCGAAACGGCAGCACCCCCAGCACCTGGCCTGTAAACGCCCGTATGCGCCCCATTTCCTCCAGCAGTTCTAGGCTGCGCAGTAGTGAATTTACCCCCTTGGTCGAGGCCTCCGCTGGAATTAGCACCCAGTTAGAGGCTCCCATTACCGACAGACAAATCTGGGTGCGCTGGGGCGGCGAGTCGATAATGCAAACATCAAACAACTCCTCCACGACCTCCAGGGCATGGTGCAAAGCCAAGGCTCCCATCCCGATGGTGGCCAGGTATTCCTGGGCTTTGTGCAGCCCCTCATCAGCTGGGATCAGAAACAGATTCGCCGTTGCCAGCGGATAGATCCCATCGGCTGTTTCCACCTGCTGCTTCAGCACTTCCAATAGGGTGGGCTCATTCGCCTTAACGTCATGACCTAAGTAAAGGGTGAGATTCGCCTGCGGATCGGCATCCACCATCAACACCTTCTGTCCCTGCTGTGCCAGGAGCCGACCCAGCAGCAGCGAAACCGACGTTTTCCCTTGCCCCCCAGAGAGCGACAAACAACTCACTGTCTTCATGGATGTGTTTCACTCCCCGTACAACACTTAGCCCCTGCCCATCTCGACATGCCTTGACCCACCAGCGATCTGGCCGCCCTACAAACATGCGAAAATAGAGGCGTCAAGACGTACTGACGTCAGTACATTTATTTTTGTGTCTGCAAATCAGTTGTTATGTCATTTTGTCAGTTAAAGCTTGACGGTTAAGTTGAAAATACCTGGAGCAAATGGGAACCGATGAACATGGTAAAACGTCGCTTTCGAAAGTTTTTTATAGACCAATTTCGATTGCAACCATAGAGTTCTTGCGTGCGGCTAATCGTGTTGATAATTGACAGTAAATTTTTCGATTGATGGTGGCAATGTATGACTTCAGTATAAAAAGCATCTCCACTTTTAAAAGTCTACATAGATTGCTCAATAGCTTGATTAACATCACGCAAGATTACAGAATCAGACCCGATATTGGCTGTTTTGTATAGGCTTTAGGCATGGATTTAAGATGTCTAAGCCTGAATCCACAATTTAGTTTCTCATTTCCCCACCGCTGAAAAATATTGCTATATTGATCAAATCTTTACGCAATTCGAGTCGAATACTTCACTTATTGGTGAGCACGCGAGTCATGTCATCTGACTGATTTCAGGAGACTTCAATCATCAGTCAGACTCAATTCATTTGAGCCATGAAAACTCTCTACATTTTTCCGTTGATGGAACGTCTGGTGGGCCGGATGAATCCGCTTCCAGACCTGCCGCTACTCGCTGTAGCGTTCCTGGGCCTTGCTCTAGATGTCCTCATCTACGGCCCCGCATTGCTGACGGTGCTGGCCGTGGGAGGCATCACTGGCCTGACCTGGAGACAGGACATAACACCCTCCCGCTCCCTATCCAGGCGGGCTTCTAAAGCCCAGGGCTTCAAACGAAAGGCTGGGCTACTCCTGGGTTTAGGGCTGCTCTGGCTGGTCACCCTGCTGGCCTATCCCGCCCAGGCCCAGTTCTTTGGCGGGGCTGAAACCTGGATGACCACCAACTTTGGCACCGCTGCGGGCGACGCCATTCCCCTCGTCTTCAACGTGCTGCGGGGCCTGTTTTTGCTCTACGTCGGCATCTCGCTGGTGCGGGTGATCAGCAGCGCTCGCAACGATGAAGACTGGGTGCGAGCCGTTGCCTAGAAACTGGAACTTACCTGAGTTTCAGGGGATTAGGCGCAAGGTCTTTGAACCTTGACAACTGAATGGCCATGTAGGTGCAAGTCCTACCCCGTGAGTGCAACGGTGACAGCACTTCCCCCACTCGTGAGACTGGCTCTCAATCGGGTGAAGCGGGGATGAACGGCAGCCCTTCCGAGAACCGTACTCGGCAATCTGTCTAGCAAGAATCTATGGGTAGCGAAAGCGAAGATGTGTCAGAACCATCGTCACGTCAAGTGGGCTACGACGGTTAGCAGCCCAGGCCAAAACGGCAAGGCAAACGGGAACTGGCGATTCCAGTCTCGACCAGTCTGCACTTCCCATTAACCCGGTGGAGAGCATCGCCCTAAGGATTCAAACAATGGTCATTCGGAACGGAATAACCCGCTGAGGCGCGCTCTGGTTCACCCCAGAGTCGGCTGCCAAGCTATAAGCCCTCAGCGGGCGGGATTGTATCAAAAGCAAACGCCTGGGGTAATGCCCAGGATAGGCCAACAGATACACGATGAACTGATGGTAATGAATCAAGTCACAGTCCAAACGTCTAAGACTGGGGCCAACGCGCCCACAGTGGAATGGAAGACCCTCCCCTGGCGACAGCTAGAGGCGAAGGTGTTCAAGCTGCAAACGAGGATTTACCGAG
>NZ_JAYGIH010000012.1:0-62606 GCF_034932455.1 Leptolyngbya sp. CCNP1308 | reverse complement strand
CTGATCGCCGCGATCGTAGACAGCAGCACCCGCCCCGATGTGCAGTACGTCCAGCCGTCGCGGGGGGGCTGGTAGTTATGACAAACACCGACCCCAACCGCCCCGAGATCATTACCCGCACCGCCTTTGGTGGTAAGTCTGCCGTCGCCCTGGGCGGCAATCGCTACAGCATCAAATCTGAGGCTCTTTACCGGGCCGCCAATGCGATCGCCATCCCCGCCCGGGGCCTGCTGGTCGATTCGGCCCTGTGGGTCACCACCCTGGCCGTGCTGTTTCGCCTGCCCTTCTCTCTCATGTATGAAGGCCTAGTGCCCTACTACCTGGGCCTCACCGCCATGCTGCTCACCCTGGTGCCGCCGGTGGTGGCCATCGGCATGGTGGGCGAGGCGCTGCCCAACCACCGCCCCGACTGCTGGTGCCGTATGGCCATGGTGCTCGGTGCACTGGCGATCGCCACCAACGGATTTTGGATGAGGGCGCTATGACTACCCGCTACAACTACGACCGCGCCGACTATCCCCTGCTTCAGGCCATCCGCATGCGCCGGGGTGTTCTGAGCTGGGGCCTGGGCCTAACCGCCTGGGCCCTGCTGCTGGGGAGCACCCTGATCGCAGAAGAACACGACAACCGCCTGCACTGGGTGCGTACTGGGCTGCTCACCGCCGCCCTGCCCATCGCCGCCCTGGGCCGCCTGGCCGTCGAAGACAGCGTAAAAGCGGGCCGCGTGCTGCTCGATTACGAGGATGTCACCGACGCCGGGCGACAGCAGCTGCTCTGGCACGAGACCACCGACGAAGTGCAGCCAGGCGATGCGATCGACGAGGCCGCCCCCGTCGAAATGGTCGATGCCTGGGAATATCTCAGCCAGGCCGCCCAGGATTGGCGCACACACCTGGCCCTGCTCAGCCCCACCGACACCGGCAAAAGCTCCTTCCTCTACCTGCTGCTAGGGGCCATGAGCCGCAGCCGCGAAACCGTAGTGCAGGTGGTCGAAGGCAAAGGGGCCGCCTGGGCTGGTGTCCCCGAGCCCAACGTCATGCGCATCAACTTTCGCCCCACTTTAGAAAACGCTCACACCGTCTGCTACCGCCTGCACAAGGTACTCAACCTCATCCAGCAGCGGGTAGACCAGCGCCAGTGGGAAGGGCCGCAAATGGTAACGGTGATTGAAGAGTACCTAACATTCAGCACCGGCCTAAAAAAAAGGAAAGGCGCATTTGAACCCTACGGCCAAGAATTAGAGATCAGCGTAGAGGCGATGGCCGCCGTCGCCCGTGGGGGTGGTGGCCAGCTGGTGATCATCTCCCAATCCCCCAACGCCGAAAACCTGAAATTTAGCGGCGGCATTCGCGCCAACTTTCGCTTTGCCTGCCTGGGGTCAAAACTGGGCGGTTTCGATGCCGTTGACAACATGATCGGAAACCATCGTTTTGTCAACGAAAGACACCGCGATCGCATCGAAGCCGAATACCAAACCGCCCGCCGACAGCTAAAGTCCCACCGTCACCCGTTGGTGCTCACAAACTTGCTAGGAGAATGGCGCTGCTTCCCGCTGCCCTACCTCACAGAAACGCAGTTAGACGCCCTCGATATTGCCTCTCAGCCTGTGCCTGATGAGCTGATTATTGATGACGGCTGGCTGCCAGGCATAGATGAGATTGGCAGCAGTGACCCAGGCCCAGGCCCATCACAATCCGCCGCAATTAGTCGCCCCAATCCTGCTACCACAGCCATCGAGCCAGACGACGAGGAGAAGCTAAATCTAGAGGCGATCGAGGGGATTATTTTTGAGGTGCTGGCCGGGGCTGATGAGCCCATGAAGGCACACGAAATTAAGGTAAAAAGAAGGGCTTTTAAGTCCGTCGATAAAGACCTCTTCGCCCGCATTCTGGCGGGCATGACCAGACGGGGCGAGCTTCACCAGACGGACGAGGAAAACCCACGCTACAGCCTACCCCCCTAACTCTATTCTGACCAGACGCTAAAAACGTCTGGTGGGCGTCTGGCCCTTTAAACATGGGCGTCTGGCCCGTCTGGTGCCCCCGTCTGGTGCCGTCTGGCCAGACACCCCACCAGACGCCCACCAGACACCCACCAGACACCCCACCAGACGCCTCACAAAGGAGAACCCAAAATGCCTGAAGAACATTTCAAACGGTTAGCCCTTTGGCAAGCCGCCACCACCGCCATCACCGACGATTTCCTACGCCACTGCGCCGCCCTAGAGCACTTTGGAGAAGACGACAACTTTACCGTGTGCTGGCCTGGTGATGTCCATTTCATCGACCGCGCCAATCCCATCCCGCGTGACCCATACTTTGAGGAGATGAGGGCACGAATTAGGCGCTAAGCTCTACTCACCACACCACACCCCCAGCCGTAGCCGGGGGTGTTTTATTCGTAGGAGCTTTCAGCAATTAGCGCCGCACAGGCCGTAGGTTGCTGCCCAGATTGCTCAATCATATAAACCGTATCTTCTAGCTCATTGAGCAAAGCAAATTGAACCCCATCCTCTCCCCTGGCTTCGATTTCGCTAAAAGAAAGATTCAGCACCTCTGAAAGCTTCTCAGGGCATTGAGCATCAAGTTTGAATATGGCGGCTTCATAGTTGGGTTGGTAAAGCATATCGCCGTGGGCATCCATGTCCGTTATCTCAGCGATCGCCTTGCTCACCTCTGCCTGATAGTCGACTGGGCTCGTGGGCTGCGATGACTGCGCCGTATCTTTCATCGCATGGTTCGTTACTCCTATAAATAATGAGAAGCCCACCAACCACCAAATAGGATGAATCTTCTGTTTAGCCATTGCACCGCCTAATACGCTTGCTTTAGCATTCCCTTCCCCGCCTGCCAATTACGTACAAAACTATCCACTCTGCAATCTGGCCTAGTTGTCAAAAACTAGCACCACCACCAGGGCCACCAGCGCCGCCACCACAAACCGCACGATTCCGCCCAACCATGTCGTCGGCGTGGCCAGCCACTGCAACGCAAAATTTATGTTGTCGGCATTGGTCGCTGGTGCCGGCGCCGGTGGTGGTGGCGGTGGTGGCGGCGGCATTGTCGCCAGGGGGCTAGTGCTGGCGATCGTCTCTGGCCCCTGCTCATCGGGGCTAATCGTATCCTGGGCATCCTCCACGCAATGAATGCGCGCCTCCGGCGTGCCCAGGTAGAACTTGTCGCCAATGCCAATCACATGGGGCTTCTCTTCCAGCTTTTGCCCATTGACGTAGGTTCCCAGGGCGCTGCCCAGGTCGCTGATAGACCAGCGGTTGGCCGCATAGCTATAGGCGATCGCCGCGTGCCTACGGCTCACCGTGCGAATCGTGATAGTCAGGTCAGAGGCAGGCGATCGCCCTAGCAACCACTCCACCGTGCCCCGCTCCTTGGGGGCCTCCAGGGCAAAGGTCTCCCCGCGCCAAAGCACGTCCCCAAACTCGTCTGGAAAGTAGAGCGTCAGCTTTGGCACAGCAGACTCAGTCATCAGAGAACACGACGGGGATGTTGTTTGCAGCGGCGATCGCCTGCCATTCAGCCGCCGCCGCCGGTGCCGGTGGGGAGTAGGTCGCCAGATGGTCGTAGATGCCCTGGAGAGCGGTGGCATTGGTGGCGATCGCCGCCAGCTTTAGATCCTCTCGCCAGTCGGCAGGCAGAGTCGCGGCCCAGTCCCTGAAGCCGGTATCAACCATCAGCGTTAGGCGAAAGTCTGACCAGTTAGGCGGGGCTGGCTCCGGCTCTGGCTCGGGCGAGGTGAAATCTTCCCAGTGGCCCGCATCGTAGGCGGCCTGGAGCGCGGCGCGGGTGTTGGGGCTGCTAGTGTAGGCCTCAATAGTGCCGTCGAGTAGGTGCTCAACCCCGCTTGGCAACGTTATTTTAATCATTGCCTTACGTCCCTCACTTTGGTTGTCATTGCACTGCTTGAGGCCCCGGCAGCGCCCGTCACACCTCGAAAGATGCGAACGGTGTCAAACGTGTAAATGCTATTAATCGCTGTCGTTTTGGTGAAGGTGCCGGGGGCATTGACCACCAGTGCAGCCGCCGAAGCCGTGAGGACTGTGGTACTAAAATTGACCTGATAAAGCGGGGTGAAGGTTTGAAAATTAGAGCCGTCAAAGGTGCCAGACGTGGTTTGAACTAAGAGCGAAACTGTTTGGATCAGCCTCTTTTTACTCTGGAAATTTTTAACTGTGAAACTGTTTGCTCCTGAGCCCGCCAGGCTCAGGCCCATGATGTCGTAGCTACCAATAGCAACCCACTCAGCAAAATCGGCAAGCCATTCCCACTCCCCAAGAATCAAGCCCCCGGCGCTGCGCTCCCGCCAGGTCGCCCCAGTGGCTGGACCAGCAGGCTCTACCTGCTGGTCATAGGTAAAGCCATAGGGAATGGCGGGCGGGCCTGAGAGGTCGCTGTAGGCTCCGCTGGTGGCCACTGTGGCCAGCCCAGAGACAGTATTCGCCGGTTGAGTGCCGGTGTGGTTAGCCCTGGCGCGGTTGGCCGTGTCGCGGGCGTTGAGCGCTGCCGTGGGCTCAAAGTCGGCGATCGCGGCAGCTTCAAGCTTGGTAGCTAGGGCGGCGGCGGTGCTGGCGGACAAGGTTGCGATCTCACCACTCAGGCCCACGGCATCGTTGACCAGCCCAGTAATTAATGTGTCTTGAGCCTCGTCGTTCAGGATGAGGGCGGCGATCGCACTGTCCTGGGCCGCGTCGCTCGCCGTGAGGTCGGTGAGTGCCTCTGCCTCTAGCTTGGTATCCAGCGCCGTTTGAGTGTCAGCCACCAGGCCAAACAGCTCAGACGCATTGGCATTCATCTTCTGCCCCGCCGTGCGCAGGGTGTCGCCGGTGCCGTCGTTGGATGTGGTGCCTACATTAATCAGCTGCAAGGCCACGGTCACTCCTCAATGTCGAAGGTGTCGGTGATGTCCATCGTTAGCTCGTCGCTGTCGATCGTCGTCAGCTCAGAATCCAGCTGCATTTCAGGCCTTGAGACACGATCCCAAAACTGGTCAATGCTTATTTGCCAGTTGGCCACGGCATAGGGGCGCGCTCGGTGGCCTAGCTTGGCCTGAAAATAGCGAATCGTATAGCCCGACTGGCGCAGCTTCTCATCGAAGGGAAACAAATGAATGCGGTCGTCTCGAAAAGGATAGATGCGGCGATATTCTAAGGCCGCTTCTTTTCCCAATGCCCCATTCAAATAAACCAGCCTCAGGGAGATAAACCCCGTGCCTGGCCATGTCCCCACCCAATCCTGGGAGACACGAAACACCTCACCCCTCACGGGAATGTTCAGCGTCTCCCAATCTATGAGGTTGGGCGTTAAAGTCCCCAGGCTTCTCCAGGCCATTACTCAGCCGATTTGGGGGCAGTCTTAGCCGTAGTTTTGGCCGCTGGCTTAGTCTCTTTGTTCGCCTTGGGGCGGCGATATGGCTTGGCATTAAAGCGGGCTTTCAAATCTTCGTAAGTGGGCTCATACATGGCGGATTCCTTGGGGTAAAAACAAACCAGTTTCGTCTGAAACAAACACAATGCCCGCGTCTACGATCCGCTCCATGCCCGCCACGGCATCGTCAGCCCATTGCAATGGGTCGATCTCTTGTTCGGCCAAACAGTCGAAGAGGGTGTCTATGTCGGCCTGGCCAGTCATGGCCTGCTGGGTCAAGTCGTCTATAAGCAGCATGGCCTCAACGGCGCGGCGCTCGTCCTCCCGGTTATAGTCAGGATTCGAAACAAACCACGGGCGAAGCGGATCGTAGGCATCAATCATCTAGGCCGCCTCAATTCCCACCTGTTCACGAGTCAACGAAACCCGGCTAACCTCAAAGCCCGTCACGGCTAAGACTCGCGCTTTCACGTCTAAGAAGCTGTCGATCATGTCGTCGGTGTCAGCGGTCGCGCCAAAGGGGCAGCTAAAGCTGTCTACGTTTTCATACTTCAAATACTCTTGCTGAGTAAATTTTGAGGTAGGAGTAGAAATGGCGCGGTTTACAGCACGTTGCCAGCGCACACGGGCGGGGCGAAATTTGGGAATATTGATCATGGTACTAGCGCCTATATTGTTGCTGACCTCAGCCACACTGCTGGCATTGATGTACGTTGCCAGTGTGGTATAGCTGTCGTTATAAGCCTTTGCTGAGACAACTTCCCCAACATTGACGCTGATCGTGAAGGGTTGAATAAAGCACATGGCGTCTAGCTGTCGCGGTGTACCTTGCCCAATACGGCTGGGCCGGGTAGATGCCGTGTTCCAATAATTTACGTATGCTGTCCAGGCGTCGGCCAGCTTCTGCCCTTCTTTGATCCTTGAAAATCGTCGGCCCATGATGGCTCGCCTCGGTACACTACGCCTTCATAGTGCCCCAGCCGATCCTGATATATTTCCTGCGGAACCCTTAAGGGTTCTGCAAAATATGGATTGATAGAAGGCAGTCGTTAGCTTACCAGTGCCGATGGGTAGAGCCCCGTCCGATCCACCAGCGGGATGGCGTTAGCCATGCTGTCTATGTGGAGCGTGGCGTATTGGAACCGGACATCTGCCAATGGGCGGCGTCGGGGCGTGCGGCGAGACTCCCCATAGATAAAGTCATTGGGTGGAATAACGGGGAATGCTGCGGCTTCTGATTGGTTTTCATTGACGCTCATTTTAGCGAGGTCTATCGTATGGTTTTGAATGTCCAAAACTCTATCGATAACTTCTCTACCGTTGGCTTCAGAACGCGATAAAACCTGTAGCGAATAGCCTTTATCCCAATCGTTATAAGTACACATTGTGCGACCTTTGCGCCAGACGTAGCCGCCGCCGTTCTGAAAGTTTGTCCTAATTCGGCTGGCAAATGTTTGGGCAACTGTGGGGGTTATAGTGTCGGTTTCATAGCCCATTAATCGAAAAGATATTCGTCCCGTCACTGGATGGTAGCTCGGTTCAATATCTCCAAAGTCTTCTTGAAAATAGAGTATTATTTGCGGTTTATATCTGCGTTCAGAATTGAACGTTGTAACCGGGATGCCGATCATCGGTACGTCAAATTTCAGCCGCCGCACGTAGTTAAACAGCTCCCACCGCAGCAGGGTCATGGGTAGCGAGTCATCATCTTTGTGGGTGGCCCCATGGCGCAGGCTTCCCCGCGTGGTACTGATGTCTGGCGACCAATCCTCGCCCCCCAGGTCGGCAAAGAAGTCTCTAACCTGGCGATTGGCGTAGCGCCTGAACAAGTCTTGCAGATGCTCTGCTTCAGAGAAATTATCAGGGAGTGCCATTGGTTCCTGGCTCCATATCGGTGGCTGCTACGGCTGGGCCAGCGCGGGCATTCTCTCCGGCCTCTTCGTTGGGGGCTAAAAATTGGCTGTTATCGGGGTAGCTCTCGGGCACCATGTCGCGCACGGCGTTGGTGAAGTTTTCCCGCTGCTCTCCCAGCTCGCCTATTTCGTCCTGAATCTCTTTTACTTCACTCGTCACCATGGCGTAGCTGCTGGCGGTGTTTTCTGCCGCCTCTAGCCCGTCAAGAATGCGTGAAAACTTGCGGCGGTAGGCGTCTTGGGCTTTCACCCGTTCGGCCATCCACGGGTAGGCTCGCTCGCCCACTACGCCCCATTTCTTCAGGGCGTTGCCGATTTTGCCGGTGTTCTCGGCCGTCCACTCCAGCACTTCCTGAGTGCCGTCGTGGATGCTCCGCAGCGTCCAGACGATCATGGTGGCGCTGCTGATGATGCGGTTAGCTTTGTTCCAGGTTTCGTTCAGGCCGTGCCACCGCTCTTCTCCAAAGATGTTCTTAAAGAAGTTATTGGCCTGGGTGCCAAACCAGCCGTTCACGTCGAGGGCGTTGCCTTCCTCATCTTCGATGCCCAGCACGTCGAGACCCTGCGCCAGGGCATAGCCCAGGGTTTCGCCCACGTCGCGGCTCACCATGCTGGCGTTGTGGAGCACGGTGATCAGCGTCATGGCATTGAGCACCTTTTGAATGCGGCTCATCTCCCAGGCTTTTTCTGCGAAGGCCTGCATTTTTTGCAGGTAGGCAAAAATGCCTCCATCAGCAGCTAGACCAGCGGCCCCGCCAAGTGATCTCTCAATTTTTTTATCCAGTGCATCAAGTTTGTTGAACAGAGGAATGTTGCACCGGCATGAGTTATCGGTTTTAGTTGGCGGGCGAGGTGTGTCCCCAGCACCAGCATTACTAGGTTGAGGATTGTTTAGCGGTGTGGTGTTAGGCCCCTTTGCGGGAGAGCCTGACAACCCAGCGGCGGGGGCTACCGCTGGCATGGCATAGGGCAGGTTATACAGCCAGCCGGGCAGTGCAGGGTTTTGCTTGTCTTCGGGAGGGTTAACCGGGTCACCGGGAGTCGCTGGAGCGGTGGGTGGTGTGGGTGCGATCGTCGGAGCCGGAGGGGCAGCCGGAGCCGTGGGCGTGGCAATGAGGGGAGCCCCAACGCGCCTGTTTAAGGGGCCAGGTTCGGTTGTTCCAGGCGGATCGCCCCCTGTGTCGGGTTGACCGTCTACTCTAACGATGCTCGTGATCGATGCTGTTTTGTCAGCGTTCCAAGCAGAACCACCAAAGCCAGTGGGATACCATCCAGCGCCAGCTAACGCCGTACAGCTTGAGCCTGTTCCAGGACTGGGGAATGAACGGGAATTAACTTCAAGTCTGCCCCCGCCTGGAATGGTTACGCTTCTGACCCCGCCTATCGGCCCTCTGGTTCTAAATGTAGCTGTGCTGCCTTGACCATTTGAGGCAGTTACGACATAGCAGATCCCTGAACTCTGGCCACCCGTAAATGGTACGGCCCCTTCAAAGTCAGCAGTCAAAGGAGCGCTAACGGCCCCAGTAGCGCCGATACCAGGGTCTTTAGCACCAAAAAAATATTGAAGGGCATTTTTGCCACCCGGATATTCAATGCCCAAGCTACCGGCGATCGCATCTCCCACAGCAAAGCCAAAACCGAAGGCCAGCACTCCGGCAGCAATTGCGCCAGCGGTAGCAGCTGCACTACTCGCCGTCGCAGCTCCACCTGCAACCCCACCGCCTGCTGCTGCCGCGCCGCCGCCTACAGGGGGGAGAGGAACACGGGGAATAGGAGCGGTTGGCAGGGGCGGCCTAGGGGCAACCGGCAAGTTTCGGATCGCGGCATCGGCAGGGAGAGACCTAAGAACGGCTTCCCCGCCAGCGGTTGCATAAACCATTAGGGCAGGAGCGCCGCAGATTGGGGCTGAATACTGGTATAGGCGGGGCCTTCTTCGGCCCAATTTGTGGCTATGGGCATAGACGCCCGAATAATGGCCCTAGTCCCCGCTGGAGTCTGAACCACATCAGCAGACCCTATTGTGCGCTGACCATTATCGACAGCCGATGCCTGCAATTCTGAGTAGGTAGCAGAACCATAAATCTGGTTGTACTTCCCGCCAAAAAAGAATAAAGCTGCTTCTAAAGTGGACGGTAGATCGTCGGGAATATCCCCGCCATCTGCAACGCGTCGGAAGTCAATTGCGGTCATATTTCCTCGTTTTACCAGTGCCAGAAAGGGCCAAATTCTCATCCCAATTCTGCCCTAAACCATTAGGGACAACCAAGCAAAAATAGCCTTAAAATTAAGCAAGGATTGCAAACCCGTCAGTAGAGCCTATGTTTACCAGTGGTTTCGCCATCTAACGCAGAGGTCTGCAAAACCTCCAACCCCGGTTCGAATCCGGGTGTCGCCTTTAACGGTAAACCGCTAGATTCAGCCTCTAGAGGCTCTGACTGACGGCGAGTTCAGCACTTCGGTATGCCCCTTGCTGTTTCTGCTTGGGGCATGTTTGGACTCACCTTATCTCGACAAAGTGAACATCCCTAAGAGTTAACAACGAAGGCTTTGAATGCCAAATTGAGCGGATTGCTTGACCTCGAAAACAGACGTGGATGGAGGAGCGATCGCCCTCTTCCCCTGAAGGGTTCTGCATTTCACTAAGGCATATATTCGCTGATCACCGGCTCTACGTAAGCCCAAACTGTCGTTTGAGCAAAAACTCCATCAGCCTGGGCGGCAACAGCTGCTTAAGCAATGGCAACCATCCGCTCTTTTTTCCCAACCGGATGAGCATTGGCGGCTGCGGTCTCATTATCGCCGCAACGAGCTGTTCCGCAAACTCATCCGCTGGCGTGCCCCGTGCCTGAGAGAGCAACGCCCTGGCCCGAATCTTGGACTCCAGCGGTGCATACCACGATTCTGGCGACAGCACCCCCGCTAACCCCTGTTCTGCGGCCTGGCCGAAGTTCGACTGAATCGCGCCCGGCTGCACCGTGATCACCTGAATGCCAAAGGGGGCTAGCTCCATCCGCAGTGCTTCGGACAGACTGTGCAACGCCGCCTTCGACGCACAGTAAGCCCCGGCAAAGGGCGTCGTCACCACGCCTGAAATGCTGCCGATGTTGACGATGACGCCGGATCGCTGCCGCTTCATCACCGGGGCCACTTTCTGCGCCACTTCAAGGGGAGCCAATACATTGGTTTGAAACTGGGCATGGAGCTGGGCTGGGCTGAGATCCATCAGCGGGCCAAACTGCCCAAAGCCCGCATTGTTGACCAACAGGTCGATGCGCCCTTCCTGGGCCAGTACGGTTTCAATAACTTGCTGGATGCCTACCGAGTCCGTCACGTCCAGGAGTAAGGTCATGACGGTGTAAGCCTTCAGGTCATCTATGGCCTCTAGCCGTCTGGCCGTTGCGACCACTCGACAGCCCCGCTGATGAAACGACTGGCAGAGAGCTTTACCGATGCCCGACGAACAGCCGGTAATCAGAACGACAGGAGATACCATAGCCAGCACAAGAAAGTAACAACAAAATACGTCATTGACAGTTTAATTTGCAAGTGTCTATCATAGGCCTATGAGCATGTTGCAACAGATTGCCCAGCAGCAGCCCGAGATGGTCTTAGATCGCTTCGTTGAGGTGACCAACGACCTGTTACCCCAGTTTTTGCCCGACCAGAGTTCTGGAAATCGCGGGCAAGAACCGGTGAACCCTCGGCTGGTGCGTTACTACACCACTCAGGGGTGGTTAGACAAGCCCCTCAAGCAGGGGCGCGAAGCTCGGTACACCTACCGGCATCTACTGCAATTGTTGGTGCTGCGTCGTCTGCTGGCGGAAGGCTACAGCGCTAGCTCCATCGGCAGCCTAATTGGCGGCCAGGCTGACACAGCGCTAGAAGACATTCTGCAAGGCGGTGTGCAGCTGACGGTGGAGGCGGCAAACCCGGCGCTGGCGTTTTTGTCTCAAATTCGCGATGGGCAAGGCCCGGCCAAAGGCCAACGCCGGGAATCCTCACCATCAGACCGCTCGCCCAAGCGTTCTGCCAGTCCAGCGATGCAGGCTCATTCCGCGGCGTCTAGTCTGCCTGCCCCAGCCCCCGACTCACCACCCGAAACCTGGACTCGTCTGGAGATTCTCGACGGTTTAGAACTCCATATCCGCCAAGACTTTGCAGCTCCTGCCACCGCCCACGAGCGGAATAGTCTACTCCAACTGATTGCCGACCATCTCGCCCACCTTAAATCCACCCAGAGGCCACCATGACCCAAGCCAAACCCGCTCTTCCCACCGTCGAACTGATCCCGCTTCACGGGGCGATTGTCACCCAGCAGCCCATGACCCTCGATGTGCTGGTGCGAATCACGCCCCCCGCCGTCACCCTTAAGGCCGATCGCGTGCCGCTCAACCTCAGCCTGGCGATTGATCGTTCGGGCTCCATGCAGGGGCAAAAGATGCACTACGCCCGCGAAGCCGCCCGCTTTGCGGTGGAGAACTTGCTGCCGTGCGATCGCATCAGCATCGTCCTCTTCGATGACCGCATCGAAGCCCTGGTGCCCAGCACCTTGGCCACCGACAAAAATACCTTGTTAGAGAAGCTTAGCCACCTCCATTCGCGGGGCTCCACGGCCCTCCACGCGGGCTGGGTCGAGGGTGGGGTGCAGGTGAGCCAGTACCTCAACCCCGCCCAACTCAACCGGGTGATTGTGCTCTCCGACGGGCTGGCCAATGTGGGGGAGACTAGACCGGATGCGATCGCCAGCGATGTCCACGGCCTGGCCCAGCGCGGTGTCAGCACTACCACCCTGGGCATTGGCGATGATTACAGCGAAGACCTGCTCGCGGCGATGGCCCGCAGCGGTGACGGCAACTTTTTCCACATCGAGTCTGCTGAGCAATTGCCAACGATTTTTGAAACCGAGCTGTCGGGGCTAGCGGCTACCCTGGGTCAGCGGGTTAGCCTGGGCGTTAAGCCGGGCCAAGGTGTCACCGTTATGGATGTGCTGAATGACTTTGAGCAGACTGACACCCGGCGCTACAAACTGCCTAACCTGATGGTGGGGTCGCCCATTCAGGTGGTGGTGCGTTTGCAGGTGCCCGCCCTGAGCCAGAGCGGCGAACTCATGCAAGTGCGCCTGGCCTGGGATGACGCGGAACAGCCTGGTCGTCAGGTGCTGCGGGCCGGGCTGGAGCTGCCCCTAGTGAGTTCCGCGCAGTTCAGCGATTTCCCTGCCAACCCAGCTGTGCAAGAGCAGGTGGCGTTGCTCATGGCGGCCCGTGCCCGTCGCGAAGCGGTCATGTACTCAGACCGAGGCGACTATGCTGCTGCTGGTATGTCCCTAGCCAATGCCCGGATGGAGATGGCCGCGATGGCACCCAGTGAGGCGCTGCTAGAAGAGCAATCCATTCTGGAAGATTTAGAAGCTGACTATCAGAGTGGCAATGTGACCAGCGCCCGCAAAAAGGCATTTTCGCAGTCCTTCAACCTGTCGCGCACGGGCAAGTCTAAGCCCCGGCGCTCCATGGATTCTTAATAGGCGACGGCGTTATACGGTTGTATCGGCCTGGATATAACTATCGCAGGCCTACAACCGGGTGATCTTGACTCAAGAAAGTGGACAGACTTTCTCAGCGCTCCCAACAGCGATCGCCCTTTTCAATTTGGCCCCGACGAAGTGGTGAAAGCTCTTGTGAAGTTTTTGCCGAAAGAGTAGGGCGGTGGTGGTTCAAGGCACCGCCACGGCATCGGTTAAGATCAACGACACTAGCCACTCTGCACCAAGAGAATTCTGTAATGGCACCCTCCACGCCCACTGCCCTACAGACCGACACCTGGGTCAAGGCCACTTGGGACGACTTCGTCGCCACCCTAGACACCGCCCCCTACGACGAGAGCCGAGGCTACTTCGACAACGGCTACATGAGGATTGAGAGGGCTCCTTTAGGTGGCGGACATGCACGGCAAAATAGCGTGGTTTCCAAGGTGGTTAGTCTTTTTGCCATGGTGCGATCGCTGCGGTGCACCGAGTTTACCAACGGCAGCTTCCACAAAACTGGAGAGCGGGGCTGCCAGCCAGATGTCGCCTTCTACATTGGGCCAAACTTTCGGCTACCACCCCAAGACAATTCACCGATTGATATCAACGTCTTTGGCCCGCCGACGCTGGCGATCGAGATTGGCGGCAGCTCTTTCAAAGACGACTTGGGGGCCAAGCGACTGCTCTACGAACGGCTAGGTGTAGGCGAATACTGGGTGGTGAACGTGGCTGAGCAGCAGGTGCTGGCCTTCGCTGTGGCCGAGGGTGGCAGCCGACAGATCTGGGTGTCTGCAGTGTTGCCGGGGCTAGAATTGTCGTTGGTTGAAGAAGCGGTGGGGCGATCGCAGACCGAAGACGACACCACCCTTATGCGCTGGCTGATGGAGGCTCTAGCCTAAGCCGAGCGTACGGTAAAAGCCCAGATCGTCAACATTGAGAATCTGGGCTTTTGCATGTATTGCCTGGGTATGATCCTGGGTTTATTCGTCCTCGTCCAGGTAGGTTTCGTCTTCGACCTCGATCTCCACATCTGCAACGTCGGCCACCGCGCCGCCGATTTCGAGCTTTTCTCTCACCTGGGCTTCGACCTTGGCGGCAAACTCAGCATCCTCTTGCAGGCGCTGAATCGTGTTCTCGCGCCCCTGACCGATGTTGTCGCCTTCGTAGCTGTACCACGCCCCCTTGCGGACGATCACGCCGTGCTGCTCGGCCAGATCAACCAGACAGCCCATAGTGGAGATGCCCTGGCCAAAGAGAATATCAAATTCGCCGATGCGGAAGGGTGGGGCCACCTTGTTTTTGGCGACCTTGACCTTGGCGCGAATGCCGTACTCTTCGGTGCCTTTTTTCAGGGTTTGAATGCGGCGAATGTCGAGGCGCACCGAGGCATAGAACTTAAGGGCGTTCCCCCCGGTGGTGACTTCGGGGTTGCCGTAGGAGATGCCAATTTTTTGCCGCAGCTGGTTAAGGAAAATAACTGTACATTGCGACTTGCCAATGCTACCGGTGATCTTTCTTAGCGCTTGGCTCATCAGTCGGGCCTGGAGACCCACGTGGGCGTCGCCCATTTCGCCTTCGATCTCAGCGCGGGGCACGAGGGCGGCTACGGAATCTACAACCACCACATCAATGGCGGACGATCGCACCAGCTGATCGACCACCTCAAGCCCCATTTCACCCGTATCGGGCTGGGATACCAGCAGTTCTTCAACGTTGACTCCCAAGGCGGCGGCGTAGATCGGGTCGAGGGCATGCTCAGCATCGACAAAGGCCGCGACGCCACCCGTTTTTTGCACTTCGGCCAGCACGTGCAGGGCTACGGTGGTTTTACCCGAGCTTTCAGGGCCATAAATTTCGATCACGCGTCCCTTGGGCAGGCCGCCACCGAGGGCTAGGTCGAGGGTTAGTGCGCCGGTGGAAATCGTCTCCACCTTCATGCGGGCAGCATCGCCCAGGCGCATGATGGAGCCTTTGCCAAAGTTGCGCTCAATTTGGCCCAGCACCATCGTCAGGGCTTTTTCCTTCTCGCTTTGCTCTTTGCTTCCGCCTTTCTTTGCCGCCATAGTCGCCTCAATGCTTTAGGACAAGACCCCTGAACCCCAGGACAGTTGTCTTCAGAAAACCAGTATAGTACAATTGACCTAAATCACAATAGGTAGTTATCTGGTTCGCCCAGGATTCCTGAATCCAAATTTATTGCACCAGATATTCCTGAAAATAGCCTTCCAAACCTGTGGAGGGGGTTAGCCCATGGCAAATGATCAGCTTAATACTCTAATTGCCCTCACCGATTGGGTTGTGGCTGTCACCTATCGGCCTGCGACGGGCTTTTGCTGCTGGGTGATTACGCCCGAATTGTCTACCCTTAACGACGGCGAGACCTATGCCACCAGCGGCGCAGCCCTAGCTGCCGGGCGCAGTCTGGTGCAGTGTTCTACGGGGCCGCAGATCGACTTTAGCCGCTGCCGCCTTTCGGAATAGCATTTGAACGGAATGCTGGAGCCGTTTCACAGCCCTGGGGTGGTTTGGGCAAAGAGAGCGGCAAAATCGGTGGTGACGACGGCTCCGGGCGTACCTTCTGGCTTGGAGATCACGTCAAAGGCCTTGTTGCGGGCGGCGGGATGGAGCAAGGCTTGCACCACTACCTCTGCTACATCGGCCCGGGGAATGGACGTGGGAATGCCCTCGGGAGGATGGGCCAGCAGGGCATCGTCTTTGCTGAAAATCAGCTCTCGCTGGCCCCCCGGCTGATCTTGCAGCCCGCCCGCCCGAATGATGGTGTAGTCGAGGCCGGAGTCGATCAGGTAGGCTTCTGCCTTACGCTTCCAGATCAAAATGTTGCCGTTGGCCATGCGGTTGAGGGGGTGTTGCTCATTGGTGCCGCCCATGGAACCGACTAGGACAATATGCTTGACTCCGGCGGCCTTGGCGGCTTCGATTTGGTTGATTTGGCCGTGGTAGTCAACCTGTTCGGGGGTTCCCCCCTCGGGATAGGTGAACTCTGGCCGCTGCCCTGGTTCTGGCGGAGCTTTCATTTGGGGTACGGCGCTGGTGAGAATGACTAGGGCATCGCAGTCGGCTAGGGCGGTTTGGAGGCGATCGCGATCGCTCACATCCCCCAGGTAAAACCCCTCCGTTGTGCCAAACTGCTCTTTCACCTTTGCCTCAGAGCGGGCAAAGCCCTTGACCACAAACTGCTCTGGCTTTTGCTGAAGCTTTTGAATGGCGATCGCCCCGGTGCGCCCGGTTGCACCAGTGACTAAAACGTGGAGAGGTGTGGTCATAGAATGGTTCTTCTACGGATGGGTGATGGAGCGCGATCGACAAATTTTGCCCCGAGACGTTTTAGGGCGGTGACTTTTCTACAATACACAGCTAAGGGATGCGCCAGGGAGATCGCTGTGGAACCCGGACAAAACCAACGACAGCCGACGATGATCGGCTTTTCAGCGGTGCTGATGTGGGCCACCCTAGCCCTGCTGACCGACCTGAGCGGCACCGTGCCGCCGTTTCAGCTGACGGCGATGGCGTTTACGATCGCATTCTTCATTGGCCTGGCCGCCTGGCTGCGGGCCGGGGGCAACGTGCTGCGCCACCTGCGGCTGCCCTGGCGGGTTTGGGCCTTGGGTATTGGCGGGCTGTTTGGCTATCACTTTTTTTATTTCATGGCGCTGCGCCATGCCCCGGCGGTGGAGGCCAGCTTGATTGCCTACCTGTGGCCGCTGCTGATTGTGTTTTTTTCGGCCCTGCTGCCCGGCGAGCGACTGCGGTGGTTTCACGGGGCGGGGGCGATCGCCGGCTTTCTCGGCGCGGGTCTGCTGGTCACCAAGGGGCAGGGCTTGAGCTTTGATGCCCAATACACCACTGGGTATCTGGCGGCCCTGGTCTGCGCCCTCACCTGGTCGGGCTACTCCATTCTCTCTCGATACTTTGGAGCGATTCCGACCAATGCCGTGGGGGGCTTTTGCGGGGCCACGGCCCTGCTGGCCTGGATCTGCCACGGTCTGTTTGAACCAACAGTAGTCCCGGTAGGGTGGGAATGGGTTGCCATTCTCGCCCTGGGGCTGGGGCCGGTGGGGCTGGCCTTCTTCACTTGGGATTACGGAGTGAAGCGCGGCAATATTCGCGTGCTCGGGGCGCTCTCCTACGCGGCTCCCTTGCTCTCGACGCTGCTGCTGATTGGCTTTGGCCGGGCAGAGGCCACAGCGGTGGTGGGGTTGGCCTGTGCGCTGATCGTCGGCGGGGCGGTGTTGGCGACGCTCGATTTCTTTAGACCCCAGACGGATAAGTTTTGATTGTTGAATGTTGAGTTGAGGGGGAATAATTCAAAGTTCAAAATTCAAAACTAATATCAGCGACGATTTTCGCGCCATCCCAGCATCAGGGTCAGGCCCAACAACAGCGGTGTCAGCCAGTCGCCCCAGCGAATGTAGGGGGTGAGGCTCTGGCGGCGATCGAGGGTGGCGCGGTGGGTGAGGTAGGTATGGGGTGTGCCCAGCCAGAGGGTGCGACCGTGGTTATCCACCAGGCCAGATAGGCCGGTGTTGGTGACCCGCAGCGCCCAGCGATCGCTCTCCACCGCCCGCAGCACGTCAAACCCGTGGTGCTGCCGCATCATCCACACCGGGTAGGGGTCGTTATTAGAGGCGGTGACGATGAACTCGCCGCCGCTGCTCACCTGCGGGCGAAACAGACGGCTGTAGGCCGACTCGTAACACACGCCGACTATACCCTGGCCAACGCTAGTCTCAAACCGCTGGTCAGATGCCCCTGGCACCAGGTAGCTATCCAGCGGCGACAGGCGACTGATGAGGCGACCCAGCACGGCCTCAAAGGGCACGTATTCGCCCAGAGGCACCAGCTGCACCTTGTCGTAGCGTCCGTAGGTTTGGCCATCGGGGCGAATTTCAAGCAGGCTCTGGGTGTACTGCGATCGCCCCTCCCCTGGCACTGGCGCAAAGGTACCCAACCATAAGGGAACTCCCGCTTGCTCCACCGTGCGAATGATGGCCGCAATTTGGGGCGCATTCGGATTCCACAGCTGCGGCAGTGCTCCTTCTGGCGTCACCACTGCATCAACCCCCTGGGCCACCAGGGATTGGTAGCCGTTGGTGTAGCCCTCCAACGCCTGGTTGACTCCCTGGGGCGTGAGCTTCTCGCGGGTGGGCACATTGCCCTGGATCAGTCCCAGGGTGAGGGACTGGCTGATAGGAACGGTCTCGGCGCGGGCGTAGAGGATGGCACCGAGGGTATGACCTAGGAGAACTAAAGTGATTGCGGTGAAGGCGAGGGATCGGCGGGTGGATGAGGGGATGGGGGGATGGGGAAGGTGGAGGGATAGGGGAGATGGGGAGGGTGGGGGTGGGTTGCCCAGTAGCTTGGAGACTGGGGAAAAGGCGAGGGCGAGGAGGCCGTTGGTGGCGACCAGAATGGCGGTGATGGCTCCCGCCCCCGACAGGCGGGACAGGTGCAAGATCCACAGGTTGTTGGGGCTTTGGGTGAGGCTGAGGGGTGACCAGTCGAGGGGGCTGTGGTTGCGGAGGGCTTCGAGAGCACACCATAGGGCAGTACCGGCAAGCACCAACCAAAACCGGCGCCTGGGCCATCGATGGGTGGCCCAGGCGATCGCCCCGCCCCACGCCGCAATACAGACGGAACCCCAGAAAACGATGAAAAGCCAGGAGGAGAGGGCGATCGCAACGCTACTTCCCCAGGGCACCCCCATCCACATCAGCGGGTGCAGGTGAGTGATCCAAACCAGCGAAAAGCCGTAGTACACCAGCCCCCACAGCAGTCCATAAACCGCTGCCAGCCCCGCCGAGGGCACCGCTAGCACCACCCACCACAGCGGCACCAGCCCCACCCAGGCCAATGGCCACAGACTCCACGGCGGCAGCGCCAACGCCATCAAAATCCCGCTGAGGGCAACTAGACCCGCCTGTCGCCAGCCCCATCCGTAGGCCAAGTTCCTTAAAAACGTCGCTGCCGCCTTCATTGTCAACCTCAGCTATTCCTCCAACCCGGCATGGGATTTTCTTGAAAATGCCTTTTTAGAAGGTGGGCAGTGCCCACCCTACTGGGCGTTATGCGCCCTACGCCTACACCCCAAAAAATTGAGGAAGCGACAGCGAGTCGCTTCCTCAATACGGTAATTGAAAACAGAAAACAACGGTTTGGAATAAACCGGAGATTCTACTCGGCGGTCGCCAGCTCAGTGCTGCCCCGACGACGGCGGCTGGTCAGCGTGTTAAACAGCATTTGACCGATCGCCTTAATCAGATTTCCTTCCAGCTCTTGGAACATCTGCATATTGACGCCAAAGGCATCGTTAGCTTCTTCTACGATGCGGGCAACCATGGCATCATCCACCGGGGCCGCATCCATCGACTCGCGATACTTAGCTTTGAAGGCCTTCTCGTCCGAGATTTCGGGGAACTCGTAAAACGCCGTACCTTCGCCCTCCGAGAGGTTCATCGCCCGTTGAGCAATGCCCTTGAGAATTTGACCACCCGACAGATCGCCAATGTAGCGAGTGTAAGAATGGCTGACCAACAGTTCAGGCGCGTTATTGCCCACCTCGCGAATGCGATCGACGTAGCGTTGGCCACCAGGGGTCATCGAAATCTCATTCGCCCAGTTAGGGCCGTAGTAGTAGGCCAGATCAGACTCTAAAGATGCCTTGCGGTGTAGCTCAGGGAAGTAAATTTTAGAGACAACCGGATGGTCTTTGTGACGCTCTAGCTCTTCTTCCATCGCCGCGTAGGCGTAGTAGAAGTTGGCCACCAGCTTGCGGTAAGAGTTCTTCTCAACCACGCCCCGCAAAAAGCAGCGCACAAAGCCCATGTTTTCGGCCATGGTGTGGGCTTTCTTGGTGCCTTCGCGCAGCTCGGTGGATAGGTTACTGCTCATGCTGACTGTCTCGCTCTAGGGTGAATTAAAAGGTGAGGTTTAAACGAAGTTTCGGTTAGACAATGCTTGGCCAGGCACATCGGCCTCTCATAATCGGAGCCGTAACATGCCATGACAAAGGCCACATTTGTTTAAACTAGACCCATTTGACGACCGTTTGCATTACGAATTTTTACAGGCGGTTACCTAAAGCCATGCCCTTCTCAGGCTCTTCTCAAAATTGCTCGGGGAATCTACCGCTGCGCCCCTGCCGCCCAAAGCAAAGACGCAACGGTTAGGCATTATTTAGCTGCCATTCGGGTTAGCAGCACCGGGCAGGGAGCGTATACCCGCACAAAGTCAGTCAGCGATTCGCCCAGTACCTTATCGAGATCGGGCAGGCCTTTGGCAATGGTCGGACGGCGATCGGGGGAGCCCAGAATGATTAGATCCACGTTGCGCTCCTCCGCCAGTTGGCAAATGCGGCGACCCGGCTTGCCCTCGGGAGCCGACAGCTTGTAGGCAATACCGTACCGTTTCGCTTCGGCCGCCGCCGCTGTCAAAATGGGGTCTTGGTTGGGGTCAACGCTGGCCACATCAAAGGGCTTGGTCTTGAGGCTAGAGACCGTATGCACCAGGGTGAGTTCGCCGCCTTTAACATCGCGCAGCAGAGAAATGGCGATGTTCAGCCCCTCCCGTGCCGAGTCAGACTTATCCATGGCAACCATTACCCGCTTCATAGGGCGAATGCTGTAGATGTCATCTTTGACCAGCAGCATGGGCCGCGACGATAGCTGAAATACGTACTGGCTAACAGAATTTTCGAGAATCGCTTTGAGCCCCTGCAACCCGCGCGAGCCCATGATAATCAAGTCGGCATCGACCTCTTCTGCCACCTGAATGACCACATCCTTGGGGTCGCCCTCCCGCAGCACGGCGTTCACTCGGCTGGGATCGAGGTTGAGGTTGGTAATGGCGGTGGCCAGGGTGCGGCCCCCCGCTTCCCATTTCGAGGCCATAGCCTCGGCAGACACCTGAGATGGCACTACGTGGAGCACCGTCACTGAAGCTCGCTGCACTAACGGAATTTCCATTAGCGCTTTCATCATGGCTTCGGTGTTGCCAGTGCCAGAGTCGGCCAAAAGAATTTTTTCAATCATGGTGTCCTCGTGTGGTTGCGCTCAAAGGTCAGTAAGGATGGGCTGGTGTTCAAGGGCAGGTCTCGATGCAGAAAGCCTGAGGTGATGCCCTCTCCAACCTGACTAAGACCATCGGCTCAACGGGGTATAAAACTGAGCTAAGGTGTTCTCAACCATCATAGGCACTGGCTTTGAGCCTATTTTGGCGCGATTCATAATTTGTAGTAGAGTTCGCCCGCTGGTTGGGCCGACAGATGAAACAGCCCCACTGGTATGAGCACCGGGTCATTGTGCAGCCTCACCACACCGACTACGCGGGCGTTGTCTGGCACGGCACCTACATCGCCTGGATGGAGGAAGCCCGGGTGAACTACCTCAGCGACTGTGGGCTCACCTTTGCCGACTGGGTCAAGGCCGGGGTCGATTTGCCCGTGGTCGATTTGGGCTTGAAGTACCGGCGATCGCTCGCCCTAGGCGACACGGCTCTAGTCAAAGCCCGCCTTGAGCCTGCTAAGGGGGTTCGCATCCTCTGGCACTACGACATTCAAAACACCGCTACCCACGAAACCTGCATTGAGGGCACCGTAACGCTAGCTCCAGTGGACTTCAAAACCCGTCGGATACTGCGCCGCCTGCCTGATCACCTACAGACAGCCCTGGATGCTATGTTCTAAGGCGTGAACTCTCCTGCGGCGCAGCCTCAAAATTTTGTCCCAAAACTTTGCTCTAAAACTTTTGTAGGATGAGCAAAGCGCAGTGTGCCCATCAAGCCCTAGGGCTCAATTCCATGGGTATGGTCAAGCGCCCTCTGCTCACCCTATGGTTGCCTTGGATATGTTTCTCCCCCTCCCCCAAGCCTTTGCGGTCGTCTGCGCCTTGGTCGTCATGCTGTCCGGGTGGCTTGGTGTTGCCCCCGCCGCCTACGCCCAAGACAACACGGTCGATTACACCCTCACCGACCTCAGCTTCCGCGACTTTTCGGGTAAGCAGCTTTCGGGCACTTCCTTTGCGGCAGCAGAAATGCGAGAGGCCAACTTTGAGAAAGCCGACTTGAGCAAAACGATTCTCACCAAGGCGTCGTTTTTGCGTGCCAACCTAGCCGGGGCTAATCTGGCGGGCACCTTCGCCGATCGCGTCATTTTTGACGGGGCCGACCTCTCCAATGCCATCTTTACCGACGCGCTGCTTACCAGCAGCAGCTTTGGCGATGCCAATATCACCGGAGCCGATTTCTCTGGGGCAATTATCGATCGCTTTCAGACCGCTCAAATGTGCAAGCGCGCTGACGGGGTGAATGAGACCACCGGCATGGCGACGAGGGATAGTTTGGGCTGCCGATAGCGTTTTAGGGTACAGGTCGTTGCCATGCCTGATCAAACACCTAGTGCGCCATCGCCCAGCCCCAGCTCTGGAGCAACCGACTCACTGTGGCAGCCCTCCTGGCTGCACTGGCTAATTTCGGCGTTGAGTGGAACCGTCGAAATTACCCGGGGCACGCTTCGCGAACGAGAAGGAGACCGCGAGACTGAAGCACGAGAACGCGAAGCTGAGAGAGGAAGACGCGAAGCTCGACGCGATCGACAGGAAATACGCTACCGAAAAGCCCAGCTCCGATACCAGCTCGACCCCAGTGAACCCCACCACCGAGAGCTAGGAGTTGTGCTGGCGGCTTTGGAGGAATACGAGCAGACCCTAGGTGGGGTGATCAGCCCCTAACCTAGCCTTAGAGCCGAGGTTGCTGATTTGCCAGAGCATTCTGTTGTTACGCGGGCACGGCCTCTACCCCCGCTGATTCAAAATGCTTTTGCAGAGTGGCCTTGGGCAGCGGTCCCAGCAGGTGATCCCACGGCAGAGGTTGATCGAGATCCCAATCTTCGTGGACGTAGTAGTCTAGCGGTGGAATCTGGCCCTGGAAGTCTTTGAAGGCGCGGCGGTAGCTGCCCAGGGAGTCGCCGTAGTGGCGCACCCGTTCGAGCAGGGGGCCGAGGCGGCGATCGCCCCGCGAAATCAGCGCCTGCATCACCGACCAGTTGTAGCTTTCGGGCCGAAAGTCGATGCCCTGAGAGCGCAGGTGCTTTTGCAGATACTTGAGCCGTTTTTCGGCCTCGGGGTTGACCCCGCACCACTGAAACGGGGTGTGGGCCTTGGGCACAAAGGTGCTGCACCCGAAGGTGAGCCGCAGGCCAGGGGCGGCTTTTTTGAGCCGCAGCATCAGGGCGACGGTTTGCTCCAAATCGGCCATAGTTTCGCCCGGTATGCCCGCCATGCCGTAGAGCTTCATGGCGCTGAGGCCACCGGCCTTGGCGTTGACGGCGGCGCGCTCGATGTCGTCGGTTTCGAGCTTTTTGTTGACGATGTGGCGCACCCGCTCTGACCCGCTCTCGATCGCAATGGTGATCGAGCGGCTGTCGTGGCGGGTCAGGGTCTCAGCCAGCTTAGGGGTGACGGTGTTGGTGCGCACCGAGGAAAGACTGATTCGCACATCGTCGAACTGAGGCCGATTTATATAGTCAAGCAGCGCATCAAACTCAGGGTGTTGCGTGACAGAGGCTCCGAGCAATCCCAAACGGTTGGTAACCGCAAGCCCCCGCTCAATGGCGGGCATCAGGGATGCTTCTAAACTGGCGGGGCGAAAGGGCAGTGTCAGGTAGCTGGCCAGGCAAAAGCGGCACATCTCTGGGCAACTGCGTACCACCTCCACCATATAGATGTTTTCCCAGGCGGCGTGGGGGGTAACGACGGTCGAAGCCGACAGCACATTGCCTCGGTAGGTTTGCTTTTGCACCGCAGCGGGGATATCGGCATCGACCGGATGTACAGCCCGTACGCCTCCAGTGGGGCCGTCGTAGCTGACGGTATAGAGCGACGGGATGTATACTCCCGGCACCCTGGCCAGATGCCGCAGAGTTTCGGCACGGGAGGCGGATTTTAGCTCAACCAGAGCATCGAAAAAATCGTCTAACAGAGTCTCGCCATCCCCCAGCAAGATCACGTCAAAGAAGTCGGCAAAGGGTTCGGGGTTGGCCGTGAGCACCGGGCCACCGCCAAAAACCAGGGGGTGATCGGCGGTGCGATCGCCCGCAAACAACGGCATATCGAGCTGCTCCAGCAGCGTCAGCAGGTTGGCATAGTCCAATTCCCAGGACAGCGAAAAGCCCAGCACATCCACCACGGCAGGCAGCGGCTCATGACCATTGGTGAATAGCCGACTGACGCTGATATCGGCGCGGCGGGCCAGAGTGGCCCACACCACCTGATAGCCCAAGCTGGTAATGCCCACGCTGTACTCGTTAGGGAAGGCAAACACCACTGACAGCGCATCCTCCAAGGGGGTGGCAGGCTCAAACAGCAGGGTTTCATCCTGAAGGGGGAGGGAGGGCACAGGCAGGGTTACACATAATGAAGCTTCTCCAGTGTAATCAGTGGCAGCCGTCTTCACCCAAGCAGTGGAGGAACGGCAGGCTGAAGCCCCGTGAGACTACAGAGGTGGCAATAACGCTTTACGTAGACTCCGCCCCGGCCTGGTGCCGATCGCTCAACCGAGCTGAGGAAACGACATTTTTGTTCCCATAAACCGAGCCTAGGTCAGTTGATTTGCGCAGAAGGTGGGGTCTTCCCTCGTGAAGATGTCGTAATAGCACGGTGTCACCTTGGGGTTCATAAACCTACGATTAAGACAACGCGATCTACCTGATTCCTTCACCGTGATAACACTTCGCTAAACGCTACCGCAGCAGCTCTGCGGCTTCGGCCTATGACTTCCTCTATGCCTCCCATTCGCCCCACCTATATTCTTGCCGACGAGACCACGGTGCGCCTGCCCCGCGATCCATCGCTGCTTGCCCAGGCCGAGCGCATTGCTGAGGGCTACCACCAGTGCCAGGCGGCAGAAGCCTCCCAATGGCTCAAACAGGGGCTAGCCCACCTGCGGCAGGGGCAGTACACTCCGGCCCTATCCCTGTTGCAGCAGGCGCTTCAGAGCTACCGCAACCTGGGCGACAAAGCGCGTCAGGCCAAGGTGCTGCTCACTTTAGCCAGCCTGTACTACCGGGTGGCCGACTACCTGTGGGCAGCAGACTATGGGCGGCAGTGCTTGCGTATCGCCCGTGAGCTGGGCGACGATGCTCTGATGCAGCAGACCCTAGGCCACCTGGGCAACAGCTACCGTCACCTGGGCAACCTGCAGCGAGCGCTGGAGTACATGGGCCAAAGCCTCACTGTGGCGAAGAAAATTGGCGATCGCCCCGGCGAAATGCGATCGCTCAACAACCTGGCTATGATTTACCGCGCCAAGGGGCTCACCCGCCAGGCCGCTACCCTCTACGAAGCCAGTCTAATGATGGCCACCAGCCTGGGCGATCGCAGCACTAAGCTCCAGATTTTGCAAAACCTGGGCAACACCTATCTCACCCTGCGGGAGTACCCCCAGGCGGTTGATTGCTACGAGCGCTTTTTAAGCGTAAGCGAAAGCGGCGAGGGGGCCACTGACAACTGCACCAACCGCCGCATTCTCACCCAGCTCACTTTGGCCAGCATTGCCATGGGCGACCACAACCGGGCGATCGTGCATCTTCAGCATCACCTGTCGATCGCCTGCGCCCTGGGCGACACCAAAGGGGCCGCTGTTTTGCTCGATGACCTCAAGCGCAGCTATGTTGCCCTGAGTGAAGCTCGGGTGGCGATGCTGCGGCCAGAGCTGACCTCGGTTTAACCCAAAACTCTTCTCTCTAGGAAACCAAAAAGGGGACGCAAGTTTGCGTCCCCTTTTTACTCATCATTTGGATGACCGACTTAGCAGCAGGCCGTTTTTGCCTACTTCCAGTTAGCGGCTACCATCTCAGCCAGGTCAACCACGCGCTGGCTGTAACCCCACTCGTTGTCGTACCAGGCCACCACTTTTACCATGTCGCCGCCCATCACCATGGTCAGGCTAGAGTCAACGATCGAAGACTCGTCGGTCTT
Organism: Leptolyngbya sp. CCNP1308; assembly: GCF_034932455.1. Taxonomy (NCBI): domain Bacteria; kingdom Bacillati; phylum Cyanobacteriota; class Cyanophyceae; order Leptolyngbyales; family Leptolyngbyaceae; genus Leptolyngbya; species Leptolyngbya sp. CCNP1308. Next base: position 36,805 of record NZ_JAYGIH010000012.1, on the reverse strand, counting down.
ACGGTAGTCGATAGACACAAGCGGCAGATCGCTGTAGGCCAAAATCCCCTTCATAGCGCCTTCCGAGGCAGACTTCAGCACCTGGTTGACCTGATCGGCGATCGCCGGTTTCTCGACTTGAACGACCAAGTCAACTACCGACACGTTGGGGGTCGGCACCCGCAGGGCGATGCCGTTCAGTTTGCCCTCCATCTCGGGAATGACCAGAGCCACGGCCTTAGCAGCCCCAGTGGTGGTGGGCACAATGTTGAGCGCAGCAGCACGAGCCCGACGCAGGTCGCGGTGGCTGGCATCCAGCAGGCGCTGGTCGCCAGTGTAGCTGTGGGTGGTGGTCATTGTGCCCTTGATGATGCCAAAGTTGTCGTTGAGCACCTTGACCACCGGAGCCAGGCAGTTGGTGGTACAGCTGGCGTTGCTGACCACGTTGTGGCGATCGTGGGTGTACTCCTCGTGGTTGACGCCCATGACGTAGGTGCCAATGCCGCCACCCTTACCCGGCGCGGTAATCAGCACTTTCTTAGCGCCCGCTTCGATGTGGCGAGAGGCACCCTCTTCGCTGACAAACACCCCAGTGGACTCAATCACCAGGTCAATATCCCAGGCGGCCCAGGGCAGGTTGTTGGGGTTGCGATCGGAGTAGCACTTAATGCTCTTACCGTTGACGATCAGCGTGTCCTCTCCAGCGCTGACGTCGGCATCGAGGCGACCCAGCATCGAGTCGTACTTCAGCAGGTGGGAGTTAGTCTTAGGATCAGACGTATCGTTAATAGCGACCACCTCAAGCTGGCTGTTCTCGCGCGTCAACCAGCAGCGCAGAAAATTACGGCCAATGCGGCCAAAACCATTAATTGCTACTCTAACCACTGCGTTTAACCCTCTGTTGTAGTCGGACTAGGTATCTATTCTTAGACGACACCATAATATCGCAAAGCATGATCCACTTTATAGGGGCCAGCCATTGAACTGAGTCTATTTGTATTTCGAAACGACCTTGATGAGTCTATGTCAGGGTCTGGCGATCGCCCCCTCGCCGCCCCCGTTTCGGGGCTCAACCTGGAAAGCAGCATAAGTATTTCTACTTCGTCTATTCGGTTTATATAGAAAATTGATATGCGGCCCTTACGGCCTCTTTATATAGACATGAGGATAGGCAAAGACTTAGCCCACCCTATGCCCTGCCCATCGCCCCTTGGCAGTGCCCTTGGCAGCGCCCTTGGCAACGTCAGTAAGCCTTGGGCAGGCATCCTGAGGGCTGGTCAGACGCCTGAACACCCCTAAACCCCTGGAGGGATCAGAGGGGAAACCCGCCCAAGTGCCGCCCAGTCAGGCTAATAGCGATGTTTAGGCCAATTCGGCAATTCTTGCTATGATTACGCCTGACACTTGGTGTGGTGTGGTGTTGTAAGGAGTGTAACGATGCCGATTTCCGTAGATTTTACCGGCAGACCCTTTCATTTCATTGGGATAGGCGGCATTGGCATGTCGGCACTGGCCTACATCTTGACCAAGCGAAACCTGCCCGTATCGGGGTCTGACCTGCGCCTCACCCACATCACCCGTCGCCTGCAAGAGGCCGGTGCCCACATCTTTTGGCAACAAGAAGCCGCTAACTTAAGCTATTTTCTCACCACCAGCCAGCCAGCCCTGGCCACCGCAGCGGGTCGAACCGGATCTAGCGTATCGATAGGCTCTAAGGCTGTGCCACCGGTTATGGCCCCAGACGCGATTCCCCAGGTGGTTTGTTCCACCGCGATCGACACCCGTAATCCTGAATACCAGGCGGCTCTGGAGCTGGGCTGCCCTATTCTGCACCGATCTGACCTACTGGCGGCGCTGATTCGCGAGTACAGCAGCATTGCGGTCGCCGGCACCCACGGCAAAACCACCACCAGCAGCATGATTGGTCACCTGCTGCTCAACGCCAACCTCGACCCCACCATTGTTGTAGGCGGTGAGGTGTCGAGCTGGGGCGGCAATGCCCGCCTGGGCCACGGCCCTTACCTGGTCGCCGAGGCCGACGAGTCGGACGGCACCCTGGCGAAGCTGTCGGCCAGCATTGGCATTGTCACCAATATTGAGCTAGACCACACCGACCACTACCGCGACCTTGAGGACGTGGTGCAGATCTTTCAAACTTTTCAGCGCCAGTGCGGCCTGCTGGTTGCCAGCGCCGACTGCGAGGTGGTGCGCGCCAGCCTCAACCCCGACGTGACCTATAGCCTCAGCCCCAACAGCGGTGCCACTTACCACGTCACCGACGTACAGTTTGGAGCCGAAGGTACCTCAGCCCTGGTTTGGGAATTTGGCCAACCTCTGGGTGTACTGCGCCTGCGGGTGCTGGGCTGCCACAACCTCAGCAACGCCATGGCCGCCGTGGCCGTGGGGCGACACCTGGGCATTGCCTTCGATAAGATTACCGATGCGCTAGAGAAGTTTTGCGGCGCTCGCCGTCGATTTGAGCACCGGGGCAGCTATAACGGCATTCAGTTTTTTGATGACTACGCCCACCACCCCAGCGAAATTCGCGCCACCCTGGCGGCAGCTCGTATCAAAGCCGATCAGACCTTGCCCACCGACAGCCGTCAGGATAACCGCCGGGTGGTGGCGGTGTTTCAGCCCCACCGGTTTAGCCGGACGGCGGCGCTGCTGAACGACTTTACCGACGCCTTTATCGATGCCGACCAGGTGATCATGGCCGACATCTACAGCGCGGGTGAAAAGAATACCTTTGGGGTCTCGGGTCGCCAGTTGGCCGATGCTGTGGGTCACGCCCATCCTCGGGTGCTGTACGGCCACACCCTAGATGACATTCAGGCGGCCCTGGCCCACAGCTTGCGCCCCGGCGACCTGGTGATGTTTATGGGGGCGGGCAACCTCAACCAGATTATCCCCCAGGTGATGGCCTACTACGCGGAGGCCGAGGTGCCCTCGCTTCAGGAGGCCTGTTAGCACGACGGCTCTAAGGCCAGCATGGGGAGCGACTGTTGAGATCTGGGACCATGAACCAAACCCCTGGGGTCTCCCCGAATTTTGCCTGCCTGAAATCGCAGGTGTCGCTACAGCCCTTGACCACGTTTCGGGTGGGTGGCCTGGCGGAGTGGCTGGCGATGCCGCGCCACCAGAGCGAGCTAGAGCAGGTCTTAGACTGGGCGATCGCCTCCAATATCAAGATCACCCCGCTGGGGGCAGGGTCGAATCTGCTGATCAGCGATCGCGGCATTCCCGGCCTGGTGATCTGCACCCGTCGCTGGCGCGGCACTGAGTTTGACGAAGCGGGTCGCGTTACCGCAGCAGCGGGTGAGCCGCTGCCGACCCTAGCCTGGAAGGCCGCCAAGCGCGGCTGTCGCGGCCTCGAATGGGCCGTGGGCATTCCCGGTACTGTGGGCGGCGCGGTGGTGATGAATGCCGGTGCCCACGGCGGCTGCGCGGCGGATGTGCTGATTTCAGCTACCGTGCTCGACCCAGAGACCGGCATTTTGACTATGACGCCCAAGGCTTTGGCGTTTCAGTACCGTACCTCGATCCTCCAGGGGGGGCGGCGGATGGTGCTGGATGCCACCTTTCAGCTAGAGCCGGGGCACGACCCCGAGGTGGTGGTGGCCGACACCCTGGCAGGGCTGAATCAGCGCCGGGCCACCCAGCCCTACGACCTGCCCAACTGTGGCAGCGTATTTCGCAACCCCTACCCCCACACCGCCGGGACGCTGATTGAGAAAACCGGGCTGAAGGGCTACCGCATCGGCAATGCCCAGGTCTCTGAACGCCACGCCAACTTTATTGTGAACCTGGGCGGGGCCACCGCTAGGGATATTCAACACCTGATTCACCATGTGCAGGATGAGGTAGAAGCCCGCTGGGCCGTGCGCCTGCAAACTGAAGTGAAGTTTATGGGAGAGTTTTCGAGCTTTTAGGATTCTGGAGAAAAGCGATCGAGGGCCATTGCCGCGATCGCAGCATCCGGCTCACCCACCACGGTCTGGGCAAAGCGCTGGGCGATCGGCGGCAGATATACAAAGGGAGCGCTAAACCCGGCCATAACGTGGAGCCCCTCAACCCCAGGGACAGCTCCCACCAGGGGCAAGCCATCGCGGCTAAAGCTGACTCGGCAGCGCCGCCAGGTGCCCGGCACATCGGCCAGGGCAGGGATTTGAGCCGCCATGGCGGCCCGCATGGTGCGATCGCTCTCTGCCCTATCCAACGCTGCATCCAGATCCGTCAGCGTGCGGCTGATTTGGCCCAGGCAGATATGGCCGTCTAAAAACTGAATCGCCCCGCTGTCGAGGATGGCAGGGGTGACTTCATGGCCCGGCTCGTCCCACTGTCCATCGGTATCGGGCTGACTCGCCTTAGCTTCCAGGGTAAAGCGCTGGGTCTGGGCAGGCATAATCAGCGATCGCAGCTTCAGATCCAGCGGCGGCGTTTCGATCAGCTCAGCGTGGGTATAGTAGAGCGGAATGTTGACCTGGGCCTGGTGCAGCAGCGATCGGCTAAAAGCCCCCCCTGCCACCAGCACGTTCTTGGCGGGGCAGGCCTGCTCGGTGGTTAACACGCCGGTAACGCGATCGTTGATCCGCACCACATCCGCCACAGCCGCAACTATACGGGTGCCGCCCAGGTGCTGAAAGGCCTGGTTGTAGGCGCTGACCAGGGCTACTGGGGAGACATGGCCGTGGCGCACGGTGAAGGCTCCGGCGATCGCATCGGGGTTCAGCAGGGGTTCCAGCTCCTGGGCCTCGGCTGCCGACACAAACCGAGGTGGTGTCGCGCACTTGCTATAGGCTGTGGCGGCAGCTTCAGGGTCGCCGTCCGCCGCCAGGGTCAGCACCAGGTCTAGCTCGCGGAACTGGGTGTCGGCCTCCAGTTCTGCACTGAGCTGGCGCTGCTTGGCAATGCCCTCTTGACAGAGCTGCTGGGTGAGGGCGGTGCTGCCCGACCAGTAGGGAATGCCGCCATAGCTGTAGCGGGTCGCGTTACCCGGTTCCAGGGCGCGATCTAGCAGTAGCACTGAAAGCCCCTGGCGGGCCAATTCATAGCTGACCGCTGCCCCCACCAGACCGTTGCCGACCACAATCCAGTCAAAGGTTTGCATAGTTAATGATAAAGGTGTAGGGGATCGGGTCTAGGGTCTAAGGAGTTAGCCGGTTCTTCACCTGAAACCATAGACCTTATACCTGCCCTTAGGCGTAGATTTGCCCCAGGATGATCCGCAGGCGATCGTAGTCATCCTTGAGAAAAATGCTGAGGGTGCGGCCCGCCTGCACCAGCCAGGCGCGATCGAGCTTGCGAAGCTGGTAGCCCTGGCGCAGCACCGCCGCTACCAGGCTGTCTACTGGAGCGCTGCCCATGGCCAGCAGGGTTCTCAAAAAATCGAGCTGTTCGGTGAACTCAATTACGACTTCAGGCGAGCAGGCATACACCCCCTGGTGCACCTGGGGGGGCCGGGGCGGCAGGTGTTGAAAGATTGGCCCCTGGGGTCGCCCAGCTAAATCAGGGGCGCGAAAGCCCACGATCGCCGCCTTAAATTCGGTCTTGAGCATGGCAAAAATCTGCGGCTGCTGCTGGCGCAAGTCTTCGAGCGACAGCCCCAGCGCCCGCGCCCGGTGAACCGAGTCGATGGGGCTGGTGGTGGCGTGGTACACCACCCCGTAGACCGTGTTGCCCGACTCCTCATCTAGGGCGGTGACCCAGCTGCCAAAGGGGGGCATGGCCGAAAACGCCAGCGCTTCAGGCTCTAGGCACTGGGCCAAAAATTCGGTGGTGGCGGTTTCGATCACCTCAGCGATGTGATCGGGCTGGCGCGCCTGGGCCGTGGTCTGGGGCAGGGGTAAGCGCATGGCTATACCTAACGCCGCTTGCCGGAGCTGCTAACCGGTTCTAGCTCAGACATTTCAAAGGTGACTAGCTTATCCCAGTTGCCGCCCTCAAACAGCACCGCTACCTTGCCGTCGGTAATGCGCTGCACCAGACCCTGAAACCCGTAGTAGGTATCGTTAACGTTGACCACCGTAACCGGAGCCCCAGGAAAAATCATGATGACTAATGCTTTTTAATCTGCCTCTACAGTCTAAGGCAATGTGCTGAACTGGCCTATTTCTGTCAATGTATTTTGTGGCTAAAGATTTTGTGGCTAAAGGCGGCTAACGTCACAGGCCACGGTTGTTCTCGGTTGTTTTTTGGCGCGATCGCGCCACAGAGTTAAGCCATTGCCAGGGCAAGCCTTTCCCTGAGGTTTAGTTTGGTTGTGGGTGCGATCGCCCTCTACGCTGCCAAACTGTCCCAGGGCCAAGCCTTTCTTGGCTAGAGCGTTATGCTAAGGCTCTAGCCTTTACTGCCCCCATGAGCCAAACCTACAAAGCCACCGGCATCAACCTCAAGGCCATACCCCTGGGGGAAACCGATCGCCTGCTCACCATTCTCACCCCCGATGTCGGGCTGGTGCGGGCGGTGGCACCGGGGTCGCGCAAGCACCAGTCGCGGCTGGGCGGACGCAGCGATCTCTTTGTGATTAACGAATGCCTGGTGGTGAAGGGCAAGCGGCTCGACAAGCTCATTCAGGCCGAAACCCTGCGCACTTTTTCGGGGCTGAGTCAGCACCTGGGGCGACTCACCGCCAGCCAGTATCTGGCGGAGGTGGTGCTGCTGATGGCCCTCAGTGACTGTCCCCAAGGCGACCTATTTCACGTCTTCGTAGAGCACCTAGAGCGGCTTGAAACGGCGTCTCCAGGGACAGTGCTGGCGGCCCTGTGCCACGGGCTTTATCACCTACTGGCCCTGGCGGGAGTGGCCCCAGAGGTGCATCGCTGCACCCTCAGCCGGGCTGAAATTGTGCCCAACCTACTCGACCCCGCCTGGCGCGTAGAATTTAGCTGCGAAGCGGGTGGGCTGGTGCAGGTAAACGGGGCGACCCAGCTCAGCGAAGGCCAAGGCCACTACAGCAGCGCCCCCAAGCGCCCCATACTGCTCACCGCCACTGATGTGGCCCTGCTCCAGCAGCTCACCAAGCCCGAGATTTTATCTACCCTGCCCATGGGGCTAGATAATAAAGACCCTCAAACCGGAAAAACCCAGCAGTTATGGGCACGAGTTGAGCGGCTTCTGCGAGAATATACTGAGAACTACTTTGAACGTCCTATTCGGTCGGCGGCTCTGGTTGATGTCTGTTTAGCTACCCTTTAAACTGCTGGATATTGCGCCGCCCAGTGCCCAGGTTCGTTGGTTACCCCATGCTCCGTGAGTTTGAAGCTGATACAGAAGCCACCGAGGCAAACTATTTGCCTGAGGCAGAAGGTCGAGGGTCTGGCCACGGCACCGACCTGGGCCCTGGAGCAGACTCCAAAACCCAAACCGCCACTTTGCCCGCTGCCCTTGCCTCTGAAGCCGCTAACCCAGAGTCTGAGAATGGGTTTGGGGCTATTTTTCAGAACCGCAACTTTTTAATTTTGTGGATGGGCCAGCTATTTTCTCAGCTGGCCGACAAGGTCTATCTAGTGCTGATGATCGCCATCATCGCCGCCCGGTTTGAGGCCCCTGGGCAGACCATTAGTGGCTGGGTATCGGCGGTGATGATTGCGTTTACCGTGCCAGCCGTGCTGTTTGGGGCGTTGGCCGGGGTGTTTGTAGACCGCTGGCGCAAGCGCCCGGTGCTGGTGTGGTCTAACCTGCTGCGCGGCAGCCTGGTGATTGCCCTGCCCTTAGGGATTTGGCTAACGGCGGGCTGGGGTACCGTGCTGGGGCTACCGGTAGCCTTTTTGCTGCTGCTGATTGTAACGTTTCTGATCTCTACCCTGACCCAATTTTTTGCCCCAGCAGAGCAGTCGATTATTCCGCTCATTGTGGCCGAGGGAGATTTACTCTCAGCCAACTCGCTCTACACCACCACCATGATGGCCTCGGTAATCGTAGGATTTGCCGTAGGCGAACCGCTGCTGGCCCTAGCCGATCGCCTGATGCTAATCCTCGGTATAGCCAACAATGGCCCGGCTATTTTGGTCGGGTTGAGCTATGTGATGGCCGGGCTCTGCCTGATGACTATGGATCCAGGCAAAGAAAACTTATCCGCTGCCCACGAAGATTTATCTCAATTTTGGGCCGATATTAAAGACGGCTGGCGCTATCTAGGGCAGCAGGTACAGGTGCGAGTGGCCATTGTGCAGCTGGTGCTGCTGTCGTCGGTGTTTGCGGCCCTGGCGGTGCTGGCAGTGCGGCTGGCGGAGATGATTCCGGCCATCAAGGCATCGCAGTTTGGCTTTTTGCTGGCGGCGGGGGGCCTGGGCCTGGGCCTGGGGGCCGTGCTGGTGGGGAACTTTGGACCGCGCTTTCCGAGGCGCTACCTGAGTCTCTGGGGGGCTCTGGGCATGGGGGCGTGCCTCATTGCCCTCGCCTGGACGACTCAGCAGCTGTGGGCGTCAATGGCGATTATTGCCACCCTGGGGCTGTGCGGTGCCTTTGTGGGCATACCGATGCAGACCTTAATTCAAGAAAAGACGCCGGAAGCCATGCGCGGCAAAGTGTTTGGCTTGCAAAACAATATGGTCAATATTGCCCTCAGCCTGCCGCTGGCCCTGGCCAGCGTGATAGAGGCGCGCCTGGGTTTGGCTAACGTTTTTGTCGGCATGGGTGCCCTGGTAGGAGTAGGGGGAGTTGTAACCTGGTATATTGCCGATACAGCACTGAGAAAGACCCAGGCTCCGAGCTAGGTTCCATTTTTTTACCAAAGACAGATTTGCGGGCTGGGCGATTCCGGAACGGATACTCATTCCGAGTCGGTTCCCTAACGCCGCGCGAATTGCGGCGACATTGTGCTGGCGCTAGTTTCGGTTGTTTACTGGATAGACGCTAAACAGCATGCACATCGCGTGGCTTGGCAAAAAATCGCCCTTTTGCGGCAACGTCACCTATGGCCGAGAGGTCACTAATGCGCTGCTTGAACGCGGCCATCGGGTGACATTTCTGCACTTTGCTCAGTCCCAGGATGGCCACAGCCGTGGCAATCCTGCGGAGCGATCGCAGGAAGTACCGCTGCCCTTTCTGTTCAAATCGCAGATTCTCACTATCCCCTCTCTCAAGTCGGGCAAACTGCTGGCAGAGGCGCTAGAGCGGCTCCAGCCCGATCTGGTTCACGCATCGCTCACCCTATCGCCGCTCGATTTTCGGCTGCCGGAGATCTGTGCCGAACTCAATATTCCCCTGGTGGCCACCTTTCACCCCGCCTTCGATCGCCGGGTGCGCAGTTTGACCTCGGGCACCCAGCACCTCACCTACCAGCTCTACGCCCCCTGCCTGGCCAACTACGATCGCGTCATTGTCTTCTCAGACCTCCAGCGTGATCTGCTGACTAAGCTCGGGGTGCCCGACCCGACGCTGGTCGTGATTCCCAACGGGGTCGATACCCGCCGCTACTCGCCGGGGCCGTCGGCGGTCAAGGCCGATCTCTACGCTCGCCAGCTATTTGTCTACCAGGGGCGCGTTTCCCTAGAGAAGAATGTAGAAGGGCTGCTGCGGGGCTGGCGGCAGGCTGATATGGGGCCAAACTGCAAGCTGGCGATCGTCGGCAGCGGCCCTCTGGAGGCATCGCTGAAGCGCTACTACGGCGATGAAGACGACATTATCTGGCTGGGCTACCTGGCCAACGAGCAGCGCCGCATCGATATTTTGCGGGCGGCAGACGGGTTTATTTTGCCGTCGCTGGTGGAGGGGCTATCGCTGTCGCTGCTGGAGGCCATGGCCTGCGGCACGGCCTGCATTGCCACCGATGCTGGGGCCGATGGCGAGGTGCTGGCCGAAGGGGCAGGCATTGTGCTCGATACCCAGCGGGTGGCCACTCAGCTACAGACAATCCTGCCCATTCTGCGCGACCATCCTGAAATCACCCAGCTTTTGGGGTATAAGGCCCGCGAGCGGGTGCTCCAGCGCTATACCCTTAAGGACAACATTTCTGCCCTAGAGGCTATGTACAGCCAGGTAACGGCGGAACAGCGGCTGATGTGTGGGCAGCGGGCCTAGGAGCGGGTTGTAGCAGGGTGCTTCGCGATCGCCTCAACAAACCCATCATTACCGCCTGAGTTCTACCCTCGCTTTTACGATCATTGGCTCAAACTTGGGCAATCTGAAAAAATAACGGATTGGCCTTTAAGAGTAAATGAAGCTGGGTCAGGGGAGCATCAAGATGCAGAAGTCAGCGATCGCCTGTAGACCGCTTGCCGACTGGCTAGGGCAAAATGTTCGCTTTCAGGGATACTTAAGCCACTGGAAAACGGCTGACAGAACTAGCACTAGAGCTTGTCTGTTGCAGCATATTGAGGTTGTGCCTTACAAAGGTTGCAAGGCGCAAGCGAGAGCACTGAACCACATTTGGCTGTATTTAAGCGAAAAGGCCCTGGCTGAAACCCAGCTCGAGCGGTTTCGCGGATACCAGGCGGTTGGACAAGTGGTTAGCTATACTCGCAGCAATGGCACCAAGGATTTTGCCATTGATATCAATTCCTATTTCCGTATCGAGTCTTACCTTGAACGGTTGAATTTGTGTGCAGAACCAAGGCTCGATCACATCAAAGTCAGAGCGCGGCTGCTCGAAAAAATACTGAATCTGCTGGAAACCGAGGAGATAGATTTTGGCATTAAATCGTCCTACAAAGAGGTTTATCAGCACTTTCAGGAGGATTACGAATTTTGTCTCAGACAGGTTGAGATCAACGAGCGGTACGAGGCACAGAAACAGCATCGCTCCAGGCCGAATCCTGACATCCTCACATTTGCTTCAATGTCATCGAAGGCAACCAAAGTAGCTTGTAAAGGCTTTGCAGCCTCGTAATTTGTCTGATAACGGATGGACTAGGATATTGGCCTTGTCTACTGCTAGCTAGATTGTAGGGTCAGTAGTGTACAGCGATCGGCATAACGTTCCTGGTCAGCGGCGGCAGATCACCTTTGCATCACTACCAAAATCTCTCAACCGTTCGCTTCACCAGGGTTGTTAGCCCTCGCGCTCAGAGCTTGAAGTCAATCTTGCAAGAACTTTACGTGAATCACTGCCTACCCGCTCATATGCTGCACAAGAACCTCGAAGAGGACAAGCCCATTCTGGTTCCTCCTCAAAAGCGTGGCGAAAAAGGCATAGACCTGAATCTTGATTCACAGGCTCCGTAATTTCAATTGCCCTAATTATTCCTCTAACCCTGATGTACTCCACACATTTCAATGACCTCGCGTGGTTCAAGCTGATCGAACCAAAACTTACAAATTGTGTTTAGTAGACTATTCACATGACTTGCATGAGAATTGATCCAGTCAACAATGTTTTCAATGATGAAAACGTTGTTGTTTAGAGTAGAGCCGAGTCCATAGTGCATATACGAAATGCATGAATCACTCTGTATTGAGCAAGTTCCTACCCTGCCATGAGTTAGTTCTACACGAAGACGACGTAATCCTGTGAACCAATCCCTATAGGCAGCTTTCAGCCACTCATCAATCTCAGAAGGAAATCCTTCGCCATATTTGCTCGCTACCGCATTCTTGAATAGCTTTTCAGTGGACTTCTTCTGCACTCCTCGTACATCTCTGTAAATTGCATGAATAGTGTTTCGCAATCCATCCAGGCAAGAATATAGTTCACAAACTAAGGTTTCAAAAATACCCGCAAATTCTCTTGCCTTAACTCCGCTTGAGTATCCTCGCTGATCAAGAATCTGCCGTTCTTCAATAATTTCAGGAATTAAGAATGTCGCACGTTCCGCAAGAATCTTAAATTTATCTCGATGCCCTGTTATGGTGCTTAAGCCGTTGGACAATGCCCGACTCTCTGCAAACGGCGCACCATGCCATCTAGCAAATTTATCAATATAATCCCACGTATGGGGAACATAGGTAAAAACAGTTGGTAAAGTTACTGGAGGCATTTCAAATCAAATTTTTAGGACGCAAATTTCCTCTAAGATAGCGCAAAAAATAGTAAGTCTAAACTGTTTCAAGCCTCTTCCTGCACAGTCACTTCTCAAGCACGCCCGTACGGATAAATCAGAGGGCTAACAACTTATTATGCCGACGGTTTCCGTATAAATGCCTTGTAGAGGATATTTATATGGACAATTTCCGTATAATTCGCCTAGAGAGGGTAGTTATATGGAAAGTTCACTCGAAAACTTTGGCGCTGTCCGAAGATGGTGGCACACTAACGAACAGCTAATCCCGAAAATCTCGTATTCAGATTGCCGGGCTATGGTGATGCGATGTTAGTTCGTTTTTTGTTCACCAGATTCTTGGAACAGTACAACTCGCTTCTTTGTTCTCTTGGCTTCATACATGGCAGTATCGGCATTTTTGAAAAGAATGTCGGCCGTTTCTCCATCTGTGGGATATATGGCAATACCGATACTTGCTTTTATCGAAAAAACATTCTCATTAAACTTGCAGGGTTCAGCAATCCGATCTATCATCCGCTTTGCAAGAGAAATTACGTCGGCTGCTTGCTTGACTTCCAACAACAGGCAAACAAATTCGTCGCCTCCCCAACGACTCACTCTATCTTCTCCTCGTACAAAAGTTTGTAGCCGGTTTGCCACCGTCACGAGCACCTGGTCTCCCGCATCATGACCATGAGAGTCATTAATATTCTTAAATTTATCAATATCAATAAATAGGAGAGCGAGTCTCCGGTCGTGTCGCTTTGCCTGAATCAATCCGTGGTCGAGACCCTGTTCAAATAACACACGATTTGGCAGTCCGGTGAGTGCGTCCTGAAGCGCAATTTTCTGCGCTTCTTCTTCTTTGATTTGCGCTTTTGATAAATCGACGCGCACTTCGGCCAACTCGGTTTTCGTAGCGGCGAGTTCAGATTCAATACCCATTCGGTCAGCCAACTCTTTGGAAAGTTTGGTGTTGACTGACTTCAAATCGGCTGCTGCCTTTGTAACTTTATGTTCAACATCTTCATTCTGAGTAAGAGCCTGTTTTATAACCTGAACAGGGATTTCTTCTTGGTTAAGGACTTTATTTACTGATGTGAGTTCATTGGCCGCATCTTTGACGGTTTTTTTGATTTTCTCATTTTTCTTAAGCACGTGGCCAAGCGAGGCTTTCTTGACGGACGCGCTTTTGTTAGCATCTTTTGATTTCATCAGTATCTCTCTTTGTATAGAGCAGGCTAACTCATTGTTAGAGGGGAAAATTCTGCCTAATATGCCAATATGCTTCTCTAAGCCCGCTTGCCCAAGAGCTGATCGCGCAGCGACTTGATGCGATCGCGAAACTTAGCCGCCTCCTCAAAGTCGAGGTTCTTTGCGGCCTCTTTCATCTGCTTTTCAAACTGACCAATCAGTTCAGGAATTTCTTCCAGCGGCAGTTCTTCCTTGTGCTCGTAGACCTCCTCTAGCTCGTGGGCACTGAGGCGGCGCGACACTTCGAGAAACGACAGAATTGAGTTGCTGTTGCGGCGAATAATCGACGTGGGGGTAATGCCGTTCGCCTCGTTGTGGGCGGTTTGAATGGCGCGGCGACGCTCGGTTTCGCTGATCGCCCTGGCCATGCTGTCTGTGAGGTTATCGGCATAGAGAATCGCCTGACCGCGAATGTGGCGGGCGGCGCGACCGATGGTTTGGATGAGCGATCGCTCTGCCCGCAGAAACCCTTCTTTATCCGCGTCCAAAATTGCCACGAGGGAAACTTCGGGTAAATCCAACCCCTCCCGCAGCAGGTTGACCCCCACCAGCACGTCGTAGAGCCCCTCCCGCAGGTCCTGGATGATCTCAATCCGCTCAATGGAGTGGATCTCGGAGTGCAGGTAGCGCACCCGCACCCCGTGCTCGTCGAAATAGTCGGTCAGGTCTTCGGCCATGCGCTTGGTCAGGGTGGTGATCAGCACCCGCTCCTGGCGGGCGGCCCGCTCTTTGATCTCGCCCAGTAGGTCGTCCACCTGGCCCTCGGTGGGGCGCACAAAGATCTCGGGGTCGAGCACCCCGGTGGGGCGAATGATCTGCTCTACCACCTTGCCGCCTGAGATCTCCATCTCCCAGTTGCCGGGGGTGGCGGAGACAAAGATGCACTGGTTCACCTTGTCCCAAAATTCTTCGGCTTTCAGCGGGCGGTTGTCGGCGGCGCTGGGCAAACGAAAGCCGTGGTCGATCAGCACCATTTTGCGGCTGCGATCGCCGTTGTACATGCCGTGAATCTGGGGAATGGTGACGTGGGATTCGTCAATCACCAGCAGCCAGTCTTTGGGAAAGTAATCGAGCAAACATTCCGGCGGCGACCCGGCGGTGCGCCCGGCCAAATGGCGGGCGTAGTTTTCCACCCCGTTGCAGTAGCCCACCTCGCGGATCATCTCCAGGTCGTAGCGGGTGCGCTGCTCTAGGCGCTGGGCCTCCAGCAATTTCCCCTCTTTCTCCAGTTCCTCTAGGCGTTCCTTCAGCTCGTCTTGGATGGCCTGGCAGGCCTCTTCGATGCGATCGTCCGGCGTGACAAAGTGCTTGGCCGGGTAGATGCTCACCCCATCCATACTTTGCAGAGTGGCCCCGGTGATCGGATCCACATAGCGCACGGCGTCGATCTCGTCGCCAAAAAACTCAATGCGAATGATGCGGTCTTCGTAGGCGGGGCCGATTTCCAGCACATCGCCTTTAACGCGGAACTTGCCCCGGCCCAGATCTAAATCGTTGCGGGCGTACTGAATCGAGGCCAAATCGCGCAGCACCTGGCGCTGGTTCACCTCCATGCCCACCTTCAGCGGAATCGAGGCTTTCAGGTATTCCGACGGAATCCCCAGACCGTAGATACAGCTGATCGAGGCGACTACAATCACATCTTTGCGCTCGAACAGGGAGCGGGTGGCCGAGTGCCGCAGCATGTCGATCTCGTCGTTGATCGAGGCGGTCTTGGCGATGTAGGTGTCGGTGGTGGGAATGTAGGCCTCGGGCTGGTAGTAGTCGTAATAGCTAATGAAGTACTCGACCGCGTTGTCGGGGAAAAACTCGCGCAGCTCGTTGCAGAGCTGCGCGGCGAGGGTTTTGTTATGGGCTAGCACCAGGGCGGGCTTGCCAATCTTGTCGATGACGCGGGCGACGGTGTGGGTTTTGCCCGTGCCGGTGGCCCCCAGCAGGGTTTGGTACTTGGTGTTGTCTTGCAGAAACTTGGTCAAGCCTGCGATCGCCTTTGGCTGGTCTCCCGTCGGCTCAAAGGGAGCCTGAATATTGAAGTCGCCCATAGGTCAACAATCGGTACAAAGACACTACTACGTTTCTTTATGATGCCTGATTTTGCTCTCGATGGTGGTTACAGCCATGACCGATAGGGAGAAAGAGTTGGTAAGGAAAAGGACTTTAAAGCCATACCGGTATAATCAGCCAACCCTAGCAGGAGCAGTAAGCTCATGGAAACACAAGAATTCATTGTTCAAGCCACCCACCATTCTCAGCAGACAATTATCTGCTCCTTAGCAGATAAGCTACTTAGAAACCTTCCAATCCCCGTTGTTTTCTTTTATAGAGAGAGTGTAGATCAAAAGACATTGATAGACTCCCTAAAGAAAGTCCTGGGTGACTTTCCAATTTTCGCGGGAACTTTAAAGGTCAAGGGCGACGATCTGCTTTTAGATTGTAATAACAGAGGAGTGCTCTTTGCGATCGCCAAGGAAGAGGGTACAGTTGATGATCTGCTTGGTGAATTGCCAACAATTGAGAAAAAAAGACTTGTTCATACAATTGACCCTAAGCAAACGGTAGCTAGCCAAGGCCCTCTAATGACTATCAAAGTCACCTACTTTGCCTGCGGTGGCATGGTGTTGGGCATCTGTTGGCATCACTCTGTTGGAGATATGCATACCTTTATGTATTTTATGGAAGCATGGTCTAAAACAGTTAGTCAAGCCGACTACGCTATGCCTCTAATTGTGGAATCAAGAGATGGATACCTTCAGGAAAATTTAAAGGATAATCACAATACCACTCCTGGCGTGCGTTACCTAAAACTAAAAGACCTGCTCGAATTGCTATTTTACATGGCGACCAAAGCACGAGATAAGGTTAGCCTAAGGTTCTATTTTTCTGATGCTGAACTGGAGAGCATGAGGCAAGATTTTATCAAAAAATCCGGTGAGAACCTATCTAAAAATGATGTTCTTTGCGCTCATGTTTTCAGCATAATTTCTGACCTAGACGATTATAAAAAGCCCCGATATTTAGCAAGGGCGATAAACTACAGGTCTAAAATGAACCTGCCCGACAACATTATGGGGAACTTTGTTTCGAGTATTAATACATTTGTGCATAAGGAGCTTGAGCCTTTTCAATTGGCAAAACAACTGAGGAATTCGATCAATAGCTTTGAGCAAGTGCATGCGGATTTCTTTTCCACAAAAAGATACATCGAGGCTCAGGCTGGATCTAAGAAGATCGATAGATTTGTTGGGAAAAGCATTGATCCTGTTAAAAGAAATCTGCTAATGACTAGCTGGGCTAATTTTGGAATTTTTGATGTGGCATTTGGCGAGTTAAAACCATTTTATTTCAGCTCTTTTGGAGATTACCCTTTCCCTTGGATATCAAGCTTGGCTGAGGGTTTCTCAGGGAATGGATTGATTTACTCTGCACTCTTACCCACTAAGTTGGCGAAGAAGCTAGTGCAAGAGAATACTCTGCAAAGAATACACAACTATCGTGACCCCCAAGAGTCATTGCCAGAGTTGGCAGAAAAATTAGCATGGCTTCTATAGACGACACTGATCTCTTAAAGAATATTTCAACACCACAAACTTTCTATAGCAAAAGGTAAAGGCTCGACACCGTGTCTTTTGACAAAGCTTGGCGGGCAAGGCATGTTAGCTAGACCCACTGCTTCGGGCAAAACATACTGGCATGAACCCATCTAACCTAGCTATAGATCAACCCCCGACCACTCTATCGCCTGGGAATCGCTTTTATCGTACGGTGTGGCGCTGGCACTTCTACGCCGGGCTGTTTGTGATTCCCTTCATGGTTGTGCTGGCTGCGACGGGCATTGTTTATCTCTTTAAACCGCAGCTAGATGCGGCTATGTATCACGACCTCATGTTTGTGCAACCTAGTCCTGCTGTGTTGCCTTATGTGGAGCAAATCCAGACTATAGAGAGAGTCTATCCCGCAGCAGCGGTTACCCAGGTTACGCCACCCGTAGCCGCCGATCGCAGTACCGAAGTGCTGGTGACAACGGCGGATGAACGCAATTTGATGGTGTTCGTCAACCCCCACAGCGGCGAGATTTTGGGCGATCGCGATGAGGACAATAACTTCCAGGCGATCGCCCGGAAAATTCACGGCGAGTTACTGATTGGCAAGCTAGGGGATTATCTAATTGAGCTAGCCGCCTGCTGGGGTTTAGTGCTGCTAATCACAGGGCTGTATTTGTGGTGGCCGCGCCAAAAGTTTGCGGTTTTGGGCACCTTCATTCCGCGCCTCTGGAGCCAGAACAAACGGATAGTTTGGCGAGACTTACATGCCGTCCCAGGATTTTATGGCGTTCTTTTAATTGGGTTTCTGATTCTTACCGGTTTGCCCTGGACTGGTTTTTGGGGAGATACCTTTGCCCAAGTGTGGGGCCGGTTTCCAGCCCAAATGTGGGATGACATTCCCCAATCCGCTGTATTGACCGGCTCTCTCAACCAGCGAGGCCAGGTGGTGTCCTGGGCCGTAGAACAGCTGCCCATGCCTCAGTCTGCCTCAGGCCAAGCCGATCACTCGGGTCACCACGGTAATTTGATCCCGGCCCCTGGCTCGGCCTCCGGCACCGCCATTAGCCTTGACACTGTGATTGCCCTAGCCCAGGCCGAGGGCGCACCCCCCGGCTTCAATGTAACGCTGCCGGAAGGAGAGACCGGGGTTTTTACAATTTCGGCCTTCCCTCCCGACCCCACCCAAGAAGTGACCCTGCATGTTGATCAGTACAGCGGTGCCGTGCTGGCCGACGTGCGCTGGCAAGACTATGGTCTAGTCCCTAAGGCCGTGGAGATGGGAACGGCCATTCACATGGGGAAATATTTTGGCTTCGCCAATCAGTTGCTCATGCTGGTGGCGGCGTTGATCGTGCTGCTGCTGGCCATCACTGGAGCTGTAATGTGGTGGCAGCGTCGGCCCCAGGGAGCTGGGCTGATCGGCGCCCCGGCCATACCCGCCCATGTGCAGAACTGGCGCATGCCCCTGGCAATTGTTGCGGTTCTGGGGCTGGTGTTTCCCCTGGTTGGTCTTTCCCTGGTCGTTGTGCTGCTGTTGGACTACATTGTGTTGAACCGCATTCCTGCGCTTCGGCGTATTTTGGGTTGATGTTGACACCGCCAGACATCGAACAATTCATCACCAACGGCTATGTCCGGGTAGAGCAGGGGTTTTCGCGCGAACTGGCCGATACCTGTCGAGACATGCTCTGGGCCGATACGGGGTGCGACCCTGGCGATCGCACCACCTGGCAAAAGCCCGTTGTCTGGCTCGGCGACTACACCCAAGCCCCCTTCGTTCAGGCCGCCAACGGGCCAAACCTGCACGCCATGTTTGACCAACTCGCGGGGTCAGGGCAGTGGAAACCCAGATTTAGCGTCGGTTCCTTCCCCATCCGCTTTCCCTCGAGGGAAGACACTGGAGATACCGGCTGGCATGTAGATGCCAGTTTTTCGGGGGAAGACTCCGATGTCAACGACTTTTTGTCGTGGCGCATCAACATTCATTCGCGGGGTCGGGCGCTGCTGATGCTGTTTCTCTTTTCAGATGTGGGGGAGTTAGATGCGCCAACGCGAATTCGAGTCGGCTCCCATCAAACGGTGGCCCGCCTGCTCGCGCCTGCTGGAGAAAAAGGCCTGACTGCCCTAGAGTTGAGCAACCTGTTATCGGCCACAGGCGGCTGCCCCGAGATAGCCGCAACGGGGGAGGCCGGAACCGTATATCTCTGCCACCCGTTTCTGGTGCACGCAGCACAGATAAACCGTGGCTCCCAACCTCGTTTTATGGCCCAACCGCCGCTGTTTGCCGCTAAACCTTTTGATTTTGAAGGCAAGCATGAATCGTCTTATGTACCCATTGAGCAGGCGATTCGCGCCGCCCTAGGGAAGCAGGATGTTGAGTAGATATTCCCAAAAACGAAAGCAGTTCGTAGCCACGGCTGTAGTTGTGCTGGCCCTTGCCTACGCGTCCACTTGCTTAGTTCTACGGCTGCGGCAGCGTCATTTGATTTACCGGCCTGGTGCAGAACTGTCGATGCGTCCTGATGCCCCAGATTTCAACCTTCCCTACGAGAATATCTGGAACCAGTCGCCGATTCTCAGGCACAACTCCACGGCTGGTGGATTCCTGCCCCTACTCCACAGGAAAACTTTGTTCTTTTACAAAATGAGCCGACGAACATTCTGACCTCGCCCAAAGTGATGCTATACCTCTGTGGCGTCGGTCGAAACATGGGGGACTACAATTACCTGGCTCGCGTATCAGCTTTTCGGCAGTTGGGCTTTTCAGTACTGGTGTTTGACTATCGAGGGTATGGCCTAAGTGCGGGTGATTTTCCCAGGGAGGCGCAGGTTTATCAGGATAGTCAAGTCGCTTGGAATTACCTACAGAATGTGCGCCAGATTCCGCCTGAGCACATCGTAATTTATGGGGAGTCTTTGGGTGGGGCGATCGCGCTAGATTTAGCCGTCAAACATCCGGAAGCAGGTGGATTGATTATTCAAAGTTCGTTCACTTCAATGGCAGAGGCGATCGGACACAGAAAAATACTCCGACTTTTCCCAATCGATCGGCTGCTAACTGAGCGATTTGATTCGCTCTCTAAAATTCAATCGCTCCAGGTGCCAGTTTTATTTCTGCATGGCAGTGCTGATTCAGTTGTTCCCCCAGAGATGAGTCAACAGCTCTATGAGGCTTCGTCTGAACCCAAGCAATTATTTTTAATTTCTGGCGCTGACCATGTGAGAATTTATCAACCTGGAGAGCAGTCATACCTAAAAGCGATTCAAAGGTTTATTGAATTTATCCAACAGCAAAACGTGAGCCAACCCTATGAGCATTCTAAGGGTGCATAAACTTTCGAGAAAAGACGTTATTCTTTTAGTTGATGTGAAGGAAGTAATTGCGCCATGCTTCAGTCTAAGGATCGCTAGGCCCAAACCAAGCCTGGGTGCAAGGGTTAAAGATTGGCCCAGAAGGGCGTTGGCGCAGCCCCTCCAAAGGAGAACCGCATCTCTTTAAGAACTGTGAAGCCAACTGCCCGGTTTTCGCGGTTCCCGTAAGGCATTGTTACGGCGAGACTTGCCAGGCTATAGAGCTTTTTATAATAGAGGTTGTAGCCGCATCGCCCCTGGCCTGGCTCCATCGCTGTCTCTATCGCTGCACCCCATATCGTGCAACAGAGAGCCTAAAACGCGGGCCTGTCAAACAGGAGATTCACCGCCATGTTCAAAAAAATTCTGGTTGCTCTCGACAATTCTGCCCACCGGCAAGAGGTGTTTCAAAAAGCCCTCGACCTAGCCGCAGCCACTGGGGCAGATCTGATGCTCGTGCATGTGCTTTCGGCCTACGAAGAAGGCAGCCCTGGCATTCCGATTCGCTCATACCAGGCCTACTACCCTGTGCTTGAAGACTCGACCTGGCGGCTCTACCAAAAACGCTGGGAAGAATTTGAGGCCCAGGGCATTGCCCAACTGCGGCAAGAACTCGATCGCGCCAAAGCCGTTGGGGTCAGCGCCGAGTTTACCCAGGCCACGGGCGAACCCGCCGCCACTATCTGCCACGTCGCTGGCTCCTGGGGCGCTGATCTAATTATGGTGGGTAGCCACGGTCGCAAGGGCCTCAGCGAGCTGCTGCTAGGCAGCGTCAGCAACTATGTGATGCACCACGCCGACTGCTCGGTGCTGGTGGTGCATCACAACAAAGGTACCCTGACCGCCCCCGTTGAGACCGCCGTGGCCGGTACTACCGCCTAGTGCGGCCCACCGATTAGGAAATAGCTTTTTGCTCACGGATTGCCTCAGCCAGCGCAAAAAAATGGCTCCTAGCTGACGGGCCAGGAGCCAAACTATAAATTAATTGAGTAAGAGTAATGCGCTATGGGCGGTAAGCGATGACCTGTCGGCCAGCAAACAAACTCCGGTAATGACCAGCAGCCTTAGGCCTTACGGGAGTAGTACTCAACCACCAGCAGTTCGTTGACGTTGAGGGCGACCCATTCGCGCTCAATGACGCCGTTGACTTTGGCGGTGAGCTTGGCTTTGTCGAGCTCAAGGTGGGCGGGCACGTTGGCCAAGCCGGGGAACTCCAGGTTGGCTTCCACCAGTTTCTTAGAGGCGTCGCGATCGCGCACGGTGATCACATCACCGGGTCGGCACTGATAGCTGGGG
Source organism: Leptolyngbya sp. CCNP1308 (assembly GCF_034932455.1). Taxonomy (NCBI): domain Bacteria; kingdom Bacillati; phylum Cyanobacteriota; class Cyanophyceae; order Leptolyngbyales; family Leptolyngbyaceae; genus Leptolyngbya; species Leptolyngbya sp. CCNP1308. The sequence continues at coordinate 15,462 of NZ_JAYGIH010000012.1, read as the reverse complement.
ATCGACACCACGCGGCCATTCACGCAGATGTGGCCGTGGTTAACGGTCTGTCGGGCCGAGGGGATGGTCGGCCCGAAACCGAGACGAAACACGGTGTTATCGAGCCGCATTTCGAGCAGTTGCAGAATGACCAATCCGGTTGAACCACCGGCCTTACGGGCTTTTTTCACGTAGCGCAGCAGCTGCTTCTCGGTCAGACCGTAGTTAAACCGCAGCTTCTGCTTTTCTTCTAGCCGCACCGCGTATTCAGACTTTTTCTTGCGGTCTTGACCGTGCTGCCCCGGGGGATAAGCCTTGCGGGGGGATTTGCGGGACAGACCCGGTAGCTCACCCAAGCGGCGTACAACCCGCAGGCGAGCGCCTCTATATCGCGCCATAAACGTTTACTCTCCGAACAATGTCTAGGTTGGAAGCAATTTCCAAAGATTCTAATCTTAGCGCTAATAGGCGATTGGATCAATGTTTGTCAGACAGGATTTGAATTTTGGGTTTTAGATGTTGGATTTCGGGTAAACAGTGCGGGCCATCTCATCCACCCCCCACCTACTCCCTAATGCTGGCTCAGGCGGCTGAGGAAGGATCTGAGGCGATCGCTGCGGGGATTGGTAAACACCTCACCGGGGATGCCCTCTTCTTCGATCACGCCGCTGTTGAAGAACAGCACCCGGTTCGAGACTTCGCGGGCAAACTGCATTTCGTGGGTGACCACAATCATGGTCATGCCTTCTTCGGCCAGCTGGCGCATGACGCCCAGCACTTCGCCCACTAGCTCGGGGTCGAGGGCGCTGGTGGGCTCGTCAAACAGGATGGCTTCGGGGCGCATGCAGAGGCTGCGGGCGATCGCCACCCGCTGCTTTTGCCCGCCGGAGAGCTGCTCGGGGTAGGCATCGGCGCGATCGCCCAGGCCCACCTTAGCCAGGTACTGGCTGGACAGGTCGCGGCAGTCGGCCTCAGAATGCTTGAGCACCTTACGGGGCGAGAGCATCAGATTCTCAATTACCGTCAGGTGAGGAAACAGATTGAAGTGCTGAAATACCATGCTCACCTGGCTGCGCAGGTGGTAGAGCGCGTTCCAGGGCAGCTTGGGGGCCGACATGTCTTGGCCCATCACCTCTAGATGGCCCTGGTTGATGGCCTCCAGCCGGTTGAGGCAGCGCAGAAACGTGCTCTTTCCGCAGCCCGAGGGGCCAATAATCGACACCACGTCGCCTTTAGTAAAGGAGGTGCTCACCCCCTTCAAGACCTCCAACGAGCCGTAGCTTTTGTGCAAATTGTCGCAGGCGATTACGGGCGTGGCGATCGCGGGCATAGTGGTCGTCATGGGCGGGCGCAATGACAGAACGTAGTCTCTACAGAGAATCACCGGCAACCGGAGACATCTGTATCGCACAATACATTTTATCCCAGAGGGAATTGACTATGGTGCAACACAATCCGGATTGCGATCGCCCGGAAGCTGCCGGAACTTAGTTGTTGTAGATTGTCGCCGCCATGGTTTTTCGTCCGTTTGGGTTGCGCTGGGTAAAGCGTTGTTTAGCATTGGTGTTGGGACTGCTGCTTGGAATCGGGGCAGCTCAGCTGACCGGCCTAGCTCAAGATGCTCCAGCGGTGTGGGAAGTGGGCACCGAACCCGCCTTCCCGCCCTTTGAGATGAAGGACGACGCCGGGAATCTGGTCGGCTTTGACATTGAGCTAATGACGGCTATGGGCGAAGCCGCCGGGCGCGAGGTGAGATTCATCACCCTGCCCTTTGATGGCCTAATTCCGGCCTTGCAGTCGAGAACTATTGATGCAGCCATCAGCGGCATGACCGTCACCGCCGAGCGAGCCCAAACCATCGATTTCACCCGACCCTACTTTAAGGCGGGTTTGGCGATCGCCGTGCGCCAAGACAACAACGACATCACCACCCTCGAAGATCTGGAGGGCAAGCGCATTGCGGTGGCAATTGGCACTACCGGAGCCGACCAGGCTGGCCAGGTAGAAGGGGCCACCGTCAGCACCTTTGACAACTCGCCTTTGGCTCTGCAAGAGCTGCTCAACGGTCGAGTAGACGCCGTGGTCAACGACTTGCCCGTTACCCTCTATGCCATTCGCGAGGCCAACCTAGAGGGCCTCAAAATCGTCGGCGAGCTAGTCACCGAAGAGTACTACGGGATCGCCATCCCTAAGAATTCTGACGAACTGGCGGCGATGAATGACGCCCTCGCCACCCTGCTGCAAGACGGCACCTACGCCGAGATCTACCAACGCTGGTTTTCCGGTGAGCCACCAGAGCTGCCGGTAGTCGCTCCATCCCTGGCAGAGGCTGGCACCGCTACGGGTCTGGCCTGGGGGCGGCTGTTCCAAAACCTGATGAAAGGCGCATGGATCACCATTCTGCTGACTGCATCTTCATTCTTGCTGGGGCTGATTGGCGGGTCGCTGGTGGCCTTTGCCATGATTTCGCCCTTTAAACCCCTGCGCTGGCTGTGCCGCATCTACGTCGATTTCTTTCGCGGCACGCCCATGCTGGTGCAGCTGTTTATGATTTACTTTGGCCTGCCCGCCCTGTTCCAGAGCCTGGGCTTTGACCTCAGCTTTAACCGCATCTTTGCCGCCGTGCTGGCCCTCAGCCTCAACGTTGCCGCCTACCTAGCGGAAATTCTGCGCGGCGGCATTCAGTCCATCGATCGCGGCCAGTGGGAGGCGGGCGAATCCCTCGCCATGAACCCGATCGAGACTATGCGCTACGTCGTCTTCCCCCAGGCCTTTCGCCGCATTTTGCCCCCGCTCGGCAACGAGTTCATCACCCTGATTAAAGACACCAGTTTGGCCGCCGTGATCGGCTTTGAGGAGCTGTTCCGCCAGGGCCAGCTGACGGTGGCGACCACCTACCGCGCCTTTGAGGTGTATTTGGCGGTGGCGATCGTCTATCTGGTGATGACCTCCCTGGCCTCCTTTGTCTTCAAGCGCCTAGAAGCCTACATGGACCCGATCAATCGGCCCAAGAAGGTGAAGAAAGACCCGGTACCCTCGGCGGTTGGGGTCTAGGGAATCGCTCTGGGGCAAATAGACGTTCTCTGACCGTGAATTTTGTAGGGGCACAGCAGGCTGTGCCCCTACCTGCGTTTTCCCCGTCGGGCGGCGGCGATCGCAGCTTCAACCCAGCTATGCAGCAGACCCAAATCGTCGTAGACGGCGGGGGGCAGTTGGTAGTACGACATGGCCACCGTCTTGCCGTTGCGGTCGTACCCAAACGGCCCCATACCCGCCTCGGTAAATTGCTCCAGGTTGCCCGCGTCGGCCTTGAAATATAGCGTTTCGTGGGCAATTAGGGCAAACATAATGCCCTCGCAGTACAGCCCATGCCAAACATAGCGCGGGCGGTCACCGGAGCCACCTGGTTGAGGTGGCTGACCACAGCTGTCTTAAAAGCCCTCGCCGCCGCTTTGGAATCAACCATAAAAGAGCTGCTCGATCGGGCCTACTCCTGATTTTGCTCTGCGCTCAGCAGGATTTGGTAGACAAAAATCTGCTTCAGGGCCGCCGTCTTTTGCGGCTGCTGGTTAGCCGAGGCGTGGATATCTGCCGCCAGCAGTACGCTGCCGGCAACCAGGGTTAAGACGATGCCCACATTGCGGAGAATGAGGCAGGTGGGAAGGCAGCGATTTTTCATGGGGGCAACCGTAGCAGTACCAGATACCAAGACCGATAGCCGGATACCTTCATTATTAAAAGCGTCTGGCGAATTTTCTGTGTAACGAAAAAGGTTTTACAAAAGTTACCGGAAGTTAACCCGGTATTCGACAAAACCCCGGCCCTGGTTATTGACGTCGGTTGACCCGCCAATGCTCCAGCGATCGCTAATGCGATAGCGAGCCGTGAGGGCAAGCGGCTGGTTTTGGTTCAGCACCTGTACCAGGGTGGCGGAGAGATTTTCGGAAATGCCCACCGTAGCTCCCACTCCAAAGCCCAGGGTGTCTTTGCTGGCGGTGGGCAGCACCGTGGTGCCAATCAGCCGCAGGCGGCGCAGGCCCAGGGAGCGGGCGATCGCATCTTGACTGTCGGCGGTAAAGGCGGCCAGCAGATTAGACCCCAACGCCAAACCCGGTTCTGCCCCGCCCAACCCAGCTAGGGAACCGCCGGTCACCATGCCCAACAGCTGATCTTGGGAATAGGGGGGATTGCTGGTGAGGGTCAGGCCGTTGACCAGACGGCTAGCCTGCCCATGCACTCGCGCCTCAATTTGCAGCTCGTCGAGAATTGTGGAGGCAGCCAGGCGATTGAGATCCGGAATTTCAGCCGCGCCCGTGGTGGAGTTGAGGGTGTTAATGCTGTACTGCCGCTGGAGGGGCACGGTTGCCTCTAAGACCAGATCGAGATGGGGATCGAGAGGGTCTTCGGGTCTAAAGCGCACCACGTTTTCACGACCCGACGCCAGAAAAAATTCGGCGGTGATGGTGTTGATCCAGCCATCGGTCAGGTAAATCGCCCCGTCGGCCGAGACTTCCGGCACCGAGCCGCTGAGGGCCACATCCCCCGTTAGACCCAGGGATAAGATCGGCAGCGCCTTGACCCGCGCTGAGTCGAGGCTCACCCGCAGGTTGTTGAACTGTACCGGCAATAGCGGGCTGACCTGGGCAAACCTGTCTCTGAAATTGCCCAGGCTGGTGGGATTGCTCAATACCTCTCTAGCCCGTGCGGTAAGCTCGCGCCCTACGGCCACCTGGGTATTTTGCAGCTGCACCTGACCGCCAATGGTGGGGGCTAACAGAGCCCGGGTGAGGGACAGTTCGCCGTTGACCCGGCTGCGCACCTCATTGGCGTAGTTGAAATTGATATCGGCCAGGGCCAGGCTCAAACCGGCGTCCGTAGCGGCGGCATCCTGGGGAATGAGGGGGAGCTGCCCTGCCAGGGTAAAGCTGCCGTCAAACAGGCTGCCGGTGAGTGACTCGACCCGCACCTGGGTGCCCTGGAGCTGAATCGCCCCGGTGAGATCGTCGAGGGAGGCCCCTAGCCACGGGCTGACAAAGCTGGCGTCATCAAAGGCAATGAGCCCCGACATCAGGGGGCGGCGGGGCGTGCCCCCCAGGCGCAGATCAACCGTGGCGCTACCGCCCCCCCAGGCCAGAGCGGGGGTGAACAGGTTCACCAGGGAGAGGGCGTCGTCTTTGAGGGTGGCCTCAAGGCTCATTTGGTCGCTGGCGGGCCGCACCGCCATAAATGGCAGCGCATAGGGAATGGTGCCCGCGAAGGTAAGTGGTTCTGGCGCTGAGCCGACGACTCGACCCTCAACGTTGAGAACGGCATCTTGGTACTCAAACCCGCTGCTGATTTCGGTGAGGGGCTGCCGGTTGACGCTGGCCTCGGCCACCGCCAACTGGCCGACCAGATCGGGGTTGGTGTAGGGGCCGGTGAGGTGAGCGTTGAGGTTGAGCAAGCCGGTAACTTCCACAGGGCTTTCGAGCAGGGTGGCGGCGGCGGTGAGGGGTAGTGTTCCGGCAGCGATAGCCAGATCAGAATTCTGCGGCGATAGATCGCCGACCAGGCTGAGGCGGGTGTCTCCAGCCCGGAACTCAACCGGGTCGAGGGAAAGTACCCGATCGCGCAGCTGCCCCCGCGCCAAAAACCGGTTGTCAAAGTCGTAGCGGCCCCAGGCCCAGTTTTGGCCGGTGAACTCAAAGTCGGCGGCGAGGCCCTCAGTCTGGGATGCTTTGACGCCCAGGGTGCCCGCCACGCGCCCTTCGAGCTGGTCGAGGGCGGGGAGCAGAGCGGTGGCTCGTTGATCTGCGCGTTCTTCCTCCATTTCTCTCAGCACCTGGGCCAGCTCGGCCTGGTCGAGCAGCGGTGCGTCGGCATCCCCCACCGAACTTACGCTCAGGTCCTCAGCGCGGCCCAGCTTAAGAGGGTTCAACAGGCGACCAACGTCGGCGTAGCTGTAGAGACTCAGCACCCGCAGGATGTCTTGAAAATCGGCGGCGGCGGTGGTGATTTCGGCCTGGCCCTGCCACTGGGGAAACAGCCGCCCGGTGCCAGTGACCAGAAACTCGGTGTTGGGACTGAGCTGGAGTGAGCCGCCCGTGAGCAGGGCTAGGCCATCGCGGTATAGCAGATTGCCGGTGAGGCGATCGCCCCCCATAGTCCCCAAAGCGGGGCGATCGAGGGCAAACTGAACCACCGCCGCTGGGTTAGTCAAGGCCGTCAAATCAATCTGGGCCGTTGCGTTGAGCAATCCGCCCAGCTGTCCTAAGTCAGGACGAGGGATAGGGCGTAGCCCCACAGCGGTCAGGTCAAAGTTCTGAATTTTCATATCCAGACTGTTGCCCCGCCGCTGGCCGCTGGCGATAAAATCTCCGCTGGCCAGCCGAAAGGCGTTGGGTCTGAGGTCAGGGGCGAGGCTGGCAGAGATCTCTGCATTCTGCCCCCGCATGTTGACGGTGACCCCAGTGCTACGGGAAGCCTGCACTGGCCCCACAACGGCTTCTACCAGGGTGAACGCATTCATTCCCACCTGGCGCAGTCCCACGGTGCCCGCTAAACGCGGATCGTCCAGACTGCCGCGCAGGGTGCCGTCAAAGGCGAGGGTGCCTCGGGGGCGCAGCCATTGGGGGCCATCGACCAGGCCGTAGGCAGCGCCCAGGTTAATGTCTGAAAGGCGAGCCGCCAGGTTGATATTGCTGATCTGAGGTAGCCTTTGCTGGGGCAAAAAGCGAATATCGACGGCCCCCTGGGCAGAGAGGTTGGGGGTGGTGGCTTCAGCAATGTCTAACCTCTGACCCGTCCAGGCAAAGCGAGTGCTGAGGGAGCCAGGCAGTACCTGATCGACCCCGGCCAGATTTATACGGGGAACATCCATCGCCGCTAGATTTAACGGCACCGCGTGGGAAAAGCGGGCCTGGCCCTGGGCGCGAATACTCTCTGGGTTCAACGCGGTGAGCGATCCCGACGCCTGGAGGTTGGTATCTAGCGTGCCTCGGAGCTGGGGCGATACCAGACCGAGAGCTAGGGTGTCGCCCGCTAGGGTGGCCTGCCAGTTGCGGCGGTTGAGGTCGGCGATCGCCCTCGCTTGCAGTTTCCCTGCCCCGACTTCAAAAACGGCCTCTTCGGCGGTAATCAGGCGATCGCTGTAGGCTAACCGTCCTCGCCCCGGAAAAGTGGACTGGGGCAGTTGCCAGGTGGCCTCTCCCTGAAGATTTGCCAGGGAGCCAGACAGCCTTGCTTCGGCTAGCAGCGGCCCCAGTCGCCAGGTTTTGGGCAGGGCCAGGCCGTAGAGAGCCGCCAGTCCATCGAGGGGCAGATCGGTCTGGGCCGTCAGCTCTAGATCGGGGGAAGGTGAGGGGGCTGTGGCCAGCCGTTGACGGTTGCGATTCCTGTAGAGATCCTGTAGGGCTCCGTTGAATAGGGCTTTACCTTGAGCGGTGATTGTGCCGCCCGTTGCGGGGCGCAGAGTGGCCTGGTGCAGGGTCGCGCCATCGAGGGTGGCCCCAAACTGGGCCGCAATGGTCTCAAAACCCAAGCGATCGATCTGCACGGTTCCCAGGTTGGCCAAACGGCCCGCTACCTGGGGTAGTTTCAGCGGCCCGGTCACCTGGGTTTCGACCTGAAACTGTCCCGCCGCCTGTACCGGCAGCGGTTGGGCAAAAGCCTCGGCCATCTGGGCCAGACTCACTTCGGGAATGGTGATGGCCATGTCGTGGCCTTGGCGAGCATCTACACTGCCTGCGGCCTTGACCAAAATAGGGCCAAACTTGAGGGAGCTATTCTCTAGGCTGCCGCCTACCCCGTTGAGCAGCAGGGTGCCGTTGATGTCTTGCAGAGCCGAGGGCAAATCGCTGAGCACGATATCGCCGTCGCGCAGCCGGGCGGTGCCCCTAACGGTGAGGGGGGCGTCGGCTTCGGGGCGATATTTGAGGTCGAGGTTAGACGATAGCTGGCCGCTGCGCACAAACAGCCCCCCGCCCAGCAGCGGGTTCACCGACTCGATGGGCAGCTGCTGGGCCTGGATGGCCAGATTCACCTGGCGGGTGTCGATTTGCCCTTCACCGCGAATTTGAAAGGCTCCGGTGTTGAGCCGCCCGCCCACCACCATCGACATGGTTTGGTTGTCGGGGCCGCTAAAGCGCACCCGCAGGTTGACGTTTTCGAGCAGCACCAAGGTGGCGCTAGAAACGCCCTCCGGCAGTTCGACAATCGAGGTGCGCGACAGGGGGCCGATCGCCAGGTTGGCATTGCGAATCTGGATGCTGCGCAGCTCGGTTCTAAAGAGTCCGTCTTCGCCCACCGACTGGGGCGGCTGAAACCGCCATTCGCCATCGAATCCCTGCTTGAGGGATACCTGGGGGTCGATAAAAATCAGACTGGGCCGCAGGGTGCGGGTGAATAGGAGTTCTAACGGGTTGAAATTGACTTCGAGGGACTGCGATCGCACCCAAGAAAAATCGTCTTCGGTGGGGGGCACAATCGACGGCCCCAAGCGCACCCCGGTGGGGCTAAAGCGCTCAAATTCGCCCACTTTGATGGGGCGACCCAGGGCATCGCTGAGGTTGCGCTGCAAAAACTGGGGCAGCTCGCGCCGGGCCAGGGCGTAACCCCACCAGCAGAAGCTGATTCCACCTAGGGCTAGCCCGCTGCCCACCAGGGCCAGCGCCCTCAGCCACCGCCGCCGGGGGGAAGGATCGGGAGGATCTAAATCTGGTGAAGACCCATGAGTCATGGCGGAATTGTGGGTTCCGTTATCGCCCTAGCCCAGAGCCAAAGCGAGAATGTCATCACTCTACAGCAAGGGCCAAAGTTTGAATATTACGAGGGCTACAAGGGCGGATTAATGCAGCGGCGGGTCTACCCGGCTCCCGGCTCCTGTATTCTTAAACTCCTGGTCTTCTGGATACCCAAACAGAGTTCATGCTAGGTCTAGCGATTCATACCTGCGGCCCCGACCTGGGGCTGGCCCTAAGCAATTTTGACGGCGAAACCCGCCACCAGACCTGGCCCCTGGGGCGCGATCTGTCCACCCAGCTACACACCATTCTGATGGCGTTTATTGCGCCCTATAGCTGGACGGATTTCTCATTTTTGGCGGTGGCCCAGGGGCCGGGAGGGTTTACGGGCACCCGCATTGGGGTGGTGACGGCGCGCACGCTGGCTCAGCAGCTAGAGATCCCGCTGTATGGGGTGTCGAGCCTAGCGGCGATCGCCCAACAGGCCCTAGACGAATCCCCGATTGGGTCTTTTTCAAATATTGCTGTAGAGATGCAGGCTCGGCGAGAGCAGTTATTCACCGCCATCTATACACCGACCGCTAACGGCCTGGAGGCATCCCACCCCGACCAGGTGCTCACGGCAGAGGCTTGGGAGCAGGCGCTGTCCCAGTATCCCCAGCCGTTTCACCGAGTGGTAGCGGGGGATGACCTGGCGGCGACGGTGGTGCAAGTGCTGAAATTGGCTGATCTGCGCTGGCAGGGAGGCGATCGCCCCGATTGGTCGTCGGTCATGCCCTACTACGGCCAGCACCCGGTAAATCTGTAAGCACCTGTGAGCAGTAGCTGAGGTATAGCTCCACGCAGATTCTTGACAGGTGGTTCGGCTACACTGGGCAGCAACGCCTTTGGCAGTCATCTCTTCACCGTCAAGGGCTAGACCGATCGCCCCCTTCAGGTCTATTGCCGTGGCCAAACCGATTATTTTCACCGTCGATGACGACCCCGATGTGCTGCAAGCGATCGCCCGCGACCTGCGGCGGCACTACGGCGAACACTACCGCGTTATGCGGGCCAGCTCGGGGGCGATCGCCTTCGAAGCCCTGCAACAGGTTGTCCAGCGCGGCGACCCGGTGGCGCTGCTGCTAGTCGATCAGCGCATGCCCGAGATGAGCGGCGTGGAATTTCTAGAGCAGGCGATCGAGCTGGTGCCCGACGTCAAGCGGGCCTTGCTCACCGCCTACAGCGACACCGATGCCGCCATTCGCGCCATCAACGAGGTCGGCCTCGACTACTACCTGATGAAGCCCTGGGATCCGCCGGAGGAGCAGCTGTACCCAGTGGTGGATGATCTGCTGGCCGACTGGCAGGCCAACTTTCGGCCCCCGTTTGAGGGCATTCGGGTAGTGGGCGATCGCTGGAATCCCCAGAGCCACGAGATCAAAGACTTTCTGGCCCGCAACCAGATCCCCTACCGCTGGCTGGATGTGGAGCGCAGCGAAGAGGCCCGCACCCTGGCGGGCTGCGTGACCCAAGCCAAACTACCCCTGGTGCTGTTCCCCGACGGGGAACCCCTGCGCCAGCCCAGCACCACAGAACTGGCGACGCGCATTGGCCTGCAAATCACGGCGGCCAAGCCCTTCTATGACCTGGTGATTGTCGGGGGCGGCCCCGCTGGGCTGGCGGCGGCGGTCTACGGTGCCTCCGAAGGGCTGCACACGGTGCTGATCGAGCGCGAGGCTCCCGGTGGCCAGGCGGGCACCAGCTCCCGCATTGAAAACTACCTGGGCTTTCCGGTGGGGCTGAGCGGCGGCGACCTGGCCCGCCGCGCCGTCACCCAAGCCCGCCGCTTTGGGGTCGAAATTCTCACCCCTCAGTCGGTGCAGTCCCTGCGAACCAACAACGACTACCGACTGCTCACCCTCAGCGACGGCAGCGAAATCAGCACCCAGGCGGTAATTTTGGCCCTGGGGGTCGCGTGGCGGCGACTCGATACGCCGGGGCTGGAGCAGTTTGCCGGGGCAGGGGTCTACTACGGCGCGGCCCAAACCGAAGCCCTGGCCTGCGAAGGAGAAGACGTCTACATCATCGGCGGAGCGAATTCGGCAGGGCAGGCGGCAATGAACTTCGCTAAGTACGCCAAGTCGGTGACGATGCTGGTGCGGGGCGACTCGCTAACCAAGAGCATGTCGCAATACCTAATCGACCAGATCGCCGCGACACCCAACATCACAGTGCAAACCCACACCAGCGTGATCGAAGCCAAGGGCGGGACGCAGCTAGAGGCGCTAGTGCTGCAAAACGCCATCACCGGAGCCACCGAAACCGTGCCCGCCCGGTCGCTGTTTATCTTTATTGGGGCCACTCCCCACACCGATTGGCTGGAGGATCTGGTACAGCGGGATGGGCGGGGCTACCTGCTCACCGGGCCAGACTTGGCCAGTACAGGAGTGCCGCCCCACCAGGTGTGGTCCCAAGAACGGCCCCCCTTTCTGCTGGAAACTAGTCTGCCCGGCGTGTTTGCGGTGGGTGACGTGCGCTGCGGGTCGATCAAGCGGGTGGCCTCTGGCGTGGGCGAAGGGTCGATCTGCGTGCAGTTTGTTCACCAGTATTTGGGGGCGGTGCGATGAGCGCGTCAGCACTGTGTTTGGAACATTTACAGGCGATCGAGCCCTTTAACCACCTGCCTCAGGAACGGCTGGAATGGGTGTGCGATCGCGCCACCTCCCTTCAGCTCTCCAAGGGCGATTACCTGGTTAAAGAAGGCGACCTCACCACCACGATCTACGTTATTGTCTCCGGTCGCCTCGGTGTTACTCGCCAGAGTGAGGGCATTGCTATGCCCATTGGCCAGCACGAAGGCTCCGGCTATATCGGCGAAATTCCGGTGCTTACCGATGAGCCTGCCCCGGTGACGCTGCAAGCGATGTCAGACTGCGAGATCCATGCGATCACCGGGGCCGACTTTCTCACCCTGCTGCACGAGTGCCGCGAGTTTGAGCGCGTAGTGTTTCGCCTGATGCAGCAGCGGGTGCGGGGGCTGGAGTCGTTTTTGCGCGGGCGCGAAAAAATGGCGGCTCTGGGTACGCTGTCGGCGGGGTTGGCCCACGAGCTGAATAACCCAGCGGCGGCGCTGGTGCGATCGCTCAGCGAGGTGGTGCCCGCCATTCGCGAGCTAGAGAAAATGAACATGCTCTACGGCCAGCAGCAGCCCGCCGAAGCCGATATCCAACGGTGGCAGCAGGTACGCGACGCGGGCTACGACACCATTCTCAAGGGCGGGGCCAATGCGGCAACAATGAGCGATCGCGAAGAGGAACTGCTCGACTGGCTCGAAGACTACGGCGTAGCCCAAGCCTGGAAGCTCGCCGAACCTCTGGCCCTGGCGGGTATTGATATCCCCACGCTAGAAAAGTTAACGGCTCCCTGGCGCGACAACCCCACCCAGCTGCGCGACATGGGTATTCGCTGGCTGGCCCTCTCCTTTGAAATGATGTCGATGATTCAGAGTGGACAGCACGGGGCCGAGCGCATCGCCACCCTGGTCAAATCGATGAAGTCTTACAGCTATATGGATCAGGGCGCACGGCAGATGGTTGACCTGCATCAGGGGCTGGAAGATACCCTGCGACTGTTTGCCTTCAAGCTGAAGCAGGGGATTAAGGTGGAGCGCGACTACGATGCCACCCTGCCCAAGCTAATGGCCCACGGCAGCGAACTAAACCAGGTGTGGACGAATTTGATCGACAATGCGATCGACGCGATGGGTGAAAAGGGGACGCTTACCCTGCGCACCTGCCATTTCCAGGGCGATGCTCGGGTAGAAATTACCGATACCGGGCCGGGCATTCCACCCGAGATTAAGTCGCGGATTTATGAGCCGTTTTTCACCACTAAAGGGGTGGGCAAAGGTTCGGGGCTGGGTCTCGAAACGGTGCTTCGTATTGTCGAAAACCGCCACCACGGCACCATTTCTGTGGAGTCTGCACCGGGGCATACCTGCTTTGCAGTCTGCCTACCCCTGGGCAAAGCAGAAGCATCCTAGCTCTCGCGGGAATTTGAGCGCTTGTCGCTCACAGCAGGTTTAGCTACGTACCACACGTACCCAATCGGCTATGGCAAGATGACCGTGAAGACCTATGGCAAATACTCAACGTGTCGAATCCTAAAACCCTACTGATTACCGGTGCATCCTCAGGTATCGGTGCCGCCACTGCCCGACAGGCGGCAGCGCAAAACTTCAACCTTGTCTTAGCTGCCCGCTCAACTGAGAAGCTGGATCAATTGGCGAAAGAGCTGGGTACCGATAACGTTCGGACTTTTGCCTGTGATGTCACTGATTATGCGGCTCAAGAAAAGTTAGTAGCTAATGCTGTAGAGGCGTTTGGCAGTCTAGATGCGGTGTTTGCCAATGCTGGTTGTGGCGGTGAGCCGGGTGGGTTTTCGGGCGCTCCTGTCGAGTCTTGGCAGCGCATTGTCAACACCAATATTTTGGGCGTTGCTTACACGCTACGGGCTAGCCTAGCAGAACTAAAGAAAGCCAAAGGTCACGTCATTATTACTGGCTCGATCGCAGGGCGTACAGTGCTGAAAGGTTCCATGTATTCAGTCTCGAAATGGGCTGTCTCAGCGATCGGCTATAACCTGCGAGAGGAGATGCGAGGCACGGGGGTGCGTGTCACGCTGATTGAACCAGGGATGGTGGATACCCCATTCTTTGATGACCCAAAGCCCGATGCTCTGCGTCCCGATGATGTGGCTCGGACGGTTCTCTTTGCGCTCTCGCAACCTCCCAATGTTGATATTGGTGAACTTGTGGTTTTGCCAACACCACCTGCTGAAGGGTAATTGACAAATTTCGAGATCTGGAGAACTAGCTATGAGCTTAACAATTTCAGATGATTTGGTAAAAGCCAGCGGCTTATCAGAGCGAGAGCTATTTTTAGAAATCGTGCTGATGTTGTTTCGACAGGAGAAAATCAGCTTGGGAAAAGCTAGCGAATTAATGGGCTTGCACCGAATGCAGTTTCAAAAATTGCTAGCCGATCGGGACATCTGTGTTCATTACGATGTCGCTGAGTTTCAAGAAGATCTCAAAGCCTTATAAGAAATAAAGTACTTGTGGTAATTGTAAGCAATACCTCACCAATCTCAAATTTGGCAAAGGTCAGTCAACTCGGCTTAATGCAGCAAGTTTATGGAAGGATTTTGATTCCACGGGCAGTGCATGAGGAATTGCTAGATCCAGGGGCTGGCGCAACTGTAATCGCGGCAGTTCAGTCAGCAGATTGGCTGGAGGTTCTTTCAGTTAAAAATCAAGAGTTGGTTAGCGAGCTAAGAACGCGAGTCAATATTGGTGAGGCTGAAGCGATCGCGCTTGCTGTCGAGGTACAAGCGCCTCGATTAATAATCGATGAACGGCTTGGCAGGCAAGCTGCAAGCAATTTGGGTATAAAGGTCATTGGAGCGTTAGGAATTCTTCTATTGGCAAAACGCCGAAAGTTAATTATAGATGTTAGGCCTATTATGGATAACTTGATTAATCAAGCTAACTTTCGCATCAGCCAGCAACTATATGCAGATGTTCTAGATGCCGCGAATGAATAAGATAAAAATTGATTAAAGTTCAATGCATCAGCCTAAAATGAACAGCCTTAACAGTCAGGTTGTGTGCAGATGAATGCCTTAAACATCAATCAAAGGTTCTCGCTTCACTACCGCACGCAGTGCTAGGCCTTACTGATCTATTTTTTGAGACCAAGCCTTGACATCATACTCCAATGTTTTAAAGTTAATGGTATATTCTAAATTCGTAGGGTAATCACTACCAACCTGTTCAAAAATGTCAATTACGCTCTGTAGTTTTACAAGGTATAAAGCCTTATTTCTCTCCTTGTCAGAACTGATAAAAATGCCATTTAAACGATAGTTTTCATCAAATAAAACCTCAAAAATATAACTATGTATAAACTGATGACAGAAAAATATTAGCTTCTTTTGAATTTTATGCCCACTATTGAGGTTGTAAAGTTTTTCTATTTTGTTTTTATTGATAAGGGTTACTGGCTCACCCATCCATTCATAAGAAAGTGCTTCTAAACTCTGATTTGCAACTGCATCTGACAACTTTTTCGATTCAATCAATTTTCGAATCGAGTAAAACCCGAGCATCATGTCTTGCTCAAGTCGAGCAAACGACGCTTCTGGCCACCGTTTCTGAAGCATTCTGGAGCGAAGACTATTGGCCTGCTTTAAGAGATCGTTTTTCCAAAATCTAGACTCATAAATCATTAATTTAACGCTCAAATATATTCATCTTTTTAGTCCTTGCTTAGATTTGCAAATCACATTGCTTTGAAAATAATTCTAAAATTTCAATTTTATTGATTGATAACAATAGTAGATTTGGGGGCATATTTTATCAGCATGACTTTGTTAGATTGCTCAATAAATGGATAAATTACTTGCAATCTAAACAGCCTATAAGGGGTAGATATGCATTAGATAACCTGAATAATAAACTTTTCATGGATGGATAGGCAGAATTATTCTATCTAAATGTTTGCCACGGCATCGTGTCATCCTCAATCCTCACGGTTGACGGGGAGCTTTTGTACCAGTACACTCATTCACTAAGCCGTTTGAGTAGAACGGTGGCCACACAGAACTCGAAAACTTTGGCGCTGCCTGCCGGTGGTGGAACACCGACAGACAGTTGCCTAAGCGAAGGGGTTACCCCCTCCGCTCGGCTTCAAAACCGTGCGTGAGACTTTCACCTCACACG